>QNVF01000048.1 GCA_004347965.1 Candidatus Nezhaarchaeota archaeon WYZ-LMO8
TAATGAGGTGTTTTAATTGATGCTCAAGAAACTACTTAACATCCTCCTCCAAGAACTACACGATGAAAAAGCTCTATCCTTACCTCAGAGCTTTTACGATAAGGCTTTAAGTTATGTTCATTCGTTAAAAGTAAGGAAAAGCAATGAGGTCAGCGATGTTCAGCGAACGATCTGGGAGGAAGAAGTTAAAATTTTAGAGAAAGTCTTGGCGGCGATTAGAAAGGTAAGAGCAAGGAAAATGGTTATGGAGGTCATGGATGGAAACGTCATAGAGGGACTACCACCTGAGGAAAATGCTTGCTACAACAATCTTAGAAAAGCATTCGAGCTCGCAGAGCTTAATGTGAAGGTAGAAAGTCTGGAAAGTCAGTCTGAAGAGAAGGGCTTATTCTTGTTGAAGAAGGGCTTGGATGAAGCCACTGCCAGCAGACTCGGACTACCTAAACTTAATCCAGAAGATGTAATCTTTATAAATAAGCGAACTGGTAAAGTGCTCATCGATCTAGGGTTAGCAGATGAGATAGGTACAAGGTGAGAAGCATGAAGGTGCCTAAGGAGATCAACACGTATTGTCCAAGGTGCAAGGCTCACACAACCCATAGCGTAACGTTGTACAAAGCAGGGAAAAGGAGGTCCTTAGCTCAAGGAGAGAGAAGATATGCTAGGAAGAAGAGGGGGTATGGTAGTAAGAGGAAGCCTGAACAAAAAAGGTTTGCTAAGGTTACTAAGAAGCAAGTCTTAAAGCTAACGTGCAAGAAGTGCGGCTACATGCTGCATAAAAAGGGTATAAGATTGAAGAAGCTAGAGATCGTAGAAGTTGTTAGGGAGTGATGTCATCTATGGTCAAGAAGAGAAGAGAACTCGTTCCTATGCCTAAGTCAAAGTTCTATAATGTAAGGTGCCCGGATTGTGGTAACACGCAGGCAATCTTTAGTCACGCTTCAACTTATGTTCATTGCTTTGTTTGTGGAAGACTATTAGCAAAACCAAGAGGTGGGAAAGCTAAGATAGAAGGAAGGAAAGTCAGTGAATTTGGATGAAAGCAAGATATGGGTGAGGAAAGTGGTAAGAAAGAGGAGAGAGTGGCCACAGCAAGGAGAAATAGTTATTGGGACCGTAGTGCAAGTATTTGACAAAGGTGCTTACATAACCCTTGACGAGTATGGTAATAAGAGAGCCTACTTACCATTAAATGAGGTATCATCTTCTTGGTTTCATAACATAAGGGATGTAATACGTGAAGGTCAAAAGACGGCGTTCAAGGTTATTAGGGTAGATGCATCAAAAGGGCACATAGATCTTTCCTTGAAGAGAGTGGCCGACGTTGAAAGAGATAGAAAAGTTCTTGAGTGGAAGAGGGCAAAAAAAGCTGAAGTCTTACTCAACTTTGCCGCAAAGAAGTTGAGTAGGACACTTGATGAGGCCTACAACGAAGCTGGCTGGAAGCTTGAAGATTACTATGGTGAGATATACGCTGGGCTTGAAGAAGCTGCTAGGAGAGGCGTGGAGACATTAATCAATGCTGGTCTCACTAAAGAGTGGGCAGAGACTTTAGCCGAGATAGCTAAGGAGCACATAGAGATACCGCAAGTCAAGATGTCTATGGTTCTTGAACTGAAATGTCATGGACCTAGAGGAGTTGAAGCAATAAAAAAAGCTTTAATTGAAGCCCTAAACTTCGCGAAGGCTAAGGGCTATCAGATTAAGATTTACGCTGACGGTGCACCAAAATATAGAATTGATGCTATGGCAGAGGACTACAAAGGTCTTAAGAATGCGTTAAAGGAGGTTGCAAGCATAGCTTTGGAAGTCATCACAAAAGAGGGAGGACAGGGGAGAGTACTTGAAGAACCGAGGAAGTGAGCGTGAATGAGAAGTCTCTTAATGAGGTGCACGAATTGTAGAAGGTACACGTTACACCATGATAAGTGTCCTTATTGCGGTGGATCTTTGAAAAGCCCTCATCCACCTAGGTATTCACCCCATGATAAGTACATAGTATACAGGATGAAAGCTAGAATGCAAGAAGGTTAACCTCCTTCGTGAACTAATTATCGACTACGAATTATATGTACACGAATGGTAATCTAATGCTTAGCTTTATGGAACACTATATTGAGCTTGAAGGTTAATGTTGCTTATCCAATGTGGTTTTTGTAAGAACTCAATAGCTCAGACGAACATCCTTTGAAACTTCATAGAACCCGCTATTTGAAAGCTAGCTTGTTGAGATCAACTAAGTGAGCTCCCACATCACTCTATACAACGCTACATACGAATTGCAATACACTTTCTCAAAGTGCTTTAAGGATGGAATGATGTTGGAAGCATCGGATTGTAGACCCTCTATACCCAAAACGAGCCTTGTTAAGATAGCATTAGGGTCACTTATTACCCACCTCCACGCTCCCATAATTAATTGAAGCTGGAAAGGTGGCGTTGGGTAGCCAGCTATGAATGCTATAGCGTGACTCTTGGGGATCTCTTCAAGCGAGACAATTACGTAGACCTCCTTGCCTTCCAACCCGAAGCTCTGATTTAAAATGTTCAGAGCCTCATTCTCATCACTTGACATAAAGAACTTTGCTACAACAACGTTTCTCCATTCATAGAAGTTACCTGGATCGACAACCGTCGTCCTATTGGCATAGTATTGTATCATATAACCATAATCCCACCAAGAGATTATTATTGCGCCTGAGGTTGTATTCTCCTTAAGCCAATCTAAAGCTTGAAGCCATTGGGAGTAACCGCTCATGCCTAAGCTTTTATAGATTGTTGCATGACTGGTTATCGGGCCGTTCTCAATAGAGTATGTGGGGATAGCGAACGTTGATGAGACTACGAGAGCTGCTAATATTATGGAGAGAGCAAGACCTAGAAGAGCTTTTTCGTTTAGCTCGAGACGTTTCTTCCTCTTAACGAGGAGCTTAGAGCTGCAGTAGTCTATAATCCTTGATAGTGTAGCTCCAGCCATAATGGACGCTGTCAGTGACAAGAACATCAGCAACCTAATCTCCGAGCTAGCTAAAATAGCAGATACAGCGAACATTGAAAGCAAGAAGAGGTAGTTGTTCCTAGATGTTGGGTCCTTAACGTCTCTTGGCACTAAAGCAAGTATGGCGAGTATTATAGGGAAGCCAACTTGATTCCATACATCAAAAAGTGTAGGTTGTTTAGACTCAGCAACTGTTAAGCGAACTAACCCTTTACTACCGAAGAGCCAGTTGATAAGCCCAGCAACGTAGCTCCACTCTACAATCACCACGGCTACCATAAGGGCGATAACTAGGGGTACAACAAACCTTCTTTTTAACCATCTTAAAGCAATTAATGGTAAAGATGCACCTATTGGTATTAGAAATGTTACAGACCAAAAGAAGCTTAGACCACCGTACCTAGCTGTTGAGAAAGCGACGAATGTACCTGATACAACCATTACGATCAAATAGGGTATGAAGATTAAGCCGAGGTTTCTTGAATCTTCACCAAAGAAAAGCATTAGTAAAGCATATGCTGCTAAGACTAGGTACGTGAAGAGATAGCCTGCCCATCCAAGAGCTGATACTCCTATTAATATGCCTGAGAGAAGAGATAGTATGATTGAGATTGTGAAGGTCTTCTTATATCCTTCAGTTGCAACCTTCATAATTGTATTAAATGATGTGAAGGCTAGGGTTAAAGCGGCAAACATTAATGGCGTCGTGAAGGCTTCCTTATCGCAGAAGCCTTCAAAGGATCTGAGGATGAAAGCTGGTGCTGAAGCTGCTAAGAAGGCTGCTATAACTCCAGAAGACCTGGAACCCGTAATCTTCTTACTAATAAAATAGATGGGTACTACGATTAGGGGGGCAAAGAAAGCAGGTAGCCAAATGGCAATATCGAGAGGTCGTAAACCCGTTAACCAAGAGAAGCCCGCTATAAACCATGGGACCAATAATAGCTCTTGTCTAGGGTCGAAGCCCTCGGGGTAATACCTTAAGGTGTCGTTAGAGGGTAGAGAACCATTATCTAATAAGCACTCTGCATATCTAAGGTGTACGTAGGGATCATCACCTGTAAGCACTTGTTGCTCTGAGAAGGCTGGTAATGTTCTAAGCCAAACACCTAGAAGGTAAGACAAACCAAGCATTAAGACAACAAGGAGAAGCTTGTGCTTAAGTAGACTCTCATACCACCATATCGTTTTACCGGTCTGCCTAATGGTCTTCATGGAGGTCTTTGAGCTAGGATGCTTAGCACGGCTTTTGAGATCCTTTCGCGAGCCTTGCCCGTATACCATGAAACCCTTATGAATAACATGACACCTCTAGCTCGCAATTAACTTTAAGTTTATCCCACTAAAGTTTAAAGTTTTTTAATAGCTTTAGTATTAGGGCTAGCAAACCATTACGCAAGAAGAGAAAAGATGCTTGAGGAGATGAGTAGGGTAAGCTTAGGAGTGATGAGTGTGAAGTTAAAGTATTATGAGCCTACAAGAATTGAACAATACATAAGAAGTTACTGGAATGAGGGGGGCTTAATAAGCAAGTGTTTTGATGCAAGGAGAGGTAAAAAGCTCTTTAGCTTCTTGGAGGGCCCCCCTACAACCAATGGTTTCATGCACGTTGGTCATGCAAGAGGTAGAACGCTCAAGGATGTTGTCATCAAGTTTAAGCTAATGCAGGGATTTGATGTGTGGCGCCGTGCTGGATGGGATACTCAAGGCTTACCGGTTGAACTTGAAGCTGAGAAGAGCCTGGGATTGAGGACCAAGAAGGACATAGAGCTCGTGGGTTACGAGAAGTTTGTAGAGGAGTGTAATAGGCTCGTGAACTACTACATGAGTCATTGGAGGAAGTCATCGGAGTTATTAGGGCTATGGCTAGACTATGATAACGCTTACGAGACTAGAAAGAGGGAGTACATAGAGTTCATATGGTGGGCCTTAAAGCAAGCATACGAGAAGGGATTGTTGGTTGAAGATCTCAAAGTTATAGCGTTTTGCCCTCGCTGTGAAACACCTTTATCTGATCAAGAAGTGGCATTGGGTTATGCAAGCGTTGAAGATCCATCAATTTATGTGAAGATCCCGCTACTAAGTCAGAACTCCACGTACGTAATCATTTGGACCACAACTCCTTGGACACTACCTGCAAATGAGGCTGTGTGTCTACATCCCGATGAAGGTTATGTCGAGGTTGAAGTACAAGGTGAGAGATGGATTTTAGCTGAAAAGCTCTTAGAGAAAGTCATGAAGGAAGTTAGAGTGAGAGAGTATAAATTAATTAGAAGACTTCTTGGCTCAGAGCTTGAAGGTACTAGGTATCTACATCCATTGCTTGATGAGGTGCCAGAGCATAAAATGCATGAACATTCTCACGTGATAACTTGCGATCAAGGAGTCAGTATGGAGGAAGGAAGTGGTTGCGTGCATATAGCTCCAGCTCATGGACCAGAGGACTTCGAAATAGGCAGAAGATACTCTTTACCCATATTTTGTCCAGTTGATGTCAATGGTGTTTACACTCATGAGGCTGGCAAGTATAGGGGCATGTACGTGAAGGATGCTAACAAGCTAATAATTGAGGACTTAAGGAAGAAAGGATTGTTGGTTTATGAGGGAACCGTAGTTCATGATTATCCTCACTGTTGGAGATGCGATACTCCCCTGATCTATAGAGCTGATAAACAATGGTTCTTACGGATAGAACCCATCAAGAGCGTGATCCTAGAGGAGAATAGAAGGGTGAGGTGGGTTCCTCCTTGGGCTGGTGAAGCTAGGTTTCATAACTGGATAATTAATGCAAGAGACTGGTGCATATCGCGCTCACGTATATGGGGCTCACCATTAAACGTATGGACTTGTACTAGCTGTAATGCTAGGGTCTGCGTTGGATCCCTTGAAGAACTCAAGAGGCTGGCTTTAACTCCTATAGAGACTAACATAGATCTACATAGACCTTGGATAGATGCAGTGAAGCTTAAATGTCCTAACTGTGGAGGCGAAATGAGAAGAGAGCCTTACGTCTTAGATTGTTGGCTTGATTCTGGTGTAGCACATGCAGCTAGCGTCAATTACCTAGAAGATAGGGTCTTATTCGAGAAGGTTTTCCCTTATGATTTCATAACTGAGGCGGTAGATCAGACAAGAGGATGGTTCTTCTCATTGATATTTACAAGCGTAATGCTCTTTGGTAAGTCCCCATATAAGAGCGTGCTATGTCAAGGACACGTGCTTGATAAATTGGGCCAAAAAATGTCAAAAAGCAAAGGAAACGTTGTGTGGGCTCTGGACGTCATAGAGAAAGAAGGTGCAGACCCATTACGCTTGTATTTAGTTATGAAAGCTGCTCCCTGGGAATCGTTAAACTTTGACGTTGATGAGCTAAAAGCCTTTAAACGCTTATTGAATACGATATTCAATGTCTTTAAGTTTGCTAGTACTTACATGGAGCTCGATAAGTTCAATTACACAAAACACCCCATAGAAAGCTTTCTCGAAAAGCTAGGTCCAGAGGACCGATGGGTTCTTTCAAGAATCCAAACGGTGATAGAACAAGTAACTTCAAACATCGAAAACTTTAACATCCACGAGGCTGCAAAGGCTATCGTAAACTTCTTAATTGAAGACTTAAGCCATGGCTACATAAGGTTCATCAGGAGAAGAGTGTGGTTAGAGGAGGAAGATGTAGAAAAGTTGATGACGTATGGCGTCTTGTACTATGTCCTTGATAGAGCTTTAAGATTACTTGCACCATTCACTCCACACCTAGCAGAATGGCTATACTTAGAGTTCATGAGGAAAGTTAGTGACGTGAAGGAGGACAGTATATTCATGCTGGAGTGGCCATCAGTGGAACATAAGTTCATTAATAAGGAGCTTGAAGAGGTAGCGAGACAACTCATGAACTCTCTGACCCTCATAGCTAATGCTAGGCAGAAAGCTAAGCTCAAGAGTAGATGGCCGGTATCTGAGGTGGTTGTTGTCCTCTTTAATGAGGAATTAGCTAAAAAGTTAAAGATCTTCCAACGCGTACTTCAAGAACAAGCTAATGCCAGGAATGTAACCATAACTGACAAGATACCTAGTTATGTAAGACTAAAAATAAGGGTTCGAGAAAATGTTGGAAGAAAACTTAGAGAAAAAGCTACACGCTTACATGATGTGCTGGATATGATTAGCCTTGAAGACGCTTTAAGAGAACTTTGCGCTCACGGCAAAATGAGCATTAACTTAGAGGGTGAAGAGGTTTACTTAGATAATGAGGACATAGAGGTGATTGGAGAAGGGGGAGATGGTAAGTGGGTCTTCGCCCTAGGCAAGTATATGCTCGTATGCCTGAACACGACGCGTGATAGAGAGTTGGAGGCAGAGGCCCTCGTTAGAGAGATAGTTCGTAGAGTGCAATACATGCGTAAAGAGCTTGATTTAAACGTTGAGGATTACGTAGACTTAATAATTAAAGCTGAAGAGGGGGCCTTGGCCATCTTGAGCTCAAAAAACATTGACTACCTAAAGAGTGAAGTTAGAGCGAAGAGACTAGATATTGTTGGCAAA
>QNVF01000049.1 GCA_004347965.1 Candidatus Nezhaarchaeota archaeon WYZ-LMO8
GGTCTAATTAACTTCACTAGTTTGTGAACGTGGTTTCTATAGTGATAACTTAAATTTTGAGGTGTTGTCCTTGCTTTTGATGCTAAAGCTCCGATGTTCGTAAATACGTCGTACTCTAAGTGATGAAGTATTAGTAGGTCATAGAAGTCGAAGGTAGTACTTGATGCTGAGGTTTTAAGGTCGTGAAGCATATCTAAATGTTCAGAATCAATATTTGAAATTACGTCATTTAACAGGGACGGCCACTTAAAGCACCATACATCCTTGGAGAAATCATACCACTCAAAACCCATTACGATGTTCCTAGTCGTTATCACAGGTCGAATCAAATAATCCTCTATTATACCATAGCATCGAAGCACTTCTAAGAATGATGTAAGGTCACTTTCTAAACCACAAGGTATTAGGAAGACACAATGAATTCCCTTACTCATCCCATAGTAGGAGGCAACATAGATTACGTAATCGTTTTGAGATAAGGACTTTAACACTATATCACGATGTAACATCGATTCTATAGGAAGAAAACAGCCAAATAGTTGCAGCTTTATCCTCTCATAGTCTGGTACAGCTTTCACAGCAAAATACATGTCATCTCTTAGCTTCTTAAACATGTGGTAAACATATGATTGTGAAACATTAAGAAGGAAAGCTAAATCCTTAATTGAGATTAAGCCGCCTTGAAAACAAGATTCTATAAAATTGGACATTTGTTTTGTGTAATGAAAACTGGACTTGTAAATAGTTACATTCATAACGAAAGATAGTTAAATATTCATAAATAAAATTTTTTCTTTTTATCAACCTTTAAAGTGGTGGCATTGGAATTGGTCCCGGAACCATATAGAACACCGAAGAGTTATTGGAAAAAGTAAAAGAAAAACAATACTGCATTATAAATTAAAATATTATAGAATATTACATGCGAATTACTTGAAAGGATCGATACTTGAAACGCCCAGTAATTATGTAGTAGCCAATTTTTAAATGCAATTTTTATATTAAATGTTTAAATGTAATTGAGCTTGTATTGGAAATTTTTAAACGATTGTTTACAAAATATCTTAATGGGCTTCATCTTCTCCTTTCTTTTTTACAATGTAAAGGTGTGAAGATAATTCGAATTTTTAAAAGATATCTGTTAATATATCTCTATATCTGTAGCATTTCATGCCATTAACTACTGTTGATATTCCAAAGGATATTATTGATTATTTGGATGACTTGATTGCTAGGGGGGTTAAGAGGAGCCGTAAAGAGGTGGTTCTAGAGGCTCTACGTTATTACAGGATGTTCACGATGGAGGATTGGAATCCTCCGAGGTATCAGTTAGGCTCGGTTAAGCTAGTCTTCTTAAACGTTGAGGGGCTATTTGAGGTTGCTAAGGAGGTTGATGGCGAGAAGCTCGTAGAGGCTGGTCGTAGAGCTGGTTACATACTGAGAGATCACTTGATTGCTAACTTGGGCTTTAAGCTCATTGAGGGTGGGTCTTGGGAGGAGGTCTTTGAGTTTCTGAAGAACATGGGCTGGGGGGTGTTTAGGAGGGCTGACGACAAGATATTGGCGAGTAACTTGAGTATCCCAGCACCTCTAATTCAAGGATACTTAGAGGCTCTGCTTGGTATTAGGCTTAGAACATTGCCCACTAAGGCTCAGGATGTAGCGATATTCGAGATAGAAAAGGGTGGTTGAGGGTTATGAAGAGGGTTGCGATCTTAGTTCTCGTAGCATCGAAGAATGATCCTAAAGCTGATGAAGAGCTTGCAAGTCTGTTAGAAAACATGAAGGAAATGAGTGCCTGGTCCATTGATAGAGTCATTGAAGGTGAAGCTTAAGAGAGCTTTCAATTTATTTTTTTAGCTCTCTTAGTTTTTCTATCCTCTTAGATACTATCTGAAACGTTATCTTGGGATCTGCAAGCATCTTGGTCTCTTTTAATACTTCACCTACAAGTTTATGCACGACCTTCGGTTCTCTTAAGGCTTCCTCCACGTCTTCTCGATACTTCTCAAAGACCATGTCCACGTACTTCTCTATTTCTTCAATGCTTGCTATCCTCCTTATCCCTTCAATTTCAACTATCTTTCTGGGATGCTCCCCGGTTTCAACCATCTTTCTTAAAACGTACTTTGCAGACTTCCAGCTTATGGTCCCCTCATCAACCATTCTTAGTAGCTCAGATACTTCTAGTGGCGTGAACTTGAGGTCCCTTACGCCTATGTTCTTCTCATTGAGCAATCTCAATAGCTCGTTTATCACAAGGTTGCAATCGATCTTCGGATTCCCGTGGATCGAGACCAGCTTCTCGAAGAAGTCTGCTAGGTGCTTGTCTGAGGTTAAGACTCTAGCTTCGTACTCTGTCAAGCCGTATTGCTTTACTAACCTAATCCGCCTAGTTGCTGGTAGCTCTGGTAGCTGTTCCTTGATCTTCTTGATCATTTCGTCGGCTATCTCTATTGGTACTAGATCCGGCTCTGGGAAGTACCTGTAATCCATCTCCTCCTCCTTAGCCCTAAGAGCTACAGTTACTCTTCTTACTTCGTCCCAATGTCTTGTCTCTCTCTTCACTTGAACCCCTCTTCTCAATAGATTTCGCTGCCTTATGATTTCGTATGATAAAGCCCTCTCCACCTCCTTGAAGGAGGTTATGTTCTTTATTTCGACCCTACTTCCTCCCTCAATTGAGATGTTGGCGTCACACCTCATGGAACCCTCAAGGCTTCCATCAGAGACATCTAGATGCTCCAGTATGGACCTCAATTCTTGTAGGAAAGCCTTTGCCTCGGTGGGTGTCTCCATGTCCGGCTCAGTTACGACCTCAAGTAAGGCAATCCCCATCCTATTGTAATCCACTAGAGTGTAGGGTGATGATTCTATGCTTCCCTTGTACACTATTCTTCCAGGATCTTCCTCTATGTGGACCCTCTTTATCCTAATAACCTTGTCGGTGCCATTGACGTTTATCGTTACCTGACCGTCAACTGCTAACGGGTAATCGTACTGAGAAATCTGAAAGTTCTTACTTAAATCTGGGTAGAAGTAGTTCTTTCGATAGAAGACCATTCTCCTATTTATCTTGCAGTTCAGTGCAAGAGCTACCTTGATCGCCTCCTCGACTGCCCTTCTATTCAAGTATGGGAGAGAACCTGGAAGTCCTAGGCATGTAGGGCACACATTCGTGTTCGGCGGCTTCCCTCTATAGTCAGCTGGGCACCTGCAGAAGAGCTTAGTCTTTAAGCTTGTCATTTGGCAGTGGCACTCAAGCCCTATCTTCACTTTGATGTCGCTCATAACCTTACCTCCTTAGAGACCTTAGTGTGGAAGTTAGTTTCATCCTGGATGCACTTCGCTACTGTCAGCAGTAAGTCTTCACAGCAGTGGTTAGCCATGAACTGTGCTCCTACCGGTAGCCCATCAATGAAGCCTGCTGGAACCGATATCGCTGGCACTCCTGCTAAATTCGCTACAACAGTATCTACATCAGCCATGTAGAGAGCTAGCGGATCTTCCACCCTCTCACCTATCTTGAATGGAGGGAATGGAGTTGTCGGAGTCACTATGACGTCGAAGCTCTTCAGTATTGAGAGTACATGATTCCTTATCATCGTCCTAAGCTTCAAGGCCTTGAGGTAGTATCTTCCGTAATAGCCAGCTGAGAGAGCAAAACAGCCTAGTATTATCCTCCTCTTAACTTCTATTCCGAAACCTTCACCTCTAATCTTTGAGTAAGAGTCGTACCAAGGCAACGATAAGTCGCATGGAGGACCGTACCTTACTCCGTCATACCTAGCTAGGTTCGAGCTGGCTTCAGACATTGCTATAATGTAGTAGCAGGCAAGGACGTAGCGAGCTAGTGGGAAGGATATCTCCTCGTAGATCGCTCCGTGAGACTCCAACAGCTTTATAATGTCCCACACTCTGTTAGCGACTCTTTCGTCAGTTCCTTCACCGAAAAACTCCTTAGGTACTGCCATCCTCAGGCCCTTCACTTCTCTCGGAGTCCACTTAAACTTGTAGTCTATCATTGTTGAGTCAAAGCAGTCTTTGCCGGTAATGACTTCCATCAATAATGCGCAGTCATTGACGTCCACAGTCATAGGCCCTATTTGCTCAAGACTGCAAGCATAAGATATCAGACCGTACCTGCTAACGGTGCCGTAAGTTGGCTTTAAGCCAACTATGTTGCAGAAGGATGCTGGACACCTTATTGAGCCTCCAGTATCTGATCCCAGCGCTATAGGCGCCATTCTCGCTGCTACTGCTGCTCCACTTCCACCAGACGAGCCTCCGACGACCCTCTCTAAGTTCCATGGGTTTCTCGTGGGCCCGTAAGCGCTTAGCTCCGTCGAAGAGCCCATAGCAAACTCGTCCATGTTCGTCTTCCCTATGATTATCGCTCCCTCAGCCTTAAGTCTCCTTATTACTGTGGCGTCGTAAGGAGGAACGTAGCCTTTCAATATCTTTGATGCACAAGTGGTCTCTATCCCCTTAGTTGATATAACGTCCTTCACAGCTATTGGAACGCCAATAAGCTTCCCAGGGAAACCCTTTTTCAAGCGCTTCTCAAGTTCTTCAGCACTTCTTCTCGCATGTTCTTCAGCTATCGTTATGAAGGCATTTATTTTGGGGTTAAGCTTCTTCGCTCTATCAAGATAAGTCTCTACTACATCTACTGGGCTCAGTGAACCAGTCAAAACTAACTTGACTATCTGCTTCGCAGTCAATGAGGTAACGTCCACTTGCTACACCATCCTCGGGGCCTTGATGTAACCTTCTTCTTTGTGACCAGCATTTGCTAATGTCTCGCCTTGCGTTAAGCTGTCTCCACCCACTTCATCCTCTCTCATGACGTTTGAAACGTTTAACACGTGGAAAGCTGGTTCTACATCGGCTACTTCAACTTCATCTATGATGCTGAAGTACTCCAATATTCTGTTTAAATCTCTTAGAATAATCTTCTTCTCGCTCTCCGTCAACCTTAGCCTTGCAAGCTCAGATAGGTATTCAAGAGTCTCAGGAGTGATGATTGCTTCTCTGCTATCACCCATAGTACTCACTTTGATAGCTGTTAACTGGCTCTTAACAATATCGCTAGGAGCTGGGGAAAAGGCTTTAAACCTATTTAATGATGTCTTTACTCTCTCAGTAAGAGGTCCTTTAGATGAAGCTGGAGGTACTAGAAGAGAAGTGCGCTGCATGCGGCGTATGTGAGCTTACGTGCGCTCTAAGACGCTTTAAAGCTAATAATCCGAAGAAGGCGATGATAAGGGCAGAAATGATAGTTCTTAAGGATGACGTGAAGGTTCGCGTTAAAGTATGCAGAATTTGTGAGGAGAAGCCATGCATCAAAACCTGTCCCACAGGTGCTTTAAAGTTTAATGGTCGATGGATTGAGGTCGATGAGACTCTATGTACACTATGCAGAGCTTGCGCTTCCGTATGCCCCTTTGAGGCCATATTCTTTCATCGTGATGTCAGAGGTCCCCTTATATGCAATTTATGTAGTGGAGATCCTCAATGCGTTAAGATGTGTCCCATGGAAGTTCTTAAGGTAGTTAACGTGTAGAGCGTGATAGACATGATGGTTAGAGGAGGTTACATGAATAGAATCGCTAGAGTCGATCTCACGAGTAGGAAAATTAGGGTTGAAGAGTTGAGTGATGAGCTAGTGATGAACTACATAGGTGGAAGAGGTTGGGGGGCTAAGATAATATGGAGCGAGGTCCCGAGGGGTATAGACCCCTTTTCTCCCGAGAATAAGGTTGTAATCGCAACTGGACCCTTAACCGGAGCCTACTTCACTGGAACTGGTAAAACCACGTTGTGCTCTAAGAGCCCCTTAACGGGGGCCTATGGAGATAGCAATGTTGGAGGAAGGTTTGGTGTTGAGCTAAAGCAAGCTGGCTTCGACGCTCTGATAATAGAGGGTTCAAGCAATGAGCCAGTTTACATAAAGGTCTTCGATGGCGATATAAGCATTGAAAGAGCTGAGCACTTGTGGGGTCTAGGTTCTATCGAGACAGAGGAAGTAATTAAGAGGGACTTAAATGACAGATCGATTTCATGCTTGACGATAGGGCCTGCAGGAGAAAATAAAGTATACTTCGCATGTATAACATCAGATTTTGGAAGGCAATCTGGTAGAACTGGTATTGGTGCTGTGCTAGGCTCTAAGAAGGTTAAGGCTGTGGTAGCATCAGGCTCTATGGACATACCGATACACGATGTTGATGCTATGGTGGAAGTGGCTCAAGAAGCCTACGATTATTGCTTCAAGAGTGAGGCCCAGAAGGCTTGGATTAGACAAGGAACCATGCAACTGATACTTTGGAGCAATGAAAACTCAGCACTACCAACCAAAAATATGAGTGAAGCAGTATACGAGAAGGCTGAGATGATAAGCGGAGATGCTATGGAGAGCAGGGTTAAGATCGGTAATCACGGGTGCTTCTGTTGTGCAATGCCTTGTGGGCAGATATCTAAGGTTAAAGAGGGTAGGTTTGCGGGTACGATAGTCGAAGGTCCCGAGTACGAGACAGCTGCTATGATTGGTAGCAATTGTGCTTTGGACAGCATAGAGGACGTTGTCAAGCTAAATAGAGTTTGTGACGAACTTGGACTAGACACGATATCAACCGGCAGTGTAGTAGCCTTCACTATCGAGTGCAAGAGAAGGGGGTTATTGAGGGGGGTTGATGCTGATTACGGCGACGTTGATCGGATAATAAGGCTCGTGGAGGACATAGCTTATAGACGTGGAATTGGTGATCTACTTGCTCAGGGAACTAAGAGAATTGCAGAAAAGCTAGGCCAGGAAGCGCTTAAGATAGCTATGCAAGTCAAGGGCCTTGAGATATCAGCTTATGAGAGTAGAGCGGCTCCAGCTATGGCCCTAGCCTATGGAACATGCGATATTGGAGCTCACCACAATAGGGCTTGGGCCATAACCTACGACATCAAAGTCGGTAGGATGCTCTACACTCCAGACAAAGCTAAGTGGGTCATATACTTGCAGCATGTAAGATCTCTCTTTGACATATTGACGTGCTGCAGGTTACCTTGGGTTGAGCTCTCATTACCTCTAAAATATTATGAGGAACTATACAAGGCTGTTACCGGGATAAACTATGAACTTAAGGATTTGCTTCTTGTAGCAGAAAGGGTCTACAACCTGACAAGATGTATTTGGCTGAGAGAGTATCCTGAAATGGATCGTTCATGGGATTATCCTCCGCCTAGGTGGTTTGAAGAAGAGCTACCTTCAGGCCCATTTAGGGGGGTTAAGCTCGATAAGCAGCGTTACTCAGAATTGCTCGACGAATACTATAAGTTAAGAGGTTGGGATGGTAAAGGTAGACCCACGAAGTCGAAGCTTAGAGAGCTTGGTCTAGAGTTTGTTATTGAAGGGCTTGAAAAATTACATGTTAAGCTTTCAGAGAACTAGTAATTATGCTTTAGTAATATTCCAAGGCCACGCTGATGGACGACTACGAC
>QNVF01000005.1 GCA_004347965.1 Candidatus Nezhaarchaeota archaeon WYZ-LMO8
ATGTCACTCATCCACTTCGCCAAGCCCTATAGTGAGGTTCGGTCTAATTTATCCCTAACTCAGCCCTATAAGTTAAAGTTAAAAATAATTGATTAATCAAGGATTATCGAGGTCATGGTGTCTCTGATGCCATTTATTTTATGAATCCTATTTATGAGGAAAGCAGTTAGTGTCTTGGTATTGGCAACTTCAATCTTAGCTATCACATCGTATGGTCCTGTAACTGAATGTGCCTCCTTAACTTCTGGTAGCGTCTTCAATTGCTTTACTACCTCTGAAATCTTGCCAGGTTCAACTCTAATGTGTATGTAAGCCTCAACCACAGGTAAATTATTAGCTTGAAAAATTAAGAATGTTGCGCTTACTAAAGTAGTGTCTGTTGATGGTGAGCATAGGTTCCATAGTGGGGCCGCCAGGATTTGAACCTGGGTCACGAGGGCCCGAGCCTCGTAGTCTACCAGGCTAGCCTACGGCCCCTCACGTAGAGTAACCAGTTGTAGAAGTAAGCTAAAAACACTCTCTGCCATTGCTAGCTAGAGCTCAAGTTTCGAAAGCTATAAGAGAGCAATTTAAGTTCTTGTTTTATGGGCCGGGGTAGCCGAGCGGTTAGGCGGCGGGCTGCAGACCCGCTTTACAGGGGTTCGAATCCCCTCCCCGGCTTCAATAAATACACGTGTTCTTAGTCTTCCACTTCTAGAGAATTAAATCTCTAAGTAGAACTTCTAAATCGATAAGAAGATTGCTTTAATTTAATCATTTTATCACCTTAATAGTGGGGCGGAATATCCTTAAGGTATCTTAGAGCGTTGTACTAGGCAATTACGTTGTCAATTAATGGCTGTTAAGTTCCTCGCAACTCATTGATGTCAAGATAGAAGTTTAGTCAAAACCTAGTTCATAGACCTCTTAATGCCTTTTCATGAGAGGTTCTACATTCCAAATCTGGTGGGGCCGGGGGGACTTGAACCCCCGACCAACGGGTCTCTCGCTCCAGAAGGTCATCATCCCATATTGGTCTGCAGACCCGTAAACCATGACTTCTGGAGCCCTTAACGTCGGTCAAGAGGCCGATGTCGTCCTACCTTGCTAGACCACGGCCCCGCAAAACAAGAAGATCACGTGAGTCTTTAAAAACTTTATTAGAGGGAGTTGCCGCCAGCACGCCCCTTTCCCAGGCCCTCGCGGAGCCCAGTACTCGGGTGCGCGTTGAGCGGTTTAACTTCCGGGTTCTGATGAGACCGGGTGGGTCCCGCTCACTATGGCCGGCGGCAACTCTGTATTTTTCTCGGGAGGCCGATATAAAGACTTTTTCAATATCTATGCGCTCTTGATTCTGGGAAAAACTTTTTTCTTTGCCTCAAAGTGTAAAGGGGGTGTAAGGGGTCGTGATAGCTATCTTGAATTATGTTCGTCAACTACCTGTAACAGGAGATTACACATACTTACTTGTGTATCTGATTTCCTTAGCCTTCTTCATTTTAATATGGATGTTCTTAGGGCAAAGATACCAGCTCTACTTGTGGCTTCGAGAAGCTGAGAAAGCTACTTTCAGGCTTGAGGCTATGGCTAAGAAGAGCAGAGAGGTTCTTATAAATGCGATAAAGGAGGTAGGGAAGGTCAATAAAGATCCTTCAGAGGAAGTTGATAAGTTCATGGACTTCTTCGTTATAGAACCGGTGGATAGAGATCCCTTTGGTGTTTTAAAGAGACTTGAGCACATTCTTGATGTGGAAAGGGAGAAGTTTAAGGATGTCGTGGCAAAGGTAGCACCCAATGCAGGCGGTGAGGAGAAAGCTAACCTCGAGGTCTCTTTCGCAGCGACATGGGCTGTAAACTACATATACAAGTTCGTAAGGCACTACACACTCTTAGGCAAGAAGACCAAAAGTATGCTCGTAATAATGCAGATAGTGTACAACCTACCGCTAATAATGAGGTTAGCTGAAGCCTATTTCAACTCGCTAGATCCATTCACTAAGGGTAAGCCTATAGGTGACAGTGTAGGCCCCATGGTTGCTGCAAAGCTCATGAGGGGCTACCCATGTAAGAACGTTGGAGACGAAATGGTTGCTGCTGAAGTACCCTTCGAGGGAAGACTTTTAGTGATTGTAAAAGCTGAGGGACCTGGAGGAAGAGTAGGTAAGCCCGGTGAGGCTATAGCTAAGCTTGCTAAGGAGTACAAGGATAGATTGAAGAGAATAATAACTATAGATGCTGCCGTCAAGATGGAGGGTGAGGGTACTGGTCAAATAGCTGAGGGGGTTGGAGCGGCTATAGGCGATCCTGGACCTGAGAAATACAAGATAGAGCAGGTAGCTCTTGAGCTTGGCATAGGCTTAGATGCCATCATAATCAAGCAAAGCTTTGAGGAAGCCCTCACCACAATGAGAAAAGAGATAGCTGAAGCAGTGGACAAGGCAATCGAGGTAGTAAAGCGAATCGTTAGAGAAAAAGTGGCAGAAGGAGGAGTTGCTATAATAGCAGGGATAGGTAACACTATAGGTGTTGGAAATGGTTAGCTGCATAAAATTAAATAGTGCACTAAGCCTTCTACCCTCCTTTGCACAAGAGAACATAAATATTATTGACATGTTAACTACGTACTTACTCTTCTTAGTCATCATGCTCTTAGTTTTTAGCCTGCTTTTTTCCGCAACTCGAAGAAGAAGTCCGATGATCATAAAGGCTTTGAAAACGGTCACTGTTCTTCAATGCGAAAGGTGCGACTACAAGGAGGAGAGGGAGTTCCAAGCTGGTGACTACGTATTCAAAAAGGTTGGCGAATGCGTAAAGTGTAAGGGACCATTATACATATCCATGATATATGGGCTTCCGGAGAAAACTGCTTCATCACCGTACTAGAAGCTTGTGATCACCTCAACGCCATCTTCACACACTATTACTGTATGCTCGGATTGTGCAACAAGTCCTCTGCCTCTTTCCACTAATACGTGGTATCCGTAGAGTGATCCTATATGGGAGAGTTCTATGAGCTTCGGAAGTGTTTCGCCAGGTATTATGTCTCTAACCCACCTATCACAAAATGGTAGGCTTCTAAATCTGTTCCATATGGTTGCCAGAAGTTCTCTCTCAAACTTCTTAGCTTTTTTGGGACTAAGATACCTGAAGATATACGCTTCTGAAGAATCAGTTACTAAACCAGCACCATTTGTTGCAAAAGGCTCTATAGCATAAACCTCATCGACCTCTAACGATACACTGCTAGAAGTAGCTACGTTAGGTATGCTCTTCTCTCCATGTAACGTATACTGCTTAAGCATGTGACCAGAGAGGTTTCTAATAGGCTTAAATCCAAAGCTTTTAATTGTCGATTCTATTAGGGAACCTAAAGTCGATATCTTAACCCCAGGTTTTATAGCGTTTATCGCTGCTTCAAGAGCTTTTTCAGATGCATGGACGAGGGGCTCGTAGTCATCGGATAAGGCTATCGAAGCTGCAACATCAGCTATAAATCCATTGAAGTGTGCTCCTACATCGATTTTCACTAGACTTCGTGGAGGTATCACCGACTGATCCCCTATATATGATGTATAATGCGCTGCCACATGATTGATAGATATGTTACATGGAAAGGCAGGTTCACAGCCCATTGATCTAATGTAGTTTTCAACATACTCACATATCTCGGTTAGTGGCATCCCCTCGTGGACCTTGCACATAATACTTTTAAGTGCTTGAGAAGCTGCTTTACCCGCCTTCCTTAAGCACCTTAATGCTTCTTCATCAATCAATATGAGGGCACCTACGACATTTTATTTTTGAGTAAGAAATAGGAAGTAATATTTTTTGCATAGAATAAAGGAAAATTTAGAGCTATGAAGGGAAAGCCCTTTAATCTAGTAGCTGTGGGTGGTACGTTTGATAGACTGCATAAGGGACATAAAGAGCTCTTGAGAGCAGCATTTAATATTGGCCGGAAAGTCGTTATTGGCATCACGAGCGACAAAATGGTTGCTAGAAGCAAGAGTAATGCTAAAATCAATAGTCTCGAGAAAAGGAGAGAAGTCCTTGAAAAATGGATTAAAGAAGAGGGTTTATGCGACTTAGCTGATTATGAAGTTGTTGTAATAAATGATGTTTATGGCGTGGCAATTTACGATGAGAAATTAGAGGCATTAGTTGTAAGTGAAGAGACTCTCGAGAGAGCTCTCACGATAAATAGACTTAGAAGAGATAGAAACTTGAAGCCCCTCACAATAGTGGTGGTTCCAATGGTATTGGCTTATAATGGCAAGCCTATCTCATCTACAAGAATAAGGCAAGGAGAGATAGACCAAGAGGGTAGACCATTAATGGTACGCTAGGTCTAATCTAAATTCAGAATCTCTCTCGACTTATCTATGAAAGCCTTTCTCCTCTCCTGGTGCTCTTTAATAAACGATGTCACAACTTCAATGGCAAAAGCTTTGTCCTCGCCGCAGAGCATATCACCGGTCTTGCACCTCCAGTATGTTTCTAATAATTTGTCATCATCCTCCACGAAGAAGAACTTGTAAAGGTCGAATATGGGGCATTTTTCAGGCTCTCCACCCAAAGTTCTCTGTTCTTTAGCTGTAGGCCTTCCACCAGTAAAGGCGTTCTTCAGCTTAAAGGTTATACTCTCAACATCCTCTGTCAAAGTGAAGTAGCTCATGGGATTTCTCTTGCTCATTTTTGAGCTACCATCTAGTCCCCTTATGATCTTGTGGTATGTTGCTGAAGGTAATATGAATCCGTATTTCTCCTTAAACTTGTGTGCAAGGTCTCTGCATAACCTGATATGCGGGTCTTGGTCTATCCCTACAGGAACTAATGTTGGCTTGGGTCCACCAAAGCGCTTTAATTGTGGAAGCAAGATATCGCCAACTTGAATTAAGGCTGACATGTAGAGACCCATATGTCGTACTCCATAAATAGCCTCCATGGTTGAAAGAGTTACGGCCCTTGCAAGTATGATGGCTAGATCCTTAACGTCGTTCTCCTTCGATTGCCTGTATATGTAAGAGCGAGAGGGATCTAACCCTAGTGCTAAAGCATCTACAACATTGTCCAAAGCTATCTTCTCACTCTCCTCTAACGGTATTCCGTTGTCTTCGTATGCTTCTATGTCAGCTATGCAGTAGAAAACTACACCTCCCAATTTTTGAAAGAATATCATCTCTCTCAGGGTCAAGATAGTACCGATATGTAAGGGACCAGTAGGCTTTATCCCACTCATCACGGCGAAAGGTTGTTGCTTATTTATTGCTTCTACTATGCGCTCAAAGTCCCTATGTCCAAAGATAATACCTCTACGAATGAATGATGGCTTACAAGGAAGCTTATCAACCAGTCCATCCATTCTCTGAATACCGAACTCCTCGAATAGCTTCTCATAGTTCTCTATCTCAATTGACCCCCAGGGATCTATGAGGTCCATATTAGATCTCTTCAAGTTCCACCACCAGAGTTCACTCGCTAACCTTTAAAGTGAAGATTAAAAACTTCCTTATAGCACTGTCTTTCAATTGTTGAGTGGTGTCAATTGAAATGCAACTAGAGCTCTCTGATGGTGAGATTAAGGTATTGAAGTGTCTCGGCGAGGTGAAGAGAGCCATGGAGGTAAATGAAGTTGCTGAACACACGAGACTAAGCGTGAGCACTGTAATGTCTTATTTAGAAGCGCTAAGCCAGAAGGGCCTAATACAGATCCTGGTAGAAGATGAGGATTACTTAACCTTAACTGACGAGGGTAGGAAGGATGCTGAGAAGGGCCTTCCTGAAAGAAGAATAGTGGAAGAGGTAATGAAGCTTGGAGGTCAAGCTGCCCTACAAGAAGTGAGGAGGAGGAGTGGCTTAAGCGATGAGGAGGTTAAGATAGCGCTAGGTTGGCTTCGAAGGAAGGGTATTGGAGAGGTAACTGTTGTTGGTGGAGAGAGAGTCGTCAAGGTGAGACAGGGCATTGTAAGTTACTCTGTTGAAGAGGTCTTGAAGAAGTTGGCAGGTGGACATAGAGTAAAGGTTAAGGATATACCTCAAGAGGTTTTATGGGAGCTCAAGACTAGAAAGCTGATTGAAGTAGTACCTCAGAAGAAGAGGAGCGTTTTATTGACTGATACTGGATTAAGCGTTCTAGAACAGGCTCTACATGTGAAAGTCGTAGGAGCCTTAACTGCGGATATGATAAAGAGTGGTGAGTGGAAGAGCGTCTATTTAAAGCCATACGATATTTCTGCTGAGCCCCCTAAGATATATCCTGGTAGGAAGCACTTTTACGTTGAGTTTCTCGATAGAGTTCGAAGAATACTCGTGGAGATGGGCTTCATAGAAGCTGAGGGCCCCTATGTCGAGATGGAGTTCTGGAACTTCGATGTGCTTTTCCAGGCTCAGGATCATCCTGCACGGGAAATTCATGATTGCTTCATACTCCTTGAGCCATCGAAGGGCATTCTCCCTGATAAAAAGCTCGTAGAGCAGGTTAAGAGGATACATGAAGAGAGGTGGGGGTATAAGTGGAGTGAGGAGCAAGCAGCTAGGCTTATACTTCGAAGTCATACAACAGCAGTTTCAGCTAGATTTTTAGCTGGTAAGCCAAAGCCTCCTGTAAGGATGTTCTGCATATCAAAGGTCTTTAGACCTGACGTCATTGATGCTACGCACTTCATAGAATTCACTCAAGTCGATGGAATTTACGGCGATAAGGGAGTGAGCCTTAGGAAGCTCTTTGGAATTCTGCAAGATTTTGTAAAAAGACTTGGTTTTGAAGACATTAAGTTTAGACCTAGCTACTTCCCATTCACAGAACCAAGTGTTGAAGGATCTGTATATCATCCAAAGCTTGGTTGGATTGAATGCCTTGGCGCTGGCATGTTTAGACCTGAGGTACTTGAAAGCTTAGGGATAGATTATCCGGTTGCTGCATGGGGTATA
This sequence comes from Candidatus Nezhaarchaeota archaeon WYZ-LMO8, assembly GCA_004347965.1. Taxonomy (GTDB): domain Archaea; phylum Thermoproteota; class Methanomethylicia; order Nezhaarchaeales; family WYZ-LMO8; genus WYZ-LMO8. Next base: position 6,910 of record QNVF01000005.1, read on the forward strand.
GGGATAGACAGGCTTGCAATGGCATTACTTCAAATATCAGATATACGTGAACTTTGTTCCCGTAACCTTAAGTTTCTTAGGGCTAGGGTGGTGGAACCACAATGCCTACTATAAGCATCAATAGAGATGATCTACTTAAGCTCGTTGGTAAAGGTGATTTAAGCGACAATGAGCTAGCAGAAGCTCTAGAGCTAATAAAGGCCGAGGTCAAGGTTCTTGGACAAAGCGAAATAATACTTGAAGTTACGGCAGATAGGGCAGAAATGTTCTCCACTGAAGGTATAGCTAGGAGCTTGAAAGGGTTCCTTGAGATAGAGCTTGGTGTTCCTAAATATCCTGTAATTGACGCTATGGAGAATTTCGTTGTGAAGGTTGATAGATCTGTTATGGAGGTCAGACCTTTTGTTGCATGCGCTGTTGTTGTAGATTGCAATCTTGGAGAGGAAGGATTGAGACAATTAATACAACTACAGGAAGTTCTTCATAAAACTCATGGGAGAAATCGTAGGAAGTTCGCCATAGGCTTACATAACTTCGATGTAGTAAAGCCCCCCATAACTTACATAGCTAAGCCACTTGACAGCTTCTCATTCGTACCGTTAGGGGAAGATAAGAAGTTGAAGGGAGAAGAGATAGTTGAAACTCATCCAAAAGGTAGAGAGTATGGATGGATTATTAAGGATAAGGGCCTAGCACCCCTCTTAATAGACTCTAACAACAACATCCTCTCCATGCCCCCAATAATAAACTCTGAGCTTACTAGAGTGACTTCAAGAACTAAGAATCTATTCATAGACGTTACTGGGACAGACTTAAAGGCTGTAAGAAATGCTCTGGCTATATTAACCGCAAACTTGGCAGAGAGAGGAGGTAAGATAGTCAAGTTCGTGATACATGAAGGTCAAGGATCTGAAAGAACTGAGCCTTCAACAGATTGTAAAGTCGTGACAGTGAGTTACGATAGGTTGATTGAAGTTACGGGAATAGAAGAATCACTTGACGTAGTTGTAAGGTGCTTGAGGAAGGCTCGAATGGACGCTATTGTAAGAGGAAGAGAGCTTGATGTCTTAGTACCATTCTATCGAATCGATGTGATGTGTGACGTTGATGTTGCAGAGGACTTTGCCATTGGTTACGGTTACAATAGGATAGTCCCTGATGTACCTCCAATAACTACGCGAGGACGTGAGCTTGAGCTTGCCAGCTTCACAAGGATCTGTCGTGAGCTAATGATAGGATACGGATTCCAAGAGGTGGTAAGCTACATGTTTACGAGCGATAAGAAGCTTGATGATGCACATATATACGAGGAGAGAGTCAGAGTAGCTAAACCTGTATCCTCCGACTACACTTGTTTAAGAACTAGTCTCATTCCCTCTCTGCTTGACTTCTTATCAGAGAACGTTCATGTGGAGTATCCTCAAAAAATATTCGAAGTTGGGGACGTAGTGATAGCAAGTGAAGGCTTTGATGAGAAGAGCTTCTCGGATAGAAGGCTAGCTGTACTACACGCAGACTATAGAGTCGGCTATGAAGATGTTCAAGCAATATTATACTCACTCTTGAGAGTTCTGAGAGTGGAGTTTAAAGTGAGGAGTGATAGAAGGGGGCTAATGATAGAGGGACGTTGCGGTTCAATAATTGTGAATGGTGATGCTGTAGGTATACTTGGTGAAATAAAGCCAGAGGTCCTTCTAAAGTTCGGTATACAAACTCCTATAGCAGCATTTGAAATTAGTCTTTCGAAGGTGTATAAGGCATGGAAGACAGGCATTAATACTCGCTCTTAAAACTAGAGTTTAGGCCGCTGAGTCGAGGGAAGCCGCAGCGACGGGGTGGAGGGACTATGAGGGGGCCCCGATGAATGATCATCCACCTTACCCACCTGCGGTACAGACTCAGCGGCTCTAAGCTAACTTTTATAGGTGTTGTTGCCTTCATATTTTAAGCCGCGCCGGGGATCTTAGAAAGCCGCGCATAGAGAGTCCCCATGGAGGGGGCATCAGGCCCGAGACTATGATATCGGGTGGGTCAATGCGCGGTGACATCCGGCGCGGCTTATTTCGGGGTAGGACTATGGAGTTTGAAGAGAAGGTCAAAAAAGTGACAAGGAACACAGCTGAGGTCGTGGTCTTATCTGAGCTTGTAGAGGTATTGAGGAGAGGAGAGGCTAGAGGCTACATAGGAGTTGAGCCTTCAGGGCTATTCCACATAGGTTGGCTCATTTGGGCTCGGAAGGTTAGGGATTTGTCTGATGTAGGGATTAAGATGAAGATCTTAGAGGCTACATGGCACGCCTGGATCAACGATAAGCTTGGCGGTTACCTGGAGATGATACATAAGTGTGCAAAGTACATAGAGCATGTTTTGAAGTCTTTGGGAATTGATAAGGGCGATATAGAGTATGTTAAAGCTGAAGAGCTGATCAGCGATCCTGAGTACTGGAGAATAGTGGTCACGGTGGCCAAGAACTTATCTTTAGCAAGAGTGCGAAGAGCTATAACCATAATGGGTAGGAAGGAGAGTGAGGGCATCTTGGATTTCTCGAAGCTAATATATCCTTGCATGCAGGTAGCCGACATATTTTACATGGACCTTGACGTATGTCTTGGAGGAACTGATCAACGTAAGGCTCACATGCTTGCAAGAGAAATAGCTGAAAAGAAGAAGTGGAAGAAGCCCGTTGCAGTGCACACACCTTTGCTAATAAGCCTAAGACCTCCTTTAGGGGCTGAAGAAGTGGACGAAGTCGACTTGAAGATGAGTAAGTCTAAACCTGAAACCTGCATCTTCGTTCACGATACGCCTGATGATATAGCTAAGAAGGTCGAGTATGCTTACTGTCCCATGAAGGTCGTAGAGATGAATCCCATCATCGAGATATGCAAGCATATCCTCTTTGCTCAAAACGGCTTCAAACTCTATGTGGAACGTGAAGAAAAACATGGAGGAGATATTTATATTGAGAGCTTTGACGAATTAGTTCAATTGTATAGTAAGGGAGAGCTTCATCCACAAGATCTTAAGCGAGCCGTTGCAAAAGCGCTATCAGAGATTCTTGAACCTGTTAGAAGGTATTTCGAGGTAAATAGGGAGGCTAAAGAGCTCCTTAGAACCATGAGTAACGCTACGATAACTAGATAAAGGAGCTTCTAGTGTGATTAATTAGTTTATATAACACTCATGTAATAGCTTAACCATCTCGTCTAGGACTGGTGATACATAATGGGTGGCGTTGCCGTCACTGCTAAGTACGTTATTTACGCTACAATAGAGATTAATGGGATAGTTGATAAATCTGATGTCATAGGCGCTCTCTTTGGGCAAACTGAAGGCTTACTCGGCGATAAACTTGACTTAAGAGAACTGCAAAAGGCTGGTAGAATAGGTAGAGTTCAAGTCCTCTTGGAGGAGGAGGATGGTAAGTGCATAGGGCACATCGAGATACCATCTAACTTAGACAAGGTCGAAACAGCACTGATAGCTGCAGCTATAGAGACAGTCGATAAGGTTGGTCCCTACGATGCTAAGATTACAGTAACTAGGATAGAGGATGTTAGAGAGGAGAAGCGAAAGAAGGTTATGGAGAGAGCTAAAGAACTTTTAATGAAGTGGAGAGAGACGTTACCTGATACTCGTGAGATAACAGAAGAGATCCTAAAGACCGTCAGGGAGGCTCAGCTCATAACTTATGGTCCCGAGAAACTTCCTGCTGGACCAGATATAGACAAGAGCGACACCATAATAATCGTTGAAGGTAGGGCAGACGTCATCAACCTGCTAAGACATGATTACCGTAATGTAATAGCAATAGAGGGGGCGTCAATCCCAAAGACCATAATCAATTTATGTAAAGAAAAGACGGCAGTAGCATTTGTAGATGGAGATAGAGGTGGAGAGCTTGTTCTAAGGCAGCTACTACAAGTAGCTGATATAGATTATGTTGCGAGGGCACCTCCAGGAAAGGAGGTTGAGGAGTTAACTGGAAAGGAGATAGCAAAATGCTTGAGAGATAAGGTACCCGTAAACGAGTATCTAGCCACTGTAGAGAAAGGCTCTCAACAAGTTCAAGTGCAGCAACCTCATGCTGTACTTGAGAGTCCAGCAGTTCTTACTAAAAACAAGATTCCTCCTGAGGTGCTGAGAGAGGCTGAGAAGCTAATAGGAAGTTTGGAGGCCTTGATATACGACGAGTCTTGGAAGACTTTAGCGAAGATACCAGTAAAGGATCTGGCAAACTACTTGCAATCAACTCAAGACCCTGTAAGCTACGTTGTTTTTGATGGTGTAATAACTCAGAGACTCCTAGAGATAGCTGAAGTTAGAGGTGTTAAGATCATCGTAGGCGGGAGGGTAGGAAACATAACTCATAAGCCTACGTCAATGGAGATACTTACATTTAACGAGCTGGGTCTTTGAGATGATTCCACAGACAGAAGAGAAGGAGGATGTGAGGAAGGGGTTAGATAGAGTACTTAGAGATGCTGAAAGTTACGCTAAGAGGTTGCTTGAAGATAGCTCTGAAAAGGTGATAATAGTTCACCACGATGATGCTGATGGTGTATGCGCAGGAGCCCTCCTCAAAACAGCGCTCGAAGACAGGTTCGCTGTTCACACGATATGTCTTGAGAAAACCTATCCTATAGCTATAAAGAGATTGCAAGAGCAAGGTAAAGAGCCCATAATTTATGTGGACCTTGGTAGCCCTCACGTATCCACTATATCTACTTTTAACAGGCAAAAGAGGACGATAGTAATCATAGATCACCACGATCTAGATGGTCTCGAAGGGATAAGTGAAGAAGTAGCAGTTCTGAATCCCGAAATACATGGAGTTGATGGTGGGATCTATGCATGTGGTGCTAGTCTCGCATACTTTTTTGCACACTCAATAAAGAAGAATGTAGAGAAGTACTCTGGACTAGCTGTTATAGGTTCCGTTGAAATACCAGGAGAAGCTAAGGGGCTTAACCTCTTAGTCCTCAACGAGGCTTTGAAAGCTGGAGTGGCAGTCTACGATAAGGATTCTGGGAGAGCTAAGGTTCTCTGGAATGGCAAGTTCACTAACCCTGAGACTTTATCGACAAAGCTCACGATAATGGCTTCTGTAGGATATTACGATGAGGGACCTCAAAAAGCCTTAAACTCATGCATTAAGTGTTCGTGGGCTGGAGTGGAAGGTTATCTTGACTTACTAGAAGAAAAAAGGAAAAGAGCTTACTCAAGCATTATGGCAAGACTTCGATATGCAGGGCTTAATAAATTAAAGAGGATTCAGTGGTTCCACGTTGAAGATGGTTTTCGTGATATGGGCGTCAAGGTCATAGGGACGTTTTGCAGCTATTTAATGCATCAGAAGATGATCGATGAGGACAAGGTTCTGGTCGGAATGATGAATATGAGAAGCGATGTACCAGGCCTTGGAGATCTAGGTGAAGTATATGTCAAAGTATCTGCAAGAGCACCTAAAAGAGTATTAGCATTAATAGACTCAGGTTCTTTAGAACCTCTATCGAAAGCCCTCCCAGAAGCAGCTAAACGAGTAGGTGGGTTCGGTGATGGTCATGCTGCCGCAGCTAGTGGTGTAATACCTAGAGGTAAAGAGAAGGAGTTTTTGGAGTTAATGGATGAGTTGCTGGTAAAAGAAGGAGTAAGGAGAGGAGAGAAGCAGGCTAGAGTAACTCTTGAAAGCTTTCTATTTCCTAAGAAAGTCGAAAAGTGAAGCTTGCTTAATACCTGAGAGTAAACTTTCCTCGTTAACTCCGAAGTACTTTAAGATTCTCATAGCTAAAGCTACAACTTGCTTCTTAACGTAGTACTCCTTGTCTATCTCATTCATGGTAGCGAATACATAGGGTTTTACCCTCTCTGATACTTTTTCAGAAGGTCCTTGAACAACTACGAAGCCAACCTTATCCCCTATTTCGAGCTTAAAACCTGCAGCTAAGAGCTGCTTTGCTGCTTGAACGTGAGCTGCTTCGACCTCGTATTCATCTAGAGATTTCGATAAAGTCTTCCAAATCACTAACTTCTTCATGTCTACCTTTCCAGCTCGAATCATGTTTATTATGTCTCTAACGTAATTCACTGCTGCTTGTACATCCTTCTTACTTAGTATTATCTCTATGACCTTGGACTGAACTTCTTGTGCTAGCTCGCACCAATCACCTCTAACAGCCTCAAAACCTACTAGGTCTATTCTACCATCTAGTGTTAGACCTGAATACTTCTTAGCTGCTTCAGTAAAGAAGCATACTTTGTAGACCTTCTCTAACTTTATTTCTAGACCAAGCTCTCTTTCAACACGTTCTATGAAGGCTTTGATCTTAGATTGATCGTACTTCACGAATATGCTATCAGTGTCTCCATAAATTACTTGGAGACCCATATCTTTTGCCATCTTTATGGTGGCCATTATGGTGTGCCTGCCATAAGCTGCTGTGGCTTCGGCACATGGCTTCAAATAGAACCTAGCTCCAGTCCAACCTAAGTACCCATACATGGCGTTGGTCATGGTCTTAACGGCTTTCTGCCTATTGTCGAGTATGGTGTAACACGGATCTTTTGAATCGAGTTTCTTCATACTCTCCCTTATAGCCCTTCTAAGTTCAAGTAGCTTCTCTATAGCCTTCCTATAGAGACTTGGAGGATTTTTCTTAAAGCGGTGGCCGACTTCGGGGGCTACGTGGCATTCATCGGGTTTGCAAGGCTCTTCTGGAGGGACGTAAGTGTCGAAGCCTATGTTGTACTTCATCATTAAGTGTGGGTACATAGCTGAGAAGTCGAGGACTGCTATGTTTTCGTGAAGACCTTCTTTGGGCTTTAAGACCAAGCCTCCTCTATAAGGTTCATACTTCCTCTCAACTCTATTGGGCACTAGCTCTCCTTCACTATAAGCCACTCTCATTAGGTACCACTCAACCCTAAAGCCTACAGAAGCTGCTAGTACTTGATCTAGAGGGACCCCAGTGAGTCTTGAGAGCTGCATAGCAAATGGTAGGACCTCCATTGCTACACCGTACGTAGAAACCGCGTCTTCCTCAGCATACTTCTTTAAGATAGCATGTTTTGAAGGATTGTCCCAGTACTCAGCTATTTCTAAGTAATCTATTAGTGTTCTCTTATCTTTAGGCATGACCCCTAAGTAATCTGCTACGTTCTCCAGGGTCTTGATCTTAACCTCCATCAGCTCTTCAGCGTAGTCGTATAGATCTATGTTTGCTCTGCCAACTACGGATACGTGGCCGTACACGCTTTGATGAGGTTCTGCGAAGTCACGACTTATCTTCAGCTTTACTCCGTGAAGTTTAGCTCTAGCCTGTATATATGGCCAATCGAAGTGATTGCTATTGTATCCAACTATGATGTCAGGATCGTAGGTTTGTATATAATCGACGAACTCCTTCAGTATCTTTGAATCATCATGATCTTCAGCAAGCAGTATCTTATTTCCCTCGCTAGATGTTAATGAAATCATTATTATTGGATCTCGATGAGGTACTGGAGAGCCAGCTTTATTGTAGCACTCTATATCGAAAGCTAGTATCCTAAGATTAGGAACTTCATCTTTTGGATACGGTCTTGGTCTAGCGAGAGCTTTATACACAGCATCGACCTTAATATTGTTAACGTTCTTCTCCTCCTCAACCTCAAGCTCATGCCAGTCGCAGGGGTTAACCCCATTGTCTATCATGTACCTCATATAGAACCTTATGTCAGCTTCAAGAACCTCCTCTACCCAATCCAGTTTAGCTATCTTCTCTCTATACGTAGGTACTGACTCAGGAAGCAAACACGTGACTTTAAGCGCCTTAACAGGCTTTCCGAAGAATTTCTTATCAACTTCCTCTACGGACAATATGGGTTCTGATGGGTCTTCGAGGAGCTTTATGTCCTTTACGGCTTTTTTCATGTCCACGTACTCTTTAGGGAGAACGTAAAAATAGGGTCTAAAGCTGTAATCTTTTACTAATACGCGTCTTTCATTATCCGTTATACCCCACAACTTAATGACTGGAATTCTCCCTTCTACGTCGTAATTTACGTCTAGAAGCCATAAGAGTAACTTTTGAGGCATCGAGCTTACTCCCATTAGATTATCGTTCAGCTCTAGGATAAGTTTAGTGTAGAGAGGTCAGAGCTCCTTTACCATAAGGTAAGCGTCTTCGCCCCAAGGATAGTAATTTCTCAACAAGTTTGTAATTTTAAAGCCTAAACTCTTATAGAACGCTACTGCCTCTTCATTTGAAACAGCAACTTCAAGCAACGCCCTCTTCAATCCTTTCCTCTTAAAAGCATTAAGTAGAGTGATCATGAGTTTTGAACCTATACCTCTCCTCCTAAACTTAGACTTTACTGCTATAGATATGATGTGTCCACATCCATCACTTCTCTTGGCACCAACAACATAGCCCACCACTTCTTCGTTTACTGAAGCGACATAGAACATGTCGTGATGCAAGTGTAGAAGAAGTGATATCAGCCTTGGAGGGTAAGGTCTTTCAAAGCTTGACAACTCCACTTTAACTATTTGAGAGAAGTCTGATGGTACGGCTCTTCTTATAATTACAGCATTCTGCTCCATGCTCATACTGGTTCAGCTACGTAAATATTGTCTTTGCAAGCCAATATTCTAGCATGCACAATAGATCCTAGCTCAATATTAGAGGCATTTATTAGAGTTATTATGCGCTCTTGATGAAGATCTACAGCAAGTTTTTCTCCTCGAAGCCAGCCAAGACCAACTACTTGAACTCGCACCTTCTCACCTTTCTTAAAGCTCAATGGAACTTTAAGGTCTTTGACGATTCCAAAGTCCTCTGGCTTCAATACTAGTTTTACTTTGAACTTATCCTCAAGCTTACGCAGCTCCTTATAGAACTTAAACCACGTGATCGGTTTAACTCCTTTAGGCTTCCTTCCGTACTTGTGAGACACAAACTTCTGTATGCCTAAGGGGGGCCAATACTTGCCGGCCTTGATCTTTAGTGCATACTCTACTATTCTCGGTATCTCTTGGTCGTTGAGCCCCGGGACCCAAACAGGTGCTATTAATAGGTCGATCTTACTGTTCGATATAGCTTCAGCCATGTTTAATACGTGGCTCAGGTCGTAATGTTGAGTACCAGCTAGCTTCTTAGCTAATCGTGGATTAAGGGAGTCAATTGATAGATTTATTCTAGATAGACCTGCAGCCTCTAAATCGCTTATCAATTTGTAGGATAGTAAGTACCCATGAGTTTGCATGGATATGATCTTTACACGAGGAAGCTCTGATAATCTATGAACTAAATCGACGATCTTGGGGTATAATAGAGGATCACCGACAGTATCTATATGTGCTTCAAGGCTCTTCGATCTCTTAAACTTGATTACAGCTTTAACCCACTCAATGAGGTGATCGAGGTCAACCAAGTATTCTGCTTGCCTATTCCTAGATGAGGGACCTGCATCAGTAGAACAAAAGATACAGGAGAGGGTACACGAAGATGATGGTCTAACTTGTATTAAATTTGTCCCTCTATCTATTACCCCGAAGGCTATGCATCCAATCAATGGCCAGTTAATAGGAACTTCCACTAACGTTCTTTGCCGTAACGTCATACTTCTACATACATGTTGAGGGTTATGTTATTATAGCTTTCTGAGTATGAAGAGGTTGTGAGTAAGAGGAAGAAGCCAGTCAAGGTGGGGGATAGGGTAGAAGTAGTTTATAGTAATGAACATTGGAGGTTACTCTCTGAACTTCGAAGTAGGGCTTTGGAGGTAATGGAGAAATTAGAGGGATTAGGACTTCGTACGCTTGTTCATGGTAGCATCGCTAGGGGGGATGTAAGCTCTACAAGCGACATTGACGTCGTCATACCTTACGTGGTGCCATCATATCGTGTTGAGGTCATACTTGATGAGCTAAGGATCAAGCCCTTTAAGCGACTATTAACTCAAGCTACACCAGCTCATGCTGTTAAGGCCCACATATACCTTGACGAGAGGACGATAATAACATTCCCCTTGACGAGCTTGACACGACATGAAAGGGAGTTCTATAAGTTTGGGGGTGAGCTAAGCTTCGATGAGTTAAAAGAAGGTAAGAGGGTATGCGGTATAGATAAGAGACTTAAGCTTATTGAGCCGACTTCAAGAGGTCATTACGAGGAGCCGATAATTGGAAGGGAGCTTTATGCTGCCAGCAAAGTGGGCGTAAGCCTGGACGTCGTTCAAGAGAGGATCAAGGTGTTAACGCGTAGAGATGAGGTTGGCAGAACTGGGGTGTATTTAAAGTACGAGGTTAATCCTCATGAAAGCATTGAAGAAGCGCTTATGAGCCTTGCATCTAAAGACCCTGCTTTGAGGAGGATTTTAGTCTCAAGAGGATTCCTTTAAAGAGCCTAGATCCTTAAGCTTAGCTATTACCAGCTTTATCTTCTTGACGACATCTAAAGCGTCTCTTCCAAATACCCTTATCATGGGTTCCTTGCCTACATCGCCTAAGTCGTATATTACATCTGGCTCCTCCGTCAACTCCTTAATTGCTTCTCTAGCCCCCCACCTCATGCTTGAACCCTCTTTCATCTTCACTTCTAAGGGCTCTTTACTTCTATCGAAGGAAGCTACCTTAAAGTTCAGTTCTCTAATGGCCTTAAGTATGGCTTCTGAATATTTTATGTTCATGCAGGCTCTTATTGATGGCCATTTCTTATTGACCTCTAAAAGCATAGCTCCTAAGTGCTTTGAAACTCCAAACCTTATTGTTCCTTGAGTCCTGAGGAAGCCTCTTATAGGTCTCAATCTTCCTTCTACTCCACATACTTCATCAGGTGACGTTGGGTTTCTAAGGCACATAACGATGTTCACGCCGACCTCAGGAGTTAGCTCATCTAAGCCATGCATAGATTCTATAACCTTTAGGGCCTCGTACATCTCCTCAAAAACTTTAACAAAATCTAGGGATTTGTAGTAGAGCTCAAGTGGATTAGCAATTTTCACCTCTCCTCTTAGCTTGTAAGAGCCTCTAACTACGTAATCCATGAGTAGGGAGGCTTTTGTAAAGGCATCAGTTAAGCTAAATCCATGAGCAATTAGGGCAGCTAGAGAGGATGCAAAGACACATCCTAGTCCATGAAAGGGACCCTCTAGGAAACGTTCTTTCTCGATGATTAGGATGTCACCTTGATGATAGAGGATGTCGAAAGCTTTTTGAGATGCTAAATGCCCTCCTTTTATGATTATAGACTTTGCACCCAGATCAGCTATCCTTCTAGCAGCCTCTTTAGCAGATTCTAAGTCGTGAACGTCGACCTTACTCAATGAGCTTGCCTCTAGCGCGTTAAGCGTTACAACAGTTGATCTGGGAAGTAGTAAGTCGATGAGTGATTTTAAGCCCTCAGTCGTTATTAAGTCATGTCCGTCCCAGCTCTTAAGTATGAGGTCTAAGACTATTGGCACTTCTCTTGGCAGCTCTTCAGCAAGTACTTCAACGGTGCTACTCGTATAAACCAAGCTTACTTTAGCTACTTGAGGGGTGCAATCTTCAAGTATTGCTTTGAGCTGTAGTCTTACAAGCTCTTGAGGGAAGGGTACAACCCCCTTTACACCACTAGAATTCTCGATAACTATGCATGTCGCCAAAGCTAGGGGTAGAATCTTCATCATGCTTAATGTCTTTATGTCGGCATAGAGACCTGCCCCCGTGATGGGGTCAAGACCTCCTACTGCTAGAGCATGCTTAGGTTCAAGGAAGCTTAGTTCTCTCATAAATTGCAAAGATAACACCTTCTAGTGAAACTTTAAAGCATCAGCTTTAAGTAGTTAACGTGAGAGAAGGAGTTGATGATGAGGCTCAAAAGGGCGGACTTCATGGGATGAAGAACCCACGCAGGACTGAATTGAACTTATCTACATGCAAAGGAGTACTACTTGATTTAGGTGGCACTTTAATTTACGGTCCAAGCATTAGAGAGATCTTCGTTAAAAGTCTTCATAGTGAGAGCTTAAATCTTAAGATAGATGAGAGCGCTAAAAAAGGGCTCTCCATCACGTTTGAGAGAATTTATGATGGATTGAAGGTGATCAAAAGAAAGCTGCTAATCGAGGTTAGCTTATACAGCATTCTTAAAATGGTTCTGGAGGAGAGATTGAAGGCTGATGCAGGATTAATTGAGAGATTAAGAGAGACCCTCCTTAGTCTCTACATAGAAACACGTTCAGCTCATGATGATGCTCGCCTCTTCTTAAAGAAGCTGAAGACGCTAGGTTATAGGATAATGATCGTATCAAACGCCCTTGATCACTACATGGCTTTAGGTTCTCTTGAAAAGCTAAAGTTAATCAACTATGTGGATGACGTACTAACCTCAGCTCAATTAGGTATCCGCAAACCACACCCTTTAATATACATAATAGCCATGGAGAAGTTGAAGACCTCCAATGTTGTGTTCATTGGAGATGATGTTGAAGCGGATGTTCTAGGACCTTTAAGAGTTGGAATACCTGCGATACACGTAGTTAGGAAAGGTGTGAGGCTTAAGAGGAGCTTAAGTACCCTCTCCGATGTTCTCGATATGATTTTAACCTAGCTTGTAATATAGAATTGAGATGTGGAGGGTAGGAGATGACCTCAAAGGTTATGCCCATCAGCCGCTTTGAAAGGGTAGGTGCTCACAGCCACATAAAGGGTCTTGGAGTTAGAGACGGTAAGGCTCTCCCAGTAGCTGACGGTATGGTTGGACAGATCGAGGCTAGAGAGGCAGCAGCAATAGTTGTTGACATGATCAGAAGGGGGAAGATGGCTGGGCGAGGTATACTGCTTGTAGGTCCTCCTGGTTCGGGGAAGACAGCGTTGGCCTCTGCTATAGCTAAAGAGTTGGGAGAGGACGTTCCATTCATAGCGATATCGGCTTCAGAAGTTTACTCAACGGAGTTAAAGAAGTCGGAGTTCATAATGCAAGCTCTTAGAAAAGCAATAGGTGTCCGCATTAGAGAGATAAGAAAGATCTACGAGGGTATGGTAACGGAGCTTGAAATCAAGACTGGCAAGAGCCCCTACAATCCTTATCAGCAAGTTCCTGTAGGTGCCAAGATAAGGTTAAAGACGAAGCTCGAAGAGAAGACGTTTAATGTTGACGAAGCCGTAGCTATGGAGCTTATAGGTAAGGGAGTTCAAGTGGGAGACGTTATATGGATTGATGCTGAAACTGGAAGGATCACAAGACTAGGAAGGTGTGAGGAAGTACCATCAGAATACAAGTACGATATCGAAGTCTCACAAAAAGTTCCCTTGCCTCGCGGACCCATATCTACAGAAAAAGAGTTCATCCATACCATCACGCTACATCAGCTTGATGTGAGTTATGCTAGGAGTACTAGTTCAAGCATCTTCAGCCTATTGTTTGGAGGAAGAGAGGATAAAGAGATACCACCTGAAGAGAGACAAAGAGTTGATAGGATGGTTAAGGAGTGGGTTGACGAGGGTAGAGCAGAGATAATACCAGGAGTCCTGTTTATAGATGACGTCCACATGCTTGATCTAGAGTCCTTCGCGTACCTAGGTAGAGCTATGGAAAGCGAGTTAGCACCAATAATAGTTCTAGCAACCAATAGAGGCATGGCTAAGATAAGAGGCACTGATATAGAGGCCCCTCACGGAGTACCGCTTGATTTATTGGACAGGCTGCTAATCATAAAGATGAGACCTTACACCGAAGACGAAGTTAAAGAAATATTAAAGGTGAGGGCGAAGGAGGAAGGGGTAAAGCTAAGTGACGATGCCTTAGAGGTCTTGACTAAAATAGGTGTTGAGAGTTCTCTGAGGTACGCAGTTCAACTTCTTGCACCAGCTCTTGAAATAGCTAAGTATCAAGGTAGAGACGTTGTGACGAGTGAGGATGTTAAGCGTGCTTGTGAGATGTTCATTGACGTTAAGAAGTCAGTGAGCTATCTGAAGAAGTACGAAGAAATGTTCCTTAAGTAACCACTATCTTTTTAAAGTCGAGAGCGTCATTAGCCATGTTGGTGTTGTTAAATAGCACGTAAACAATTTTGTCCTTCTCGTAGGGCTTAACCCATCTTTCGTACAAATGCCTTAGCTCCTCCATGCTGTAGTCATAGACGTAAGCTCTTCTTCCTAAACCATGAAGCCTGTAGTAGATAACTTGACTTAAGGTTGTTGCTAGACTTTGCTTAAACGGGTCAACTATGTGAATTATTTCTAGTTTCTCGCAAAGCTTCCTTATAGTCTCAACATCCCAACTATTATGTCTAAACTCTATCCCTATAACCAGTCCTTGAGGTCTCTCAACGTTGTTCAAAAAGCTCACAACGTTAGAGATGTTTTCGTTAGACTTTATGAAGGAGGGAGACATTTGTAGCACTAAGACCGAACACATCAAAGCCCTAGCTACTTCTAGGGTTCTCTCCCATGCCTGAAAGTTCTCACGCGTCGGCTTTAAGTGACCATATTTACCGTAATCCTCACTTGATATCTTGAGACCGCTCTTCCTCCACGTAGGACTTGAAGGTGGATGTGTTAGCGCTTGCCATGCTTTCATAGTATAAATGAAGTTTGGAGGTGCTTCATCCCGCCATTTCTTAGCAGTCTCTACTGATGGTAGCTTATAAAAAGTTGACTGCAATTCTATGAGGTCAAAGACTTCAAAGTACCTCTTCATTCCACCTTTAATAGCCCAACCACAACAACCTATCTTAATGGTCAGGGTAAATCACCACTCGTATCTAAAGAAAAGTGTTGAAAGGTTTTAGAAAAACATTTAAGAGAGCATTCTTGAAGAAAGAATGATGGAGAAGTCAAGTAGCGGTCTCATCATAATAAGCATTGTGGTCTCCATAACTGTTGTCTTAGTGCTTCTACTTGTTGTTTATGGAAATATACTTGGAACTATTGATAACAACTCTACTACTCTCTTTCGTTATCGATGCAATATTACGATAATAGTTCAAGGGGATGTTAGTGACCTTGAGGACGTCAATCACATCCTCATCTTCTCAAACACCACTAACCAGATGGTTTTCTTTGAAGACGTTAAGTGCATGATTAATGGCAGGGACGTCATGTGGTATTTAGCGGTTAACGATGATGGAAATACCATATTGACATTTGATCTTCCTCAAAGTTCGATAGGAAATGGAAGCACTATGGTAATATGTTTTAGTGCTAAGATAATTCAAAAAGTAGTAGCCTGTAACTTCTCTATTGATGAGCTTAAGAAAGCTACATTGGACGAAATACCTTTAAATCTTGCAGAGCTTTATTCAAACAATGGCAGTACGTGGCCTATCTCTATAGAGATTCATAATCTTTCACATGAACTTGCTGGAGAGAACAGAAATATTTTTGATATCTTAAGTGCATTTTCGAAATGGATTGAGGAGAGCGTCGCTTACCCCTTAAATCAGAGCGTTAAAGTTGTTATAGGTCCTCAGTTCCCCGAGGAAACTTATAGGATGAGGGTAGGTGATTGCGATGATTGTAGCATTCTTTTCACAACAATGTGTAGAGCTTTGGGCATACCATCTTTCATGCAGATAGGTGGGATACCTAACTCAGCATTGAAAGAGGAGGTTGTGAGGTATCATGGCAATTACGTTTATAAGTCTAGTGGGATCGGGTGGCATGCATGGAGCATGGTGTACTTTCCTGGTGTAGGATGGGTGCCAGTAGACATAGTGTATTTTGAGGGTGCAAAAATAGAATTGATACCTGGTGGTCTTGTCTCTATAAAAAGCCCTCTAGGATTGGCTCCTCGAATAGTTTCGTCAGCTTACTTTAAGGTTAATCCAATAATTTACGCAAACATTACGACTTTAGACTACATCAAAGGAGTAAGAGCATTGGAAAACGCAATCGCGGAGGGTAGAATTAAGTATACACTTATTGAGGAGTTAGTGGCCCTGAATTATAGGTTTCCATTACCGATTGAGTTACCATTAATCTTAGGAGGAGTTTTTATACTTGCACTGCTCGTAACCTTCCTTCATTTTAAGAGAAGAAAGCGCCTCCTGAAGGAGGTGTGAGGGGCTGTTAGCTATGCGTAGTTCATAGCTTAACCACCTCGGCATGTACCTCTTTATGAGGTTCTTTGTGTACCTCCTATCCATTAGGATGGCTACTGCCTCATCAGATGGGCTACGTATCAGTCTACCTACGGTTTGAGCTACTCTCCTCATTGCTGGTTCTACAAAAACAACTTCATGAGCATTCTCAAAGCCGAGACTTCTCAGCTTCTCGATTTTCTTTAAGTTGTATGGAGTTGGTTCAGGCATAGGCAATCCCACTATCACTGCTACTGGCATTAAGTAGCTAGAAATGTCAATACCTTCAGTTAACCTTCCTCCCACCACTGATACAAGTGATGCTCTCATCCCCTTTTCCACGTAGTCTTTAAAGCGTTCGAACACCTCTCTGCTAGAAGTTCCCCTACCGTCATCAACTAATACTGGTCCAGGTATTAGCTCCTTTAGTCCAGCATTCTTTAGAGCTTGTAGAATGGTGTATGAGGGGAGGAAAATTCCTAGCCCCCTATCCACAATGCTCCTAATAATCTTCAATTTGTAGACAATCGTTTTGTAGAGCTCCTCTGACCTGTCCTTGAGGGACGTCGAAATCGAAGGATCGACTATGAAAGCAACACGACCGTACTTCGGCTTAACGTACCTCATGGCTTTGAGGCTTTTAAGATCTAAATTTAGTATCTTAACAAATTCCTTTATGGGCGAGAGGGTTCCAGACATCAATATTACACCGCGAAACAAACGTACGATTTGTGCGAAGTCGCATGTTAACGGCTTAACCTCTAAATGCATTTCGCCGTCAAAATCTAAGTAAGCCCAAATGATGCGATCATCAGAGCATAGCACCTCTCTTAAGAAAGCGTATGTTGAGTATGTTGGGCACCTCAAATTAAGACCCTTAACAGCCCTCATCCTAACTATGTCTATAGCTATCCTTCTTAGCTCATTTAGGTATTCAAGAGGATTTTTGAAGTACTCAGTTATTGCATTTTGAATATTATCCTTTGTAACTTCAATGCCTTGCGAAGGTCCCTTAGCCACCATGCTTTTAAGCATAGAGCTTAGGTCTTCAAGAGGTCTTGTCAACTCGATTTCCCTAATAGAAAGTTCATCAATCGACTTGTGCAATGTTGTCTCTCGAATAATTTTTGACTCATATTCGATCATAGCATCCACAATGTTATGTGCCTCATCCACTATTGCGACCGTACTCTGTAGCTGTAGTGATCTGAAGTAGGCTCTGTAGACGTTGCGGTTAAAGATGAAGGGGTATGTGAGGGCTATCACGTTGCAGTATCTCATTAACCTCTTCGCTACAGCTGCTGGGCAACACTTATTCTTAATAGCGTTTTGCGTTATTTCGATTGAAGTTAGTAAGTTGAGTTCTCGACTTAAGCTATTAACGCAAGAGTCTATCTTCTCTTGATCTAAGTAGGGGCAAAGATATTCATCTCTCAATACGCGGCATGCTAAATGTGATAGCTCCTCACTTGCTTCACGAAGGTATGGACAAGAGGATGACCTACCCCTTATGGAGATTCCTCGTAGAACATCTTCATTGTTCTTCAAGCGTTTCGCTTCTTCGATTACTTTATCGCTTTCATCGTTTGTTCTCGCTAACCATAAAATCCTCTTTGCTAAGTTCCTTTTAAGGGATAGAGCTATCCCCATAAGCGAGGCTATGGTCTTGCCAAGCCCACAAGGTGCTTCAAGAATAGCACACTTGCTTTGGACTATTGATAGATACACGATCTTGGCTATCTTTAATTGTCCTGGTCTTAAGGATGGGTATGGTGAGAGAAGTCTCAGCTCTTCATCAAGCATTTTTCATCTCTACGTCTTTAAGTTCTTGAACAGTATTTCTTCAACTTCTGAAAGTCTCTCTTTCACGAAGCTTAAGGAGTATTCAAGACTTTCAATCCTCTCAATAAGATTGATCTTTATTTTATCGATCTCGATTTTAAGAGCCTTAACAGTTGAAGGGGGAGCCATCACTTGAGCTTCTAAGAGTGAGAGCTTATCGAGGAAAGTTTTTGTTAACTGCCTAATTTCGTCGATTTCCTTCATCAACATGCTTACGTTGTTTGATGTTTCTCTACGCCACTCATTTAGTTCTTTTAAATCCTCAATGACGCAGGACATGAGAGAAGGATCAAAACTAACTTTTTCGGCTGATTGAGCTGTTTTCGTATATTGCGCTTCAACTTGATCTTTGGCAACTTTGTTTCTTGGCTCTAAGTTCTCGACCTTGAAGACCTTGATCGTGACCTTCTGTCCCTTGCTTATGACCATACAACATCCGTTAGGTAATTTCGCTATTTTTCGCCTTTCTTCCTCAGTTAAACCTATGTCTCTAGCCTCCTCGGTTGTCAGGCTTAACCTGTGGATTACCACGTACTCAGCATTCCTGTAGGTTGTTGAGACTAGTGAGGGTATTTGAGCTATGGCAAGTACCCTCACTCCATGCTTCCGAATCTCATCAAGTATAAGCTCGCAGCTTGTGGGAGGTTGATCTGGGCGGCGTGGTAGCAGTAAATTCTGTGCTTCTTCAAGTACAAGCAATTGTTTCGTAGGGTTGTTGTAAATTAGCCTTAAGACTACATTAGCTACAAGCCTCTTGGCATCGAAGGTAAGACCTGAAAGATCTATGGTGTCAACGTTATCTATTGTTAGCGATCCTGAGAAAAGGTTAGCGTAAGACAGAGGTTCAAGTCTTCTTAGTAAAGCGTTCTTTATCTCTCTCCTTGTATCACTCTCAGTTGGATATTTTCTAAGCTTCTCTATTATTTCACTCAAGTTGCTTGAGTCCCTTGCCACTTCAAGAAGCATTGCATATTGAGGTGCTGTAAGCTGGAGGGATGATGCTAGTGCTTCGCAAAAATCAAGTATTGAAAGTTGGCTTATTGATAGCTCCGAAGGTCTAGCAACTTTACCTAGCAAGTACTCTCCATTCCAGTCTATTATTAGCTTGGATCCTTTAAACGATCTTACTATCAACCTAGCAGTGTTGGTCTTTCCAGAACCAGTAATGCCAAATATTACTATGTGCTTTGCTACCCTAAGATCGAGGTAGAAAGGTAGGAAGAAGTGCCTTGCTCCCAATAAAACCTTTCCTTGTGATGTGAGTTTAATGCGAAGTACTATGGTTAGCGTTAGTAGAGTTAAGAAGATTATGAGATAGGGGTCTAAGTTGCTTAGCATTGCTTTAGCTTGTAGAAGTGCCTTCATCGTCATTTGCTTTTATAAACTAAGTTTTAATAAGCATAGTAATCAAAGAAGATTGGTGAGGTGAATAGTTCTTGGATGTTTTTGAAGCTATAAGAGGTAGAAGGTCTATAAGAGCGTACATCCCATCGGAGATAGGCTTAGACAAATTGAAGATGATTTTAGAGGCGGCAATATGGGCTCCATCAGCTGGAAACCTTCAACCTTGGGAGTTCGTGGTAATTGACGACAAGGATGTTATGAGGCATTTGGCTAAGGCTTCTCTACATCAAATGTGGATGTCCGAAGCATCAGCAATAGTAGCTGTCTGCGCTGATGTAGATAGAACAGGGGCTATTTATGGCGAGAGAGGTAGGAGACTTTATGCTATTCAAGATTGTGCAGCTGCAACTCAGAACATGCTGCTTGCATCCTACTCTCTAGGTTTAGGGACATGCTGGGTCGGTGCATTTTATGAGGAGGAGGTTCGAAGAATTTTGAGGCTGCCAACCAATGTTAGACCTCTAGCTTTAGTTCCTATAGGTCAGCCGGGAGAAAGTCCTTCGCCTCCAGCTAGAAGGAGTCTTAGAGAGGTCATTCATCACAATGTCTTCGGTAAACCTTGGAGTATTTAGAGATTACAAGTAACAAGTAATAGGCGTCTTTAATTAGTGGAGAGAGTAAGAAAAATTGTAGCTGAAGCGAAGAAGTGAAGTGAAGTGGAGGACTTAACCAAAAGTTTAGCTGACTTAAAAAAGTACTTAGAGGAGAGACTATCAGCTCTGACCATCGAGGTTGAACACCTTAAGCTTTTAATAAAGCTAGTTGACGATGCCCTAGCAAAGGTTTCTTTTAAGCCGGCTTCCGCCTTAGAAGTAACGAAAGAAGTTATACAGCAAGTACCTCAGCCAGTCCAGCCAAGAAGTCTTGAAACAGAGACTTTAATCTTGGCGTCGTCGAGGATGGGTAACAGATTGTTGGGGAAGATGTACATAGGAGAAGGTTATTTAAGAATAGTCCCTGTTCAAGACGTGGAGTTTAACGTAAACATTCCGCCTTTTAGGCAATTCCTTATCGAGAAGGTGCTTGAAGAGATGAGGAAAAAGGATCGTGAAGCTACTGAGAGAGGTGAAATGAAGGAGGATGAGGTCATGGATTATGAGGTAAGAACGAAGGGTGACATCTTAGTGGAGATATTTGTAAAGAATATTACCGATGAACGAAGAGTGAGAGAGCTTAAGAATGCTGTACGATGGACTTTTGAAAGAATGCTTGAGAAAATATCTCAACGAAGTTCCTAAGTTTCAATCTTCTTTAGCTGCATCTTGTACATCTCAACAAGCTCCTTCACGGTTGTACTGTCTTCAGGGCTTTTGTCGAACCTCCACCGCCCAGTAAAACGTGGAAATCTTATCGCCAAGCCAGCATCGGGCTTCAAGACCCCTAAACCAGCTGTGTGAAGGGGGCTTAAGGTTATCTCGTCACCTATTATCTCTATGACTACACTAGGTGTAAACCACACATCAGCCTTCATCTTAGAATCGACTCGTGGGTGTCTATGCTCAATCACGTATGGTTGAAGGATTCCAGGAATCTTCTCAAGGTCTTCATCTGTGAAGCCACTACCAACTTTGCATACGGTTTTAAACATGTCAGCATCAGGATCATAAACTGCACACAGTAAAGCTCCATACTTACCAGCTCGCTTACCCTTACCCCAAAAGGCACCTACGACAGTTACATCTATTGGTTCTACTAGCTTTGACTGATATGACCTCTTGAACTTTATCCATAACCAACCTCTAGCACCTGCTTGATATATGGAGTCGGGTGCCAAGGATTTGCATACAAGTCCTTCACAACCTTCGCTTATAGCCTCTTCAAAGAATCCCTCCAACTCATCGACTCTGTCAATAATCCTATAGGTCGCCGGCATTGCTCTCTCACTAGGCTCAAGTATCTTCATGAGAACTTCTCTTCTCTTAGGATATGGTTGGTTAGTAAGGTCTTGACCATCAACGTACAAGCAGTCGAAGAAGAATAACGAGACTGGATATTCTTTTATGGCTTCCTCTATTCCATACTTCCTCCTTCTATGCATTAGCTCTTGAAATGGTCTCATCTCGCCAGTGTCTGGATCTATTGCTACGCATTCTGCTTCAACTATTGCCTCTTCAGCTTTCACGTGATTTCTAATGATTTCACAGGCATCCGGATAATGATGAGTTATGTTTTCGAGTCTACGAGAAAAGAGTATAACGTTTGAGCTTAATTTATGTGCTTGAATCCTCTCGCCATCATATTTGTACTCTGCTACGCACTTGCCACCAAGCTTTTCAAGTATCTCTTCGGCAGTGGTTAAGCGTTCAGCTAACATCGGCCTTATCGGCCTTCCGATAGTGATCTTGAAGTATTTTAGCCCTTCTAAGCCGCTCTCGGACACTACTCTCGCTACATGACCTAAATCGCTTGAGAGGTTGTAGGCTCTTTCAACAAGTGAACGTGCATCTTTCCCACCACAGAAGGCTATAGCCAGAGCATCGAGTATAGTCATGTCAGCTATTCCAAGTCTCAGCCTTCCCGTTATGGTTCTCATAAGGTACTTAGCCTCTTTTGGTGATGCATGTCTCAACAAGCTTGCTATCAAAGATATCTTCGTGTCTTGAGCTCCTTCGCCTGTTGCTCTCGCAACTTTATCTAGTGTGTTGTAAACCTCCTCAACCATCAACTTTCTTGCAAGTGCTTGTGCCGAGCTAACGAAGTCT
Source organism: Candidatus Nezhaarchaeota archaeon WYZ-LMO8 (assembly GCA_004347965.1). Lineage (GTDB taxonomy): Archaea > Thermoproteota > Methanomethylicia > Nezhaarchaeales > WYZ-LMO8 > WYZ-LMO8. The sequence goes on from QNVF01000005.1 coordinate 28,905, forward strand.
AGTAAGCTCTTAACCTTTTTTCTTGATAGAGCTCGTTCGGCTGCTACACCTATGTCACCAGCCCTCTTTAGCTCTGCTTCTAGTTCTTCAAGTGATAAGCCAGTCGCCATAGATAAAGCTCTTAATGCTAGCTTCTCTGCTACACCTAGTTCTATTCCAACGTATTCTGGGTACAGTCTGCCTTGAGTTAAGTACACCACCTTATCTATGATGGTTGGAGGAGTTTTCTTGAAAAGCGTGACGAGAAGGTCTGTCATTTCAAGCCTCTTAGTAGTCGATTCTATCTTCTCGTAGAAGGTCACCAGTATTGAGTACTCCATCGTCCTCACCGTACCTGCACTTCTATAAAAGAAGGTTTAGAGATATTAATGCAACTGCGACGCATATTAACAGGTGTTTCGTGCTAAATAAGGTGCCATCGACAGCCTTACCTAAAATAGCACCTATAGCTATGGAGGAGACAATTATCATGAGCTTGCTATAGAACATCACTAGGTTCATCTCTTCTTGAAAAGACATAGATGTTGAGAGTAACAAGCCTTCCATTGCATTTAAGTCAAGGGGCTCACCAATGTTAACCATGAAGGAGGTAGTTAAAGATAAACATACGGCCAGCATTAATGGGCTTAGATAACCTAAGACTGAGTAGAGGTAAAGAGATCTTCTGACCTTAGACCTTTGCACATTGTAGTCATCTAGGTATGAGGCGACTATCTCGAATGTTGCAGGTGAGCCTCCTCCAGTCTCTATTAAGTTGTCTAGCATGAAGAAGATCATTTTGCATAGCTTAGAACGTACTCTAAGCGCTATTGCCGACTGATGAAGTGATAAACCTACTCTCATTCTACTTAAAGCAGTTTTAATTACTGAGGAGAAGGTCTTGTTATAATGCTCATTAGAGGATCTTTCTATCGACGTTAAGATTGGAAAACCTAATTTCTTGTGTTCTCCTAGGTACCTTAAAAAGCGTGGTAATTCTTTCTCAATTTTAAGGATTCTTGCCTTCTCTCTTTCATAGCTTATTGATAACGGTAGCACCATAGCGATGGAGCTGATGATTATTGCATTGAGGAGCGATTGATTGATAACGAGGATTAAGAGGACTATGGAGGTTATGGCTGAGGATAGGGAGAGGATAACTACCTTCTTGCTTGGTGCATACTCCATGCTCTCATAGGGACGAGTTATGTGGATGAAGTAGAGGGTTGTTGATGAAAGTAGAGGAATTAAACCGAATATTATAACCTCGTAAAGAGCTATGTTCACCTCACTTGCGAAGACTAACGTGGTCATGGATAGCATTAGTGGTGTTATAAGGAAAAGCGCTAGCATAGCTTCGCCCACGATGCTAACATTGTTAACGAAATTGTTCCACTTATCCTTGAGTATTGAGAATAAATCCTTTGTCTTTTCCTCCAAGTACTTCGTAGCATCTCCACCACTTTTTATGATACTTGTGTAGCCCAGTATTAGAGAGGATAAGAGTCTTGAGGGATGCCTTTGAGCATAAATGTTCATTGCTGTTATTGGATCTCTACTTGCGAAGAGCTCCTCCTTCCTCAAGTATAGAGCTTCTAGTCTCAATGCTGAGAAAACCTTGGTCTCAGCTACTACGTTGAAAACCTTTACGAGAGTCTGGCCAGCATGGGATAGAGCTGATGCTAACAAGCTGAAGAAGGGCAATTCGTTTTCTACTCTACTTTTCCTCATGGAATTGGAGAGTTTCTGGTGTAGGATTGAAGTGTAGGGAGCTATTGTTAATAGAGATAATGCTAAGAGAGGTAATGGCATGTCTGTTAAAATCGCCGCAACTACTAGGAGTGAGGCCATGAAAGCGATTACGTAAAGTTTAGTGAACCTTGTCAAGCCATATTTACGTACTTTAACCTCACTTTTCCTACTACATGTCCTGAAGCTAAATGGTCTCCAAAGCTTCTTAGACTCTTTGGGCAGCACTATCAGTATTTTTATTGATTGAAGACCACTCCTCTTATGGACCCTCAATCTCTTACTTTTCAAGAAGAGATACATGGACACTCCGACTGCGAGGAGCGCTGAAAATGTCAATGAAGCTATAGGGGATATTATGATGAGGAGTAAGCCAATGAGTGAGAGGGCTATGAAGATCTTGGAACTTCTATTCAAAGTTTGATGGCCTCCTGTAGTAGAAGTTTCTTAGATAGCGAGTCACATTCTCGAAATCTAGAATATTGTTCTTAACCAGCTTCTCAAGGAAGTTCTTCCTCTCTAAGAGGTCGTTTAAGATGCTTTCCTCATCCTGCCCTGTCGCTTCAGCGATTCGTTTAAGCTGAACGCTTTTCTCAATGAGGTCGTAGGGATCATCTGGTTCAAAAAGGTCATCAACTGGATTCCACGTGAATACCTTCAGGTACTCTCTAAAGTTTACAACTTCATCGATTTCAGTTACTCTTCTAACAGCTTGCTTCACTGACTTAGTGATCCTCTTTATCACTATCACATTTGATATTAGGTCGATGTAGCTTGGCCCAACGTTTAAAGGTGGTGAGGTAAGCCTATTAACCATAGACTCGAAGTTTGGACTATGGAACGTGCAAGCACAGCCGTGGCCACTTGCTGCTGCTTGAAATAAAGCATATGCCTCTTCACCTCTAACCTCGCCAACTATGATGAAGTCTGCTCTTTCTCTGAAGGAGAGCTTGACTAGGTCGAATAGTCTTATCTCCGTTAAGTTTTCACCTAAAAGGTAAGTGTGTCGTGAGACGAGAGGCTTCCAGCCTGGGTGAGCTAGATTTAGTTCAGGGATGTCCTCTATGCTCACCACCTTCCAATTGGGCTTTAGAAGCATGGCCAAACTGTTGAGTAATGTTGTCTTTCCACTAGCCATGGGCCCTATTATCATGAAGAACGACTTATTCTCTAGCAGGATCCACCAGTAAGTAGCCATCAGCGATGATATTGTTCCGTTTTTTATTAAGTGACATATAGTTAATGGCTTTTCCCTGAACTTTCTTATCGTTAAGGAGGGGCCGTGAGGGGTCACTTCTCTAGAAAACGTAAGCGTTGCTCGGTGTCTATTAGTTAGTATCACCTCTGCTATTGGGTGCGCTATGCTTATGTGCTTTCCGCCCATGTGTGCCAGTCTTATTATGTAGTTGTTCAGCTCCTCTTCACTATCAAAAATTATGTTAGTGCAAAGCCAATCATAAGGGCTAAAGCGTCTATGAAAGACTTTTGCTGGTTTGCCCACACCTTCAATCGATATGTCCTCTATATCGGGATCGTTCATTAGCGGCTCGAGAGGACCAAAGCCTAGAACATCCCTCTTGAGGTAGTATGAGAGTTTTTGCATAGACACACTAGTTCCATTCCTAGCTTCAAAGTCATCTAACTCTTCTTTTAGAACTCTTTCAAGATATCCCAGAGGATCCGTTAAAAGCTGTTCATCAGGCTTCGTCTTGTACCTTAATCTCTCCATTATGGCTTGGTATACTTCGAGCTCCTCAGAGGTTAACTCAGGCTCTCTAACTATGTAGTAGCCTAGACCTTGACGAACACCAACTATTACCTCTACAAGACCATCTAAGATATAGTACTTGTCAAGCTGCTGAAAGTCTCTATCAAACTTTACTTTGTTGACCTCAGAGATCAGATTCACTTCCTTCGAATCTATGTTATCCTTTAGTGATGTTCGTGCCATCAAGAAGTATCACCTCAAAATTTTAAATATAAGAGTCCAGAAGGAGAAGCTACTAGTACCCCCCACGTGTCAAACATGACAGCTTTGTAAGGCTTCGATGGAAGCGCCACAATGTAAGAGTCGTCTTCAGGACTAAATGCGTACGTTTCATTGAGAACTATTACCCTAGAGCTTCCTGTGAGAACTACGTCGATTATTTGCGATGTAGTACCTAGCGAGAAGCTTTTTTCTACTTCAAGGTTGCCGTTAAGCACCATGAGACTACCATTTGTTAGCCCGATTATCAGCTTACGATAGTTTTCATCGAGCTTCAAGAACAATACCTTGGAATCGTAATCAATCCTCTTCAACACTTGACCATCAATACTAACAAAGTATAGGTATGGCCCTGATGCGACTACTATCACGTCGTTAATGCAAGCTAAGAAGTTGGGGACTGACAAGTCACAAGGGTATAATGATAAGTACCAAGAAGGAGAATCACTATCGAATGCGTGAAGTGTTGGTGGTACTAGGACGTTACCTCCTTCTTCTACTACGGCGCTACAACGGTACCTCACGTAAACTACGTCAACTTCACGATAGATAGCACCATTGACTAGTAGGATGCTGAAGCTTTGGTTGACAGGAGCATAGCCTACAATCCTGAACTTTGGGAATGCTTCTGGGTTTGATTGATAGTAGCCTGGCGTTATCTTCGTATTTACGTCTAACATTAAGACCCTTTGAAGGAGAACTTCCTTTATCGATGGTGATGATGGCTTAATAACGTAGGCGTAGGCTCCTGATTCAAAAAGCCAATAGTTGTTTGTACTGTAATTGCCTGAAAAGAAGCTTTTAGGTACGAGTATAATGTCTTGGCTTCTTCCGCTTAATGCTGGCTGATGTACATGCTCCCTGACTGATGAGGAACGATATATGTAGTCGTAGAAGTTGTGCAAAGATACGAGATTCCCATCTCTGAAAGCCACCACACTAAGTATCTTAGTGCCACTCTCTCTAGCTGTTGAAATTGAAGCTATAGTGGCATTTAGAGCTTCATTGAATATCACGCTCTCAGTTCTTGACCCGAGATACTCCTTTGACCACAACAACGATGATTTCTTAACGTCTACCATTAACACTCCGCCATTCTCATAGGAGGCCACTACTATGCCCTTTGAGCTATCTACTACGTCCACATCGTTTATTAAGCAGATGTCGCTGTATGGTACCTTCACGTAAGGTCCATCGAAGCTTGGATCACCAGTTAATGTTGGATGGAGAGCAATCCTATATGTCGTTCCTCTCTTAGCTACTAAGACGATCTCAAGTAGTGGATTTGAGAAACCTCTAGGTATAGGATAGGCTGAGAGGACTGATGATGAAGGTGGAACCTTTAGTTCCGTCCTATTTATTTGGAACATCTCTCCATGCTTAAAGACTATGTAATTGAAAGTAACTTCTCTAGCAGCATTATTAGTTAACGATAATATAATGTGAGTACCATTCGAAGATGCTTCAACAGCTACTTTTTCTTCAGATACAATCTCACTCGCCACATCGATTTCTTTGCGCAAAGTGCTTGCATAGTCATTAAATGATGAAAGAAGCGAAGCAAAAAGACTCAGCGAAAGCGAAAGCAACACCGCCATTATCATAATGCTAGGTAACGAGCTCAATGCCTTACGACCTGGCACTAATCATAACCCCCTCTATTGTTAGAAAGCGAAGCTGATTAAAAGGAAGGTCTTCAGGGAGGTTTATAGAGAGCACAATAATGCTTATTGGTTCTAGGACCACATTTACTCGTTGAATTTCATTACCTACTATTACTGCGACTATGCGAAAAACCACATCAGAGGGATTATAGAGTATAAGGGTAGTTTCATTTTGTTCCGTCCTCCCTACATCTACGATCTTCAATGATGCTAAGCACTCAAGCATAGCCTTCTTGGACTCTTGAAGCACTATGTTTGACGACAAGTTAGCTCTTTGAGACAGAAATGCTATTGAAATGCTTGACACGGTGAGGGTTACGACAAAGACTATTATTGCAGCTACTATCTCTGAGATGGCTTTGCGTTTACTAAGTAAAAGTAAAGAAGGAGGAAAAAGAGGAGATTTTAAGTCCATGATCCAAAGGGCCCCCTCTAACTAGAGGTGCATTCGACGGTAACTTGCTGCGCTCCCTGACTTGTCGCCACAACTATGGTGTAAGTATTGCCAAGAGTAACGTTCAGTTTACCAACGTAGATTATCGTTATAGAAGATCCTGGATTTAATACTACCTTTCTATCTTGTGATGGAGGAGGTGATATTAAGGTTTCGTTCTTACTTAGTATATCTATCGGGGTTTCCTTATCGTCATAGATGGTAACGTTGATTAACTCAGCAATTGTTGTACCCTGGTTCCTCAGTGATACCAAAACGTTAGTGGTTCCTGTTGAAGTCTTACTGATCTTTGCTTCAGTTATTGTTATAGAGGATATCCTTGACATTGATTTGGCATATGAAGTGGCGTACCAGTAGATGAAGGAGCCCATTGCCGCCGTGACCCCGATAAGTATTAGTGTTGCTATCATAGTTGAGACTGCTTTGCGCTTTCTTTCATAGCTTAAGGTTGACTTCAAGTTCCCACCGTCAGCTCCTAATACATTGAGCTTTTAAGCTCCCTCATGACACATGTCCTATGGAGGGACAATAATGGTGTTCATCATTTTCATAGGAACTGCTGGATGCGGAAAGACCACCTTAGTTAAGTCGTTTGGTGAGTGGTTAGAAGGGCTTGGTCTTCAAGTCTCCTATGTAAATTTAGATCCTGGCGTGGAGCATCTACCGTATGACGCTACTTTTGATGTTAGAGATGTTGTAAGGACAAGTGATTTGATGAGGATGATGGGTCTTGGACCCAATGGAGCGATGATCTTAGCTGCTCAGTTCATGGAGGAGAGAATAAGCGACATCGTTAAGGGGATGATGAAGAAGGATTCTGACTACATCTTAATTGATACCCCTGGTCAGATGGAGTTGTTTGTCTTTAGAGGACTTGGTCCATCTCTAACTAGAGCTATTAGAAATGTCGGAAGAGCTGTAGCTGTCTATATGGTTGATGCCGAGACCATTCATGATGCTAGCGAGTACTTAGTGATAAAGCTACTTTCGCTAATAATCGAGTTAAGGCTAGACATTCCAGTTGTGACTGTGGTGAATAAGGGGGATCTCGTTGATTTATCTAAGTTGGTGGTAAGAATTGATGAAATTAAGAAGAGACTTAATCTGAAGAGAGATTTACTCTCCGATCTTGCTTTAGAGCTTGTAGACCTTGTTTTTAAGTATGAGCGCGCCTCAAGACTAGTAGTAATATCAGCTTTAAAGAAGATGGGGTTAGATAGGCTTCACGACTTAGTCTTAGAGGCATTCTGTGTATGTGGTGACTTAACTTAGCTTCTTCCTCCTTATCGGGCCCTCGGGAGCTTCTTCCTCAAATATTTCAGCCTGGAACTTATAGATCTTCGTGCGAGGATCTAGCCAAGCATCTGGAGGTAGCAGAGCCTTCAAGCAGCAGTGGGTTAAGAACTCCTCCTCATTCCAGCCATACTCGACAGCTACTTGAGGTAAGAGGAGCCCTTTGAAAAAGCCCTTTTCCACTATTAAGCCATCTACCCCCACTTTTATCTTAGAAGGATACTCTGTTGGCTTTGACACCTTGACTAATTGAGGAGGAGTTAGCACGCTAACCTCAAAGACAACATCTTTAAGCTCAGATTCCGTTAGAGGTGGGAACCTTGGATCCTCAAATGCTGACGATAGTGATGCCCTTATCGTTGCCTCCACGAGAGGGTAGATCGGTTCTGGGAAGCCTATGCAGCCTCTCAATTCACGGTTAGGGTAAGACTCTATGGTCACGAAAACGCCCCGCTTTTCGTAGAGCCTTGTTGGAGTGTCTTGTGGAGGACTCATGACCCGCCTTGAAGAGAAGTACTCCCTCACAGCTCTTCTAGCAAGCCTTACTAAGAAAGCCCCATCCTCATCAAGTATAGAGGGTGTGGAAGACAATACTTTAGCCCTCCTCCATACACTTCTCTACTTGGCTTAATACCTTCTTAATGTTTCGCCAATGAGAACCTATCCAGTAGGTCTTACCGCATTTCTCACACAACCAGAACTTCTTATATCGTCGAGCCAGATCCCCTGATGGTAATAGATGCATCACAGATTCAGGATCAACCTCTCTAAGCTTATTATTACATAGAGGGCAGCGAGTTTCTCTTGGAGGAAGCTCTATCTTGATATTTAGCTCTCGAAGCAACTTACTCATGTTCTCTACATGGTTGGTAGATGTTAGTAATATGGATTTAACCCCCCTTTTAACTGCTCTAAGATGAAGATCTTGGTCTCTTGTAACTATGATTCTACCAGTTTCTTCTGCTTTAAAGATTAAGGCTTCATCATCCACTTCTTTGAAGTACTCTACATCGAAACCTAAGAAGCGAAGCCAGCGAGCTAATCTCCCACACATGCTGTTAAGTAGTAGCTTCTCAGCATTCATGAGGTTCATCACCGGGTATTATTACTTTTCCTTCACCACCTCTTCCGACTATGGTGTAGTCATCGTTTACACATATGCCATTGACATACGTTCTTACGGGGATGCCCACTAAGATTGCACCCTCAAATGGTGTGTATTTACCCTTTGATACCAGAATCTGGCTCTTTACCTTCAACTTCCTTTTAAAATCAACCTCCACTAGATCAGCGTAGTAACCTTTCCTTATCATTCCTCGTTTCTTTATCCTGAAGATTTCAGCCGGTTTGATTGTAGTTTTCTCTACTACAGTGTTTAGAGAAAGCCTCCCTTTCTTGACTTGTGTCATTAAGGTTGGCATCATGAATTGCAAGTTTGGAAAGCCTGGCTTAGGGTCATCACCTTCTTTCTCGAAGATAGCGTGAGGTGCGTGATCCGTTACAACAATATCTACTGCTCCGCTCTTAAGCAGTTTAAACAATGATGTAGCTGTGGACTTGCTCTTCAATGGTGGATCCACATGAGCTATTGAACCGAGAAGCTCTAAGGTACTATAGTTTAGGAGCAAGTGGTGTATCGTGACCTCTAAACTCACCTCCATGAAGCCTTTACGCTTATTTATAGCTTCTATAGCTTTGGGGCAGCTAACGTGACAGAAATGTAGTCTCGCCTTGTAGGCTTGAGCAATTCTTAGAATACTTTCAGCGAGCTCCTTCTCAATCCTGCACAGCTTGAACATGCTTCTCCTCCTGGCAAGCTTAAGGACCTCCGAGAACTTTGACTTTATGTTGCAGTGCAACATCAATACTCTATCGAGCTTAGAAAGAGAAGACAAAATCTTCACTAATGAGGATGTATCGAGAAAGCCGTCGACCATGTACTCATAGAGAAAGACTTTAAAGGCTATGGCACCTATTTTAGATAGCTCTAAGTTGATACTGTGGTTCACTGATGGCTTACATGTGAAGCCCACGTTCGCTAGTATCTTGCTTTTAGCTAGTTCCATCCTCTCAAGGAGGTTAGTAGGGGTGTTTGTTGGAGGATCATTGTTTGGCATGTCTATTACCGAAGTGACCCCCCCAAGTACTGCGCTAGCAGTCCCAGTCTTGAAGTCCTCCTTGTAGGAGAGTAGCTGATCTCTAAGGTGCACGTGAGCGTCTATCATCCCTGGAAGTAGTATTCTCCCTCGAGCGTTAAGGTTGATGTCGTAAGAGGAGTGACCACCATGATCTATTCCGAAGTCAGCTATTAGTGGGGTCTCTATGAGGAGAAAGCAGTTCTCAACTATCCTATCGTTAACGTAGAGTTTGCAGTTGCGTATGAGAAGCCTCATGGCCGCTACCTTATTGAGCTAGTGAAGGAAAGCAGAACGTGGCTATTATGGACCACGTCACTAACCAGACAAAGATGTATGTAAGGACTCCACCTTTATACATGTAGGAGGGCTCATTGAGACTTGATGGATTTATCTTAATGAGATCTCTAATGAAGTAGTAAGAAGTTATGTAGAGGAAAGTTGCTATGAGGACTGGGAGAAGTGAGGCTACGATTCCATGATGTGATAGTTTGAGGAGCATGGGGTTAATTAGTGCGCTTATTATTCCAGCTACTATTGCAAATACTATCCTAACTATGTAGATCTTCGTTCCAGGTCTCATTGCGAATCGTGAATCTTTAATTCTAGCCTTTAGATAAAAACTTTAAGTGGAAAATGTCCACGTGGATCAAGCTTAAGCCGAAGAAGGCTTTATCAGCTCTAGACCTTAAAGCTCTAGTTAAGGAGATTGAGCAGCTAGTAGTGGGCGGCGTGATCCTCAACATCTATGTGATAGAAAATTTATTAATGTTAAAGGTGAGGTGCAATGATGGTATAACGAGGATTTTTATGGCAAAGCCTCCTCATTGGATTAGCTTATCTATCTACGATGTTGAAAAGCCTCTACAGCCAACAGCATTATGCAAGTTATTGAGGAAACTAGTTAGAGGGTTAAGAATAACATCACTTGAACAAATCGGCTTTGATCGAATAGTTAAGATGAGGGTTGAGGGGAAAAGGGGCTCCTACGAGATCATATTTGAGCTTGTAAGAGAGGGGAATGTAATAGTCTGCAGTCCAGATATGACTATCCTAGCTGCCTATAGAGAAGTTGAGTACAAAGATAGAGTTTTGAAGAGGGGAGTTAAGTATCAACCACCTCCAAACTTGGTATTGAGCTTAAGTAGGGAGAGAGCAATCGAAGCGATTAAGAAGAATAGATCGAAAGCCTTCCACGTTGCACAAACCCTCGTAGGCTCACCAGAATTAGCTTACGAGGTTTTAGCTCGAAGTTCAATAGATCCTGAAACTGATGCTAGCCCTCCAGAGATAATCGAGAAGGTCATTGAGAAGGCTAATGAGCTATTTAATTTACCTGAAGTCTTCAAGCCTAGCGTGGTGTATGTTGATTGTAAGCCCTTCTCTGTTGTCCCCTTGGACTTTGTGATTTATGGTGAGTGTCAGAAGAGAGCTTACAATCACTTCTATGAGGCAGTATCTGACTTCTTCATAGAGGAGGTCAGGAAGAGTCTCTTAAGAAGGGAGGAAGTTGAAAGAGAGAGGGCTAGGATAGAGTCTTCAATTAAAGACGTTAAGAAGGCCATCGTTGAGCTTGAAAATAGGATTGAGAAAATGGCTAAGGTCATAGAGCTCATGAATAGGAAGGCTGAAGAGTTTCAAAGACTTCTTGATGCGTTTAGAGATTCTTGGACCAAGGGGGAGAGAACCCCCAGCTTTATACCGAGTATTGAGGGTGTAAGGGTTGTTCAGATTAATCGAAGAGATAAAACTGTTAAGATCGAGATTGAAGGGCTTGAGCTATCCTTAAAGCCTAGCGAGAGCTTGATGGCTAACATCTCTAATATGTACGATGAGCTCAAGGGCCTTAAGAGGAAGCTTGAGTCTAGTCGTAGAGCTCTTGCTGAGCTTGAGTCTAAGCTTACCACTTTAACAGAAAAGGAGAAGGAGACTATTAGAGAGGCAGAGAGGAAGATAAGGAGACGGAGAGAACCGAGGTATTGGTATGAGAAGTACCTGTGGTTTAGGTCGAGCGATGGCTTCCTCGTTGTTGCTGGTAGAGATTCTACTCAAAACGAGGTCTTAGTGAGGAAGTACTTGAGGGATGAAGACCTCTTCTTTCACGCAGATATTGTTGGAGGAGCTGCCGTAATAGTGAAGAGTGAGGGTAGAGAAGTCCCCCAAACAACTATAGAGGAAGTAGCTCAGTACTCTGCTTGCTACTCTAAGGCTTGGAAAGCAGGATTTGGATCGATAGACGTGTATTGGGTTTATGGAAAGCAGGTCTCCAAGACCCCTCCTTCAGGTGAGTACTTGCCTAAAGGCTCCTTCATGATTAGGGGATCTAAGAACTTCTTAAGAGGAGTTGAGCTAAAAGTAGCTGTAGGCCTCATGTCACTTAATGGTGATGTTATCGTAGTCTCTGGACCTCCCTCCGCAATAGCTAAACAAAGCATAGCTTACGTAGTGCTAACTCCAAGCGGTGAGGAGAGAGGGC
>QNVF01000050.1 GCA_004347965.1 Candidatus Nezhaarchaeota archaeon WYZ-LMO8
ATAAAGTAAATGTTCAAGCCAGGCCACAATGAGCTTTTTCTTACTTAAGTAAGAGAGCTCAGGGTAAACCTTTAACATTTTGCTAGTACATATGAAAAGCAAATCTATGATTGGAATCGATGATAAGAACTTTTGAATTAACTTATTATCGTGAGACATGTCTGCTACTCAGTCTTACCTTATAACCGCTATGTAATTTGTGCATCTTCCCTTTAAACTTCTTCAAGAGCTCTGACTCTCCTTTAAGTCCAGTACAATGTCCCACGTATACCTCCTCAACCCCCTCGACCACTAATTTGTTGACTACGTCGTTTAGTACATCATCATCTACGTTGATGAGGTGGAGTCCACCAATAATTATAGCTCTACTAACTCCTGTAACATTCTTAGCTTGCCTGACTATATTCAATATCCCTGAATGTGAGCAGCCAGTTAGCACCACTACTTTATCTTCCATCTTAATAGCAAGCCCACTATCATCAGGAATTACATCGTCAACAACATTTCCACTCACAATAGTTTTAAAATTTTTAACGGCATAGCTGTCGTCATAGAATCTTTCAACTTCACCTAGGAACCACACGCCTGGCGCAACCTCTAAGGGCTCCTTAATCAGTAAGAGCTCAAACTCTTTAAGAGCCCTCCTAGCTTCAGTAGGTAAACCCACGTCCAATTTAATTAATTTGCTAGAGATATAGAAGCAGGGTCTTGTCAGTGCGGGGTGAGCTATCAACGGCTTTCCTTTAAGTACTTCAACAAGCTTGGGTAAACTGCCGGTATGATCATAGTGTCTGTGAGAAAGCACTATAACGTCCACATCGCTTAAACTTACTTTAAGATCTCTAACGTTCTCTAAGAGAGCTCTACCAGATCCGCCTACGTCAAAAAGCACTTTGCGCACATCATCATCGTAATATAGGGTCATCAAAGCGCTGAGTCCATGTTCTCCCAGAAGTGGTGTAAAGCCTGCATAGTCCTCAACAAGGATTAATATCTCAATACTTCTAGGTATCAGCTCCACGCACCTCTTATTAAGTTCTCTCTTATGTTTGTGTGAAGCATTAAGTCTTTTTCAAAGGATTATCCTACGTAGTAGTCATAAAGCTACATTCCAACTCTCTTTTTGAGAACTAAGTTTAAACTAATGCCCTCAAGCCCTCTTTTTGAGGTGATAAATTGAGAATGAAAGTTTTGCATGGGGTAGCAATAGCAGCAGTCGCCTTGCTTCTACTAGTGGGTGTTGGAGGAGCATTAGCAACAACCTATGCTCAGAACACAAACACTGAAGAACGGATTATTCAGCGCATCGGAGCACCACTTGGCTTTAAAGTGGGAGGCTGGCTAAACTTCAAGCACAAGTTAGGTCTTCTTAGAGTTTCAATTCAAATATCGTCAGAGTACAATGAGACTTTGATGAACATTCTAAACACAAATAGTGATGCTAAAAGCTTACTAGATCAGGGATATAGCGTTGTATCGGTAAGACCGCTTGTGACGGCATATGTTCAAGGTGATGGTACCGTGAGCTTCAAGGCTGAGAAAGCTGTAGTAGTCCTAAGTAATGGTAACGTCGTGGTGGCGTACATAGTGGACATAGTCTCAAGAAGCGTTACTCACATAGCCACAATAAACGTGGGTGCAATAAAAGAGCTTAGTGGTTGTAGTTGCATTCGCAACCCATAACCATAAAGGGCTATTCAGGTACCCACCTCCACCATTTATTTACTTTAGAAGATGAAATCTACATGTTATAGGTGCCCAGGCTTGAAGCTAAGGTCGTTGATGATCATTATCGTCATAATACTTGCCCTCTCAATTCCGCTCTACGTGTACGTGAGTTACCCAGATGTCTACTTAGAGGAGGAATCGCTTCTTGAGAATAGCGCTATGAATATTGCTCCATTTAGGCCACCCAAATTCTTAGTGGGCTCCCTAATCTATGGCTCGACAAGGGAGATTTATAGCTTAAGGAAGCCGATGATTGAGCGTTACGACACTCGCCTAATCTTTAAGCTTGATGAAGCTGGAAAGTGTCCGTTACTGCTCGCACCGACTTATAGTGAGATGTTAACTCAAGAATCATTGTCGAGGGAAAGGATAGCCGATCTAATAGTTCAGGGAGCGCAGACGATTAAACTGGCATTCTTTAAGACTCAAAGAGGAATATTTGCAGTAGTCTTAGAAGTTACAATTGACGGTAGGCATTACGTTATTGCGCCAAGAAGATGATCGTAATGCTAACTCCATACACTGTAGCAGTACTAGTTTCAAGTGCTACATGTTTAATCTTATTCTGCTACATCATCTACAAGCTTCTAAAGGTGCACGTAAAACTCCAGGCAAAGAGTCTCCTGTACCTATCTTCTTCATTCATGCTGCTAGCAATTAGCCAAGTTTTCTCCATTCTTTCAGTCATTGTAGAGTCAGCGAGGCTATCCTTGACTTTTTACACAGCAACATCATCATTTGCAGCCATAGCCTTTCTCTTAATGGTTATCTCCGTGATCCAAGAAGAGAGGATAGCATTAGCCTTCCCTACACTGATGCTAGTGCCAGACTTCCTAGCCTGCATATTAGCTGCTATAGCATCAACCTTATGTCGAAGTAGACAGCTTAAAGCCTACTTGCTGGCTCTATCTATGATTCACTTAGTTCGATGTTTTAGTGCTACACTGATGTCCTTGGATTTAGGAGCGCTTATGCTAGCATCAGCTGAGCTTGTAAGAGCTTTCGCGACGCTACTCTTTGCAGCATTCCACGTTAGTAGGGTTGTGAGCCGTGAGTAGAGCTAAGAAGAGGAGCAGACTGCAAATCGTCATCGAGGTTCTCGAAGCGTTAAGCCAGTATGATAAACTACACGCAACAGAGCTTTCCCTCATGGTTAAGCTCTCCTACGATAGGTTGAAGAGCATTTTGGAGGATCTTAGTGAAAGAGGTTTACTAATTCTTGAACGCTCGAAGAATGAACATAAATCATTGATAATTAAGCTTACTCCTGATGGGGATCGCTTACTTGAAGAGTTGAGGAGACTTAAGAAACTGCTGGAAGACTACGGTCTAGCTTAACATGGGTGGCGACTATAAGTGCAAAACCATGTCATCGTAAGCTAGCACAATTCCTTCAAACTTTCTTACGTAACTTGTTAACTCCGCAAAGGGCATGTTGTGGTGGGCTATGTGAGTTAGGACCGTAAGGCTAGCCTTCACCCTGCGACCTATTTCGATCGCCTCATCAATGTTGTTATGATTTGGGTCGTAGAAGTTAGGGTGATTAGTGGCATCTATCAGTGCTAAGTTTGTCCCAAAGCTTCTAATCAAATCGACATCCCGATTTGAAGGGCCTCTTCCATCGAAGAGTATGGCTATTCTCGCATTTCCGTCATCTATCAAGTACCCCAACGTCTCTATCTTGTGAATTAAAGGTATGGGGGTAATCTTGATGCCTTCGTGCTCGAAAGTTTCGTAGGGCTGAACGAACTTCAACTTCAAGTTTCTAGGCTCTCTTTTAAACTCGTCGATTAACCCTTCTTTAGGGGCATAAAGGCTTATAGGTCTTGAGGACCATCTAAGTCTGAACAAGCCAGAGTAGTGATCAGGATGCCAATGCGTTAAGAGTATGAACTCTAAGTCTAAGTCACCTATCTTATTCATGACATCGAAGCCAACATCCACTAGAAAATTGACTTTACTGAGAACAAGTATCGAGGTTGGCATCCTCTTAGCAATTGGCATTCTTTTAGCTTCTTGACAGCTCTCACATCTACAATTTAGAGCCGGAATGCCTTCTGAGGCTCCTGATCCCAGTATCACCAGGATGGTCAAAGTAATCACCATGACCAGGGCATTACGAGTAATCAAAATTATCAGAAGCGGCTAAGCTCATCACGAGATCAGAGTCCTATGTCATCATTTAAATCACCTGTAATAGGAGGTCTCTAAATAACCTTTACTTCGTCTCTTCTTACTAAAAAGCTTTCAATTCCACTACTTCGCGCCACAACTACTGGCATTACCTCTGCTGTCGTGAAGGCTGCAGCCTCATCCTTGATGGTTAGCGCTATCAATCCACAAGGTCCTCTAACCATTTCACCCGCCCTGACCAAGCTCTCTCCCAAAGGTAAGCCCCTCTCTTCATAAAATATGGAGATAATCCTGCAGGGCTGGGCCATGATTATGGCTTCTCCATAACCAGTAGCACAAGATGCAACGAGTCTCGAAGCCCAGAAGCCAGCCCCAGGTATGGGGCTATCGCCAACCCTCCCGGGCATCTTATTCTTAATACCACCAGTACTGACAGCTGAAGCTAATCTTCCCTCCATGTCTAGAGCTACTGCACCCACAGTATCGTTGCCAAACCCATTAGACACTAAGTTCAGTGGAGGAAGCCCTCTGCTCCTAGCTAACTCATCAGCTCCATCACCTACCATCAGTACGTGAGGGGTATGCTCCATGACGATCCTAGCTAATCTAATAGCATTCCACGTAGCCTTAACATAGGCAACTGCTCCAGCCCTACCCATCCACATAATTCCAGCGTCGAGACTAGCATTACCTGACAGGTCTTTGCAAGATCCTCTGCCAGCATTGAAGATACCACTGCCCTCCATAAATGATACGGCCTCAATAACGGCATCAAGGGCTGAGCCATTACCCTCTAATACCTTAAGTCCTAGTTCGCCGGCAAACCTTAGAGCCCTTAAGGCCTCATCAACCTCATAGGCCCTCCAACTACCAGCCCCACCATGCAGGATTATAGATCTTGTGGGAGCCATCCAACCACCTAGGGAAAACTTGACAAGGCCACTTCAACAGCATTAATGCACTTTAAGGTGCTATAAGCCTTCTTAGTACAGAGCTTCCAGAACTAAAGGCGTAAGAGAGCGTGTTGATACGAGCTGTTCTATGAATAGTTTAACTCAACTCAATAAGATGCCGCGACCTTTAAGTCATTGCAGCATACTAGAAGCTACCTTTATATCCCCTAAACCCTCCACTATTTGTGGTGGATGGTCGATGATGTGCCCATTCTGTCGCCGCGAATTCGTTGATGAGAGATCTCTACGAAAACACTTAGAGGAATGTGAAGCGAAAGAAGAAGCAAGTAGAGAGATGAATGCTACCCTCAAGACCTTTGATGTCTCAGGTTGCTTCTACTAACTTAACATCAACCTTGACATTAACATCCCAAAAATAAATGTAGCAAACATTAGGCCAGAACCTTAAAAGTTTAACGAATAAAAGCTTCTAGAAACCTTCAGCTATGAATTTGCAGTCATCGCTTTTCGCTCCTTGATCACCTCCTTCATCACTCTACAAGATCTACAAAGCCTTAGCTCAAGATTTGTGGAATCACCTCTCTAATAGAGATTTCGCTTCTACACTAGCCCTAAAAGTAGTTCACGGTCCCTCAAGATTGTAGAGTAAGAAATGAAGTACCCCTCCTAGAAATCTTTT
The DNA here is from genome assembly GCA_004347965.1 of Candidatus Nezhaarchaeota archaeon WYZ-LMO8. GTDB lineage: Archaea > Thermoproteota > Methanomethylicia > Nezhaarchaeales > WYZ-LMO8 > WYZ-LMO8. Next base: position 5,455 of record QNVF01000050.1, read on the forward strand.
TATTTATCAACTAATGAGACTAAAAGATACTATGCTACTGTTTGAACCTATAGAGATAGCAGGGATGAAGATAAAAAATCGTATAGTAATGCCCGCCGGTGAGACCAATTTTCATACTCTTGAGGGTGGCGTTACTGATAGGCTACTTGAGTTTTATCGTGAGAGGGCTAGAGGGGGAATAGGCTTTGCTGTTGTCGGTGTTGCAAAAATAGAAGGGCATTTCCTTGGTGGTATAGCAGCGCATGACGATAAGTACATCCCAGACCTCAAGAAGATAGTTGACATCTTCCACGAGTACGACGTTAAATGTGCTCTTCAGCTCTGGCATCCAGGAAGATACGAGATCTCAGTAGACCCGGACAGGCAGCCAGTTGCACCATCTCCAATTCCGCCTCCAATCTTTACTAGGAAGGTCCCAAAGGAGCTCACCAAGGAGGAAATACTCAAAATAGAGGAAGAGTTCGCTGATGCAGCTTTGAGAGCTAAGAAAGCTGAATTTGACGCTGTAGAGCTCATAGGTTCCGCTGGTTATCTAATATCACAGTTCTTTAGCCCTGCAACGAATAAGAGGACAGATGAGTATGGTGGAAGCATTGAGAATAGAGCGCGCTTCGCTATAGAAATCATTCAACAAATAAAAGAGAAGTGTGGAGCTAACTACCCAGTCCTCATAAGGATACCTGGTGATGAGTTCATTGATGGAGGCAACACAGTCAACGAGATGAGGAGGATAGCAAAGATCTTGGATGATGCTGGTGTTGCTGCTATAAACGTGATGGCAGGCTGGCATGAATCGCGAAGACCGCTGACGACAATTCTAGTACCACGAGGAGGATTCGCATACCTTGCTGCTGAGATAAAGAAGGCAGTAAGCGTTCCGATAATAGCGTCCCACAGGATTAACGACCCATTCGTGGCTGAGAAAATTTTGCGCGAAGGAATGGCTGACATGGTTGCTATGTTTAGAGCATTACTTGCTGATCCTGAGTTTCCTAGGAAGGCTAAGGAAGGAAGGTTTGATGAAATCCGCATATGTGTAGCCTGTAATCAAGGTTGTTTCGATAAGGTCTTCGAGGGCCAACCAATAACTTGCCTAGTTAACCCGACAGTAGGGCGAGAAGCAGAGTTCAGAGACTTAAAAGCTGAGAAGAGGAAGAAGGTCGTAATAGTTGGTGGAGGACCAGCTGGATGCATGGCAGCAGAGCTTTTAGCTAAGAAGGGACATGAGGTCGTATTATTTGAGAAGACTGACAGATTAGGTGGACAACTGAACATTGCCGCAAAATCACCCCTAGCCTACGAGTTTGCTGAAGTTGGCAAGTACTTCATGAACGTCTTACCAAAGCTTGGTGTCAAAATACGCTACAACACTGAAGCGGATGCTGCTAAAGTTCTTGCAGAGAACCCCGATGTGGTAATTATCGCAGTCGGTGCTTCACCTCTAATCCCGCCAATACCAGGCGTTGAGAATGCAGTCACAGCTTTCGACGTCTTGATGGGAAAAGTCGACGTCAAAGATAAAGTAGTTATAATAGGAGGTGGTGGGGTTGGTTGCAATACAGCTGCAAAACTTGCAGATGAAGGCAAAGACGTTACATTAATTGAAATGTTGCCGAGAATTGGACAAGA
>QNVF01000051.1 GCA_004347965.1 Candidatus Nezhaarchaeota archaeon WYZ-LMO8
AAGATGTTCTTCGCCAAACACTCTCCACTTGCGATCCAGTACGCCAAAAGAGCGGCGAGTACAATAGACTTTGAAGTTAAGGTTGCTCCTCTACCCTTCGCTGGGAGTGATGCTGCAAACTTTTCAAGGAAGGGTTTACATGCGGTGAGCATTTTCGGTCTTTCAGCGAAGGATAACGCCCCCTACTACTGGCATACCATGGATGATACCCCAGAAAATCTGAGACCAGAGTCAATAGAGAAAGCAATTCTATTTACTAAGAACTTCGTCTACATAGTTGACTCATTACAACAGTAAGAAGATTAATCCTTTCTCCTCACAGAGGATGATGGCTTGCGAGGATGAATTAGGGAAAGAAGAAAGTTGTTTATTCAACAGGATTACTTACTTGCTTCACGAACTCTTTTCACGACTTCTTTCCAGAACATCTGAGCAACTATGTTCCTTGGCTCCATTACAACCCTTATCTTGCCATCGTTAGAAAGTATTTCTAAAGGCTTCTCCGACTTAACATCATAGCCTCCGTGCATCTTTAAGAGACCTACAAAGGCGTTCACGTCACCCTTAGTCTTCCTTACTTCCTCACATACATCCTTAGACGTAGCTTGAATTGTTACCTTGATCTTAGCACCCATCGCCTCAAATTCTTGTTCAACGCAGGTAATAAACGACATAATGTAGACCTCCAAAACAAATTACGCACATTCCTCGCATTTTTAACATTTTTAGGCATACTTCAATACCATGCCACACTCACATGATCATAAAGTTCAATCTTTAAGCTCCTACTTCTTTTCACTTCAAGCAATCTTTGCTGCAGGAGGTCTCTTTAAAGTAATCGCTCCACTTTGCTAAGTTATCGTTTACTTTTCCTCATTGTTTATGGCTGCCCTCTAAAGCCCAAGAACATAGCTTTTCTCTTTTAAAGCTTCTAGAGATAGCTTGAGAAACTCTTCGAGAGGAACACCTATCTGCTCACAAAACATTATCCTCTCTCTACTGACGTTTCTAGCAAAGTCTTTTTGCTTAAACTTTCTCTTAAGGGTTTCAACGCTAACCTCCGCTAACTTCTTGTTCGGCATTACTAAGGCTGTAGCTATTAATAGACCTGAGACCGCGTCGGCAGCGATGAGAGCTTTATCCAAATCGTTCTCGGGCATCACCCCAGTGTCATCGAAGTTGTGCGCCTTTATGGCATTGATGACCTCGGGCCTTACAGTACCTTTTAGTAATCTCTCGGCTTCAAGTCCATGCCTTTTTGGATCTTTCCTTGTCAACTCATAATCTATGTCGTGTAGTAGCCCCGTCAACTCCCAAAGTTCTTCATCTCTATTCAAGTGGCGCGCTAATGCCTTCATTATCGTGGCGACAGCAATCATGTGAAGGACTATCTTATCGTTTGAAACGTTCTCCCTAACCTTCCTAAGAGCTTCTTCCATCTTCATCTCCAACACTTCAATTTCTCGATGGGACCTTAATGGGTTAAATAGAGAAGGTTATACAGATAGCGATTGCCTAGTACTTTAACGATATTATAGCTGCACCTAGTGCACCAACGATTATAGGTTCTTTAGGGACCCAGAGTTCACATCCTAACTTGCTCTCTAGAGCTTTTACAAACCCTACGTTCTTCGCAACTCCTCCACTAATAACAACATCCTTCGTTAACCCCACGATCTTCGCTAGACCAGCTACTCTCGATGCAAAGGCATCTATTAAGCCAGCTATTATCTCCTCTCTAGGCGTTCCCTGAGAAATTAAAGACACTACTTCCGTTTGAGCGAAGACAGCGCAAGTATTAGTTATGCTTGCCTTCTTCTCGGTTTTAAGATATATCTCTCCAAGCTTATCTATGCTTACATCCAGCACCATCGACATGAGCTCTAAGAACCTTCCAGTACCTGCTGCGCACTTATCATTCATTTCGAAGCTAATCACGCGCCCCTCATCATCGAGTTTGATGGCTTTCGAATCCTGTCCTCCCACGTCGATCACACCTCTACATTTTGGATACAGGTACCTGGCCCCCCTAGCGTGGCATGTGATCTCTGAAACAAACTTGCCTCCCAGCTCTAATTGCACTATTCTGCCACCATAGCCTGTGCCAACTATCCCCTTTACCTCTTCCTTCGAAATCCCACCTTTCTTTAACGTTTTCTCAAAAACCTCCAGAACACCCTTCCTCATGTCATGTCTCGTTGGAACTACATCGTATGCTATCAAGTCGATGCTATCATCTTTTGCTGCTAACATAACAGCTTTCGTATATGCTGAGCCAACGTCAATGCCTATGCTGTACACTTAGAACACCCAAGCTCATCATAGTAGCGACTCAATAAAAGCATTCATCTTTAATATAGCTCTCTCTAGAGGCATAATTCTTGGATCGCATTGAGGAGCTTCAACTATGATGCTTGGTATCCCAAGCTCTTGCCATAGCACCTCCTTAAGTGCTCGCAAACCGAATGATATGGGTCTACAGCCTATGTTTTCAAACATTATTGCGCCATCAACATCAGCCAGCTTTGCCCGCCTTACTACGGACTCTATCCATGCATCTATGTCACAATTAATGGGGAGCATGCTGCGCCTCAAAAGGCTTTCAAGGGGTTTTGAAGCCTCTATCAAGTAGAACGTACTTTCTACGTAGAGGTTTAGGGGGAAGGTAACCCCCCTCTCTTCGTAGTACTTGTATAATTCACTATACCACGGAATGATGCCTTGAGACATCAACCTTAACTTCTCCTCTTCAACCACTCCCTCCTTCTTCTTAACTCTCTCTTTGATGATCTCCAAGCTCTTCTCCGTAAAGTGTAAAGCATAGTCAGCAGCTGTAATGAAAAACCCTATAGCTGGAAAGTCCCTGTAATCCATTTGGCTCATTGGAGTTGGCTTTGAGAGCATTAGGTTTGCTATTTCAATTAAATTCCTCGATGTCTTCTCCGATACTTCGAAGACCCTCTTCATGTGTTCTTCATCCAGCTTCTCTCCAGTAATCTCTTCAAGGAAGTGCATGAGATCCCACAGCTGAGCAATAACAAATTCAAGCTCTTCCTCGCTAATTCTCTCGGGCATCTTGGTTAAGAAATCCACTTTTCCAACCATCTCCTTCGTCCAGTAGGGTGCATCTATGATGAACCTCTTTACCTCAGTATAGAGATTTGCGAATATTTCAGACATGGCGTGGTGGCCATAGCAACACATTCGTGAATCTAACACGAAGTCTGGCTTTAACCCACAGTGCCCACCGAGTGGAGCAGCCTCACTATTTAGAATTGAACCAACGGAGCACTTCAAGTAGTCACAGGTAAACTCTCCATATTGATATTCAATAGCAGCATCGATGAGCTTATCGCTTTTCTTCCTAGCAGCACAAAAAGCTGTATACTGCTCTGGAAATATGTTTGCGACATCGAAGACATATGCGAGCTCTACAGGAGAACCAGCCCAGAACCATCCTACAGGTTTTCCTTTCTCTCTAAGCTGTAACAGTCTAAATATGTGGCTTTGAAATGTTTCTCGAAAGAGTTTCTGTACTTCTTCTAGGGGCCTCCAACTTTGAACTTTCAGCTCTTTAGACATGTTTTCCACGCACCATCTCTATAAATGCTCTCACCCTAGTTACGTAATGCTCCCTTGAGATGGGGTAGTCAAGATCTAGTCTGAGAGAAGGAATATTTAACTTCCTTAAGTTGTCCCTTAGATGAGGGTATGCATGCCCAAGAACCTCACAACCTCTATCTATGAGGAATATCACTCCTTCAGCATTAAATTCCTCAATTAGAGAGCGCATGTACTCGATTCTCTCATCAACCCCCCTTGAAAGCTGCCTTGTTACTAATATGTTCGGTGCCCCCCTCAATAAGTACTGCTCTGCTAATGCCTCGTAAGGGTCCTCCTTCTCATCTACCTCACTCCAGAAGTAGATCGTTCCAGTGTTTAGATCATCTGAGACAATTACCGCTCCGCAATCCTCTATTATCTGCAAGACCTCAGGATCTAGGACCTCAGTCCCGGATATATGAAGCCTAACTTTCTCCTCAATGCCACTCTCCTCTCGTCTCCTCATCTTATTAACGCTGTCTAGTAAGTCTTTGATTAATTTAGAGTGCTCGTCTTTGGGGATGAGCATGCTTGAGGTGACGATATCTAATACTTCTGCACTCCTTAAAGGGAGATGACCCTTCCCCCTCATCTCATAAATCATCTTGAGCAAGCGCCTATTTTCGTTGTAAACCCTTATAGCACGCCTCAAGTCTTCATCAAATATTGTTCTCCCAATGAAATCCTCCATCACCTTCTCGAATCTCATAATCTCCTTAATGAAGTACTCCTTACCCTTCTCACTTTTAATAACTGGAACCTGTAGCAAGTACGTGAACTTGGGCTTCATGATGTGTCTTAGCAAGTAGAATAGAGCTATGCAAGTATCTTCGAGCTTTGATGCAACTACTCCATCAAGCCACTTGAATCTTTCATTTAACGCTTCTTCCAAGCAGCTTCTTGCATAGCTGCAGCACCAGGATGGCAAGTACATGTGCGCCTTCTCAATAAAGTATGAATTGCCAAAAAGTCTGAACGGCAGTACATCAGCTGCATAGACTATCTCTTCAGGTATGCTCCAAGAGACTAAGCCGAATACCTTCTTACCCTTCACATGCAACTCTTTAGCGAGGTTGATAGCGTTGCTCTTAGAAAACCATCTTTTAACATCAGTAAGAGAATCCACTCTTTCACATCTCCCTCAGAAGTGCTCCTTAACTCTTGAATGTAGATGAAGTTATATAATTTTTCGAAGTAATCGACCTAAAGTTAACGGAGTACTTTTCTCAGAATTCTCTCTCCTTGCATCTAGCTCTCATAGACACGTTGCTTAACAAAAAAGGGGGAGTCATAAGCTGATAGTTGGCTCTTCATTATATTTAGGTATTAGAGGAATTTGATGGTTGCGTAAAGGCCATAAATTATAAAAATGAATGAAGTGGAGTTGAGTATCTTTAAAGAGAAACTTGAGCGCTATGTGCAAGTCATTATCCTTCCTTTCTTATCCTTTCGTGAGGTATAGTCTCCAGCTCTTTTATCATATCGATGAACATTCTGGTCAGTACTTCGAGCTGATCTTTAGCAACCTTATCAGGCGTGTCAGTGGCGTCAAAGAGGTATATAGGACCACTTATTAAGCTGTATATAGGAATTCCATTTCTCCAAAAAAGATGAGCATCTGTTGGAACGTTTATTGGAGTTGTTGTAGGTAGTACAAGTGTACGCTCAACATTGTTCTTAATTATAGCCTTCTTAGCTACATCTATTAACACAGGGTTGTCGGTTGTGAAGAGCCCTCTTGGCTCTACATTATCCGTCATTACTGCAACTCCATCCTTAACTAGGCACTCTTTAGCTACATGCTCTATGGCTATGTCTAACAAAGTTCTTGTGATGAAGTCGCTCTTATGAGCTTCTATGAAAGCTTTTTGCCCTATGCTCTCAGCTCCTCCATAGAAGTGTCCGGCAGTAAAGAGGAACAGAAGTGTCCTTTTAACTTCACTACATTTCGCGAAATACTTAGCTAAGGCTAAGACAATAGAGCATCCTGAAGCATCTTCAACAGCACTTTGAAATGGACCATCATGGTGAGAATGGACGATTACGATTTCATCCGTTTTTCCAGGCAGTACTCCATAGACGTTATGAGTTACCGCAGGCCTGATCTCAGCTTCAAGAGTCATCTTAGCTCTAACCTTGCCTTTGCTTAACATGCTTTTCAATAAGTCTCCTGTCTCCCTGCTAACCCAGAGTCCGGGCATGGGTCTAAGGATGCCGTCGTACGGAGCATAGTACGTAAGTTCCTCTCCCAACTTTGGATAGTCCTCAAGCACACCAATGAACCCTAATGCTCCGTGCTCACGTGCTATTTCATATGCATCATAACCTTCTCTTATGAGACCCATGCCCATGCAGTTAAGCCGAATCCAAGTTGCTGGATGTACCCAGTCGGATGTGATGGTCTCTCTGGGGTCATATACGAAGTACGCGAGTGGTGCGAGAAGAGAGACTTGAAGTGGAAGAAACCTAACGCTAACCATAACTATCTTTCCACTCACATCGATTTTCTCGAAGTCTTCAGGTAGCCCCTCACCGACGTAAACAAGCTCACCTTCCAGCTCGCTTGTAGGAGCAGTGTATGGAACATAGAAGCAAGGTACATTCTTGGCTCCTTCTCCTTCTAACAAGACTTCTAGGCTCCAACGCTTAGCCAACCAGAGGGTTACGTCTATCGGCTCCATCTGCACATCCTTAAACCCAAACTCAAGTAATTTATCACGAAGGTAAACCTCAGCTTTGTGATCCCCCTCACTACCTGGGATCCTAGGCCCTAAGGAGTAAAGATCTAGAATCCATTGAAAAATTTCGTCATTAGAAGGAACAAGATTACCTCTCAAAAATACCTCCTCAAAACATTTGTTTAAAGACAAATTAATAAAAACTCTCTTCCTACAAAACGATTTACGACATTCTGTCCCTAACTAAGAAGAATTAGTAGCGATCCATCACTTAATGGGGACTTATATAAG
>QNVF01000052.1 GCA_004347965.1 Candidatus Nezhaarchaeota archaeon WYZ-LMO8
ATAGTATCAGGCTTCATTGGAGATCACGGGATAGCTTTGGCATCAATTAGAGAGGGTATAGAGTTTGAGACAACTATAGAGTCAGATGTGGCTCCAATATGGGACGTGATTGAGACTGCCTTAAAAGTTGGAGGGGTCCACGCTGCCAAGGATCCTACGAGGGGAGGGTTATCGATGGCTCTGAACGAAATGGCATCTAAGTCAGGTCTTTCAATATGGATTAGAGAGAAAGATATACCAATAAGAGAGGAGGTTAAAGCGGCATCTGAGATGTTGGGACTAAACCCTCTTGAAGTTACATGCGAGGGGGTTGCAGTGCTTGTTGTTGATAGCTCTCTTGCAGAAGAGGTCTTAGAAGCTATAAGGAAGACTAAGCATGGCGCTCATGCCTCTATTATAGGGGAGGTTAAGAAAGAGCCTGCACGCAAGGTCCTACTTGAAACTGTTGTGGGTGGTAGGAAGCTACTAGAGCCACCCCTTGGAGAGCCAACACCAAGAGTGTGTTAGAAGATGAAGAGTATTGACGTCCCAAGTCATATTATCAAGTTAAGGGTTAAGAGGATTAAGAAGGCCATGGCTGAAGTTGGTGCCAGAGGACTTTTGATCTCTCAACCAGAGAACGTACAGTACGTTACAGGGTTTAATGTTGTTGGGAACCCTCCTAGAAATTCTTGGGCCCTTATCCTTGAAGATGATGAGGAGGCGTATCTCTTAGTTCCTGTTTTGGAGTACTATGAGGCTATCGAAGAAGTTAAGCACGCAGAAGTTGTCATTTTAGATAGAAGTAAGAAGTTGATGGAGGCGATTGCCGATTTTTTATTAGAGATGAAGATGCATGATCCCATTTACATGGACGACTTAAAGGATCATGACCTAGTGAGCTCGATTAAGAGGAAGCTTGGAGTTAAAGATGTAAGGTCCATGCAAGAAAGCATCGAGAAACTTAGAGCAAAGAAGGATGAATACGAGATATCGTGTATGAAGGAAGCTATAAATAAGGTGAAGAAGGGTCTAGAGAAGGCACAAGACATCCTACGTGAAGGCATCGCAGAGGTAAGTCTCGTAGCTGAGATAGAGAAGGTGTTGTGGGAAGAGGGGATAGATGGCATCGCCTTTGATCCCATAGTTGCTTCTGGACCTAGGTCGTCATTCCCTCATGCTAAACCAACAACTAGACACATAAGGAGGGGGGATAGCGTCGTGATAGACTTAGGAGTAAGAATTCAAGGATATTGTTCAGATATCACAAGGACGTTCATCATGGGAAGAAATCCTGAAGTAGAGGAGGTCTTAGACTACATAATCAACGTGCAAGAGACTATCGCTTCGCATATAAAAAGCGGTGTAAGGGCTTCAGAGATTAATGCGGAAGCCGTATCCCTCTTAAGAGAACGTAAACTAGACGAATACTACTTGCATGGGCTTGGTCACGGTATTGGTCTTTCAGTTCACGAGAAGCCTACGATATCATCTTTAAGCGAGGACGTACTAGAAGTGGGCAATGTAGTAACCTTAGAGCCCGGTGTGTATTTTAGAGGGAGGTTTGGCGTGAGACATGAAGACGTCTTCCTAGTTAGTGATGATGGTTGCCTTAGATTATCGTAGAGGTGGTGATGTATGAGGTTTCGCTTAAAAGGTTACATAGTTTTAAGCAAACAACTTGATCCCGAGGGAGTCAAGAAGCTTTCGGAGATGATGGGTGAAGCTAATAGAACATTGTTAGTTAAAGGTGCGCCAAGGGGAAAAGAGCAAGAAGCTGCACGAGTAGTTTCCTGGGCAATAGATGGTGAAAGAATACATCTTGAGTTAGAGTCAGGAAGGTACGTTAGAGCTCATGATGCATTATTCAGATTGAAGAATTATCTGGGTTCAGTGCTCGGAAGAGAGTTCAGGATTGGTGTGAGGGGGCTTGGCGTATTAACTTACGAAATCGAGGTACCCTATTTTAAAGATGATGTAAACGAAATTCAGAAGCTTCTAGGAGGCATGGGCGTTATGGAGCATGTAGGTGAGAGACTCGTTGTAAAGTTTGGAGAGCTAAGTGAGGAGGATCTTGAAGCAAGGCTCGTCGATAGATTGGTCAAGAGAGTCTTAGAAGGTACTGTTGAGACTCCTCCAGAAATGGAAGCAAAGCTAGTTCCTTTCGGCTACGTACTAGAGCAATCAAAGCCCAAGGACATAAAGGTTAAAGTTGACGTAGCTAGTGAAGCTGAGAGACTAGGATGGATCAAGAGGTTTCCAGGTAGAGGACAATGGATCTTTACGGCTCCCATGGTCGGTCTTCTAAAGGTCATGCGCGACCTAATAATAGAGCATGTATGCAAAGCTTTAGGCTTTGAGGAGTGGATGTTTCCGAGACTCATACCCATGAGCGTACTAGCTAAGCTTTCAAGCTACGTTGAGCACCTTCCAGAAGGTATGTTTTATGTATGCGTACCACCAAGAGATCCATCAGCCTTTGACGAGTATAAGAGGGAATACGCTCTTAAACGAGTCTTGCGAAGAGACCTATTAAAAGGGATATTAGGTGAACCAGAATACGTCTTAGATGCTGTTCAATGCCCACCTTTCTATCAATTCTTCAGTGGAGAGACCGTAAGACTTGAAGACCTACCAATCAAGGTCTACGAGTGCATGGGTGGGTGGACGTGGAGGAATGAGGCTGGTGGTGTTGAGGGGTTAGCTAGGACTAATGAGTTCTGGCGTATGGAGATGGTTTACTTGGGCTCTCCAGGCGATGTGGTCAAGATAAGAGATGACGTGGTTTCGAGGGTCGTGGAGCTAATTGATAGAGTCCTAGAACTTGAGTGGAGGATTGTAGTAGGAGCACCATTCTACCTCTCAAGTGAGGAAGCTAGCAAGAGGAGGATTGACATATCTTCAAGAGAGAAGATTCCCACTATAGACGTAGAATGTTACTTACCATATCGAGGGGAGAGAGAGAAGGCAGAGTGGCTAGAAGTAACGGCAGCCAGCGTACACTATACTCACTATGTCTCAGCATTCAAGATAAAGGAGGTTAAGAATAGGGAGATATGGACTGGATGTGTTGGTCATGGATTAACAAGATGGGCTACAGCCTTCCTAGCTCAACACGGCTTTAATATCGAGGATTGGCCTAGCAAAGTAAGAGAGCTCTATGAGAAACTTGGACCTTACAAAGTTATCAGAACCTTGGAGTGGCCACCAAATAAGTAATGAGTATGTGCATTAACACAAGGTTGCTGCATACATGGAAATTACTTTTGAGGCGTCAGTCCGCCCATCACCCATCATTGCTTTAGGCTCTTAGACCGTCATCTCTTCATCCGCCGTTAAACTACATTGTTAGGGAGGGTTATATAGAATTTTCTATAAAGTAGCGTGAGAGAGCTATTGATAACGTTAATTAGCCAACCTCATCGAGAAGAATTGTAGAGATGTCAATTACGGTGTTGAGAGATTGGCTAGCGAAGTTACGATAGGAGCAATATCTGATGTGCATTCACCTAAGTATCTTGAAGACTTCAAGAGGGTGCTGAGCAATAGCCCTGATGTGGACTTAATACTTCTTGCTGGAGACATGGTATATAAGGGTCAAGTTAGAGAGTACGAGAATGTCTTGAAAATCATTAGGAGCAGGTACGGTAAGTGCGAAGTAGTGGCCTGTTTCGGAAATGAGGAATACGAGGATAAAGTAGATGATATTATAAGGAACTACAACGAAATTTCGTGGCTCAATGACAGCTACACAACATTAAACATCAAAGAGCTTAAGATAAGCGTAGTCGGTACTAGGGGGTGTTTGGACAGGCCAACATCATGGCAGAGAAAGAACATTCCTAACATAGCTCGCATATACGAGGAGAGACTTAAGAAGATCGATGATATGTTAGCCTCTCCCATAATCAGAGAGAGCGACTTTGTAATTCTACTTTCACATTACTCCACAACCTTTAAGACCCTCACTGGAGAGCCGCAATGGGCTTGGCCAGAGTTGGGTTCCAGTAAACTTGAAAAAGTCATCAGAAGGCGTGGACCTCACGTGGTAATTCATGGGCATGCTCATAACAGCAAGGTCTATGTAGCTACGATTGAAAAAACTCAAGTGTATAACGTTTCGTTCCCTGCTACAAGGAAGCTGACAATCATCAGAATACAAAAAGCTGGTGAAACAAGTGTAAGGAGTGGAGGTCAATTGCAATTAACATCATTTATGATTGGTAAGCCTTAAATCAACCCTTTGCCTTGCATCAACTGCAAGGGGGCCGTAGGCTAGCCTGGTAGACTACGAGGCTTGGGCCCTCGTGACCCAGGTTCAAATCCTGGCGGCCCCACCAACTCTCAATACAACCCCTTCAAAGTAAGCCGCTCCTCGTGTAATAACATATAGAGATTTAGGCAGTTAAGTGAGAGAACGTAGGTAAGGTAATAATGCCACTGAAGGTTCAAGCATTAATGAAAGTGGGCTGACATGTTTGTAGTACTAGCTTAAGTAATGACTTGTAAAAGTTAAAAATTAAAAGTTTATTACTGAAACCCTTATTTCTTGAAGAGTTATGGAGACTAAAAGTCACTTGAAGATATTCCTTCTATGCTCTAGTTTGCTTGAAGAAAGGGTTGCAAGAGCTTATGAGCATGTGGCTCGGCTTATTGATAACGATATCGTTAAGTGTCTTTTCGAGTTCATCGCGCATGACTCATTTAAACATGCAAGGTGCTTTGAGTTGATGGCTAGAGCCCTCTCCCAGGAGACAAGTGCCTACCCTGAAGATTGCGTGAAGGTATGGGGCGAGTCGTGGCTAGCTGTCGTCGAAGATGCTGAAAGAATGCTCAAGAAGCATGAAATTAGCTTAGCTGACCTTAGCTCTCTTGTTGACTCATTACATGCAATTGAAGGTTTCGTCGCTGAGGAGTATTTGTCGACTTTACATGCTAAGTTGGTCGATGCAATGCTCAGCAAGGGAGGAATGGACGTAGAGCGTTTTAGAGTTATGCTCAACTGGATCGTTGAGGACGAGGATAGACATAGGAAAGTACTCGAAATGGTTAAGGAGATGCTATCAAAGCTTTCTCGGTAATGTTTCGCTCTCTTTTTTGTTTTTAGTGAGCATGCATGAGTTGATGAGGTTAATTGCTTGATATTTTCTTGCTATGCTCTAAACTATGTCTCATCACGGTGGATTTCTCCTTCGAATCAGGCTCCCTCTAACATTTTAATCTCTAGGGTTTCCGAAGACCTATGCTATTCTTACTAGTCTCCTCAAATCTAGACTACGTGGATTATCAGATTCGTGGAAGAAGATGGCTAAAAGGTAGAAGAAGATGAACCAGCTGATGAATAGGCTGATATTCAGGATCAATTCGCTTGTATAAATGGATAGAAACGTGTAGGAGGTCATTATGTCTCCGTGCAGTGAGACTGGGACATAAATATCTGATGTCTCCCTTAGAGCCCCGACCAGGCATCCAAAGGCGAAGCACCCTAGGATGTGTAGGGGCATCCACCAAGCTGGCTCCCACCTTGATGTAATCGGGTTCCAGTAATTGACTATGTGCATCAGAGCGAAGATTATGGAGGTTAGAAGTAGACCTACTCCATAATTGACTTTCCAAGCCTTAAAGACGAGCCTCCGCCAACGCCCCAAAGGCCTCATTAAGCCTAGACTGCACATAACCCCTAAAATAAGCCTCCTCAACAAGACCAACGAAGACCATGTATAAGATCACGTTTAGAATTATGCTGAGTGGCGACAGCCTAGCAGGCTTAGCCACG
>QNVF01000053.1 GCA_004347965.1 Candidatus Nezhaarchaeota archaeon WYZ-LMO8
ATCAATGACATAGGTGTTTAAGCTTGTACTCTTCTAAGGATAGGAGGAAATTTGAAGAATACGCCTACATACTAGACTTCTTGCCTAGAGGTTATCCAAGGGAAACTCGTCCTCAGTTTATGAGCAAGCCGATAGCTCAAGCGATCGGTGAAGATTTCTTCATGCTACTCGAATTGATCCCCAAGCTCAATGTTAACCTAGCAATTGGAGAAAGGGTCTTTATAGGAAAGGGATTTAGAGAGAAGATAGATAGAATAACAAGATTATTAGGTTATGAAGATTTAACATCTTTTGCTAAGGATGAGCTTACTCGAATAGTAGAGAAGATAGTGAAGGATCACGAGAATAGATTCGTGTCTTTCTTAAATAACGCTCCTCCATTAACCACGAAGATGCATTCCCTCGAGCTTCTACCTCGAATAGGGAAGAAGACCATGTGGATCATAATTAAAGAGAGGGAGAGAACTCCCTTCACAAGCTACGAAGACTTTGAGAAGAGAACGGGAGTGAGCAACATAGTTAAGATAATAACTGAGAGGATCTTAACTGAGCTGAAGGGCGGTGAGAGATACTACTTATTTGCAGTAGCACCAGTCTCTAAAGAGAGATCCATAGGGTCATGAACTTGCGCGAAAGAACCCTAATGCTGATTAGGAAGTACTCCATAATGCCAAAGAGAGAGATGGGCCAATCATTTCTAGTTAATGAAAGAATTGCGAAGCGAATAGTTGAATTGTCAGAAGCTGATGGTCTCGTGGTCTTGGAGATCGGAGCGGGGCTTGGAGCTTTAACTGAAATTCTAGCTTCAAAGGCGAGACTCGTCTACGCTATTGAGGTTGACCCCTTACTAGTTAAGGTGCTACGAGAGGAAATCCTAAGAGACTATGATAATGTCGTATTGATTGAGGCTGACTTCCTAGAAATGACCCCTCCTCCAGTCGATGTCGTGGTCTCTAACGTACCTTACAGTATTGCCACGCCATTGCTCTTCAAACTAGCACGAGAGTGCTCCTTCGCGAAAGCCATTCTCACCCTACAAAAAGAGCTTGCTCTACGCATAACTTCAAAGCCAGGAAGCAGAAACTACGGCAGATTAACTGTCTCTTTAGATGCTTTCTTCAGCTCTCATCTGCTAATGATAGTTAGGAGAGAGCACTTCTACCCTCAACCGGAGGTCGATTCAGCTGTAATAAAGCTTGAAAGGCGAAAGCCACCCTACGAAGTTAAGGACTTAAACCTTCACTTAGAAGTTGTAAGGTCACTTTTCACTCAACGTAATAAGGTGCTAAGAAAGGCTTTACGAATGGCTATAGCCAAGCTCCTGCCCTTCCAGATCAACGATAAGGTTTGTGGAGATGAGAGGTTAGAGAAGTACATGAACCTGAGGGTTAAAGATTTAAGTCCATCAGACTTCGCCCACATAGCCAACGTCGTAAAGGAGTACGTAGTCGGTTAAGGTGAGCTTCTTGAAGATGGCTCTTGACGACATGGTGATCTACGTTTGGAAGGGTGTTTACCCACCCTCTGATGATACCTTCCTAGTGTTAGACAACTTGAAGCTAGATGGTGGTGAGCTTGTACTGGACATTGGAACTGGAACTGGAGTTCTAGCCATAAAGTGTGCATTGATGGGCTGCTACGCGGTTGGAATCGACATAAATAGAGTAGCGATCAAAAATGCTCAATTCAATGCGAAGACGAATAACGTTGAGAGGTCAACGAGCTTCCTATGCTCTGATGCCACATCAGCATTAAGAGACAATTGTGAGTTTGATGTTGTGATAATGAATCCACCTTATCTGCCATCTACTGGCATTCCAAGCATAGACGATCCTTCGTGGAACGGTGGTCTTAATGGTACCTCCTTAATCCAGAAAGTAGTTAAAGAGGTGCATAGAGTGCTAAGTAGGAACGGCAAGTTATACTTTGTAGTTTCTTCTCTCTCAAAGTATGATGACGTCTTCTCCTATCTTAGATCCATGAACCTCCAGCCGGTAATAGTAGCTGAGAAGAAGCTTTGGTTTGAGGAGCTATTCTTAGTAGAGGTGAGGAGATGCCTCACTTCAGGGTAGTCTTAGTTGAGCCACTTTACGAGGTTAATATAGGTCTTACATGCAGGGTGATGAAGAACTTCGGCCTCAAAGATTTATGTCTTGTTAGGCCTCGAACCTCTATCTCGGATATATCAAGGATATACGCTGTAAAAGCTTCAGACATTCTAGATTCGGCTGTTATAGTTGACAGCTTAGAAGAAGCAGTTAAAGGTTTTGACTTGAAAGTAGGTACTACTGGTAAGCTAGCTGGACCAAGGAACGTCATAAGAAGTGTCGTGCCACCTTGGCATCTACAAGAATTAGTGAGTTATGAGGGCAAGGTGGCCTTAATTTTTGGTCGTGAAGACATAGGGTTAACCAATGAAGAGCTTTCGCTATGCGATATAGTTGTGCATATACCTACAAGCGATGAATATCCGATAATGAACGTTACTCACGCGATTACCGTAGTGCTATACGAGCTCTCAAAAATCATTCACGTGAAACGTAAGTTGAGACTTGCAAGTACAAAGTTGAAGGAAGTGGCTATTAAGTACTTCACAGAGGTATTAGATCTCGTAGAGTTTCCAAGAGAGAAGAGGTCAAAGGCTCAATTGGTTTTCAGGAGGGTTCTTGGCAAATCATTTATATCTCAAAAGGAGATGCACGTAATGCTGGCTTTCTTACGCAAAGTACACTTGAAGCTTGCCGAGCATGTTGTGAAGAAAAGCTAAAAAGGCTTCCCCCATTTATAGGGGAGGTGCAAGAAGTATGCCTCTAAGACCAGCTCGCTGTTACAGGCTTGTTAGGGGACCAGCCTACACAAGAAGAGAATACGTGCATGGTGTTCCACCACCAAAGATTACGAAGTTCACCATGGGGAATACGAAGGCTGACCTTCCCTTAGTTGTACAGCTAATAGCTAAAGAGCCAGCACAGATAAGGCACAATGCGCTGGAAGCCATGAGGGTCGCTTGCAGCAAGTACTTATCTTCAAGTCTTGGTGAAAGTAACTACCTACTCAAGATACATCCCTATCCACATCACATTCTAAGAGAAAATAAGATGATGGCTTTTGCTGGTGCTGACAGGCTTCAGGATGGCATGCGCCTTGCATTTGGAGACCCCGTAGGCACAGCAGCTAGAGTAAAGGCTGGAGACGTGATCTTAACGATAAGGGTTCCATCAGATAAAGAGGTAGTAGCAAGAGAAGCTGCAAAAAGAGCTGCCTCAAAACTCCCTGTGCCATGTGAAATAAGGATTTTAAAGGAAGTTAACAAGAGTTGAAGTCTATCTTACCTTGGTACTACGTAAAAGCTGATGAACATCAACGCTAAAAGCCCAAAAATCATCATCATCCATACCAAGTTGAAGGTTTTACTCCTCTTCTCCCTCTTAATTAACTCCTCCTCGCATTGCCCCTCACATACTGGTGGATTCTTGTCTGGCGGAACAACTCCTCCACATATTACGCAGTGCTTATGAGCTGGTAGACCCAGCCCCCCAACCTTCTTTTTCTTGGTAGACGTTTCAATCACCTTGATATGTCTACTCGCTTAATGCTTAAGGTCCTAATTCTCATATAGTGAGAAGAAGGTCTCTACTTACTAAATATCCTTTTCCTTCTATAACGCTTAAGTCTTCTCTAATCAAACATGGCTTGAAGTTTAAATTCTCTTTTAAAGTTCCTAATAGCATGAGCTTTAAGTCATTTAAGGTCCGTCTAGAGTTTAACGATTTTGAAGTATAGCATTAAAACTTATGTGAAATTGGTGTGATGCTCATTTTCTTTGATGTCTCCTCTTCCCCTTTACCTCCAGCATGTTCTCAAGTAGTATCCTCCTTTCAACTTGAGCGACAAGGCGACGTACTCTCACGACAGCGTCAGGATTGACGGATATGCTATCTATGCCTTGACGTACTAGCCACTCCACAAAATCTTCCAAGTACGAAGGCCCTTGACCACATATGCTCACAGTTACTCCATGCTTATGCGCAACCTTGATTAGATGGCTTATAGCCCTTAAAACTGCTGGATCTCTTTCATCAAAGTACCGTGGATCGAGATTCGGTAAAATCTCAGAGTCCCTATCGACTCCAAGTATTAGTTGTGTCAAGTCATTACTACCTATGCTAAAACCATCGATGTACTTGCAGAACTTGTCAGCCATGAATATGACGCTTGGAACCTCAGCCATGACCCAAACCTTAAAGTCCCTCCCTCTTTCAAGTCCCTCCTCCCTCATTATTTTTAGTACCTTCTCCACCTCCCACGTGGTCCTGACGAACGGCAGCATTATCCACACGTTCTTAAGACCCAGCTCATCTCTGACCCTCTTAATTGCTCTACACTCTAACCTGAACGCTCTCTCGTACTGTGGGCTTATGTAACGCGATACGCCACGATAGCCGAGCATGGGATTGTGTTCCTCTAACTCGTACTTCTCACCACCCTTTAATTTCCTGTACTCGTTTGTCTTGAAGTCACTAAACCTCACAACTACAGGTCTAGGTTGAACATACCTTGCTACGAGAGCTATACCATCAGCTAACTTCTTAATGAACTTCTCCTCCTCTCCTCTCTCCACCAGGTAGAGTGGATGCTCTCCTATACTAGAAAGGATGAACTCAATGCGCATTAAGCCTATTCCGTCAAATGGAAGCTGAGCATATTCCACTATCTTCTCGGGAACCCCTAAGTTCATGTAAATCTTTGTCCCAGTAGTTATGATAGACTCCATAGCTGGCATTGTTGGCTGTGTAGTCACGGTTTTAATTCCTTCCTCTCTTCCCTTCTTTATGAGCTCTTCTACTACTCCCTCATAGACTACCCCTGTTGAAGCATCAACTGTGTATTCTTTACCAGTCTCTAGAACTTTCGTTGCATTACCTGAACCGACTATAGCTGGAATTCCTAGTTCCCTACTAACTATGGCGGCGTGACAGGTCATGCCTCCTTCATCCGTCACTATGGCACCAGCGAGCCTCATGTATGGAACCCAGTCGGGATTTGTCATTGTGGTTACGAGTATATCTCCCTTCTCTATTAGTCTAGAAGCTTCCTCAATGCTCCTAACAACCTTAGCCTTGCCAGCCCACACGCCTGGACTTGCTGGCAGACCCTTTACTACAACCTTCCTACCTCTTGCTACAACCATCTTTTCTTCCCTCCTCTCCTCCCTTAACGTCCATACCGTTTCGGGTCTTGATTGAACTATGAATACGCTTTCAGGAAACTTGAGATCGTAATCGATGGCCCACTCTATATCTTGAGGTTGTCCATAGTGTTGCTCTATCTTGATAGCAAGTTCCGCTAGCTTTAGAACCTCCCCATCTGTTAAGCAAGGATCTCTACTCTCTTCAGAAGGAACTTCAACCCTTACGGTTTGCCCTGAATATGGATCTCTAACTAGTTTATGCGTTTTCTCGGCAATTCTTTTCTCTAGTATCTGAAGAGTTTTCTTATCTACAACGTAGATGTCGGGCGTTACTGAACCACTTACAACAGCTTCTCCTAAGCCCCAGACACCTTCTATCACTATTTTGTCTCTCTCTCCAGTAACGGGGTGGATGGTGAACATTACTCCAGCAGCCTTCGCATTAACCATCTTCTGCACAACAACGCTCATAAGCACTTTATCATGCCTAATCCCTTTTTG
>QNVF01000054.1 GCA_004347965.1 Candidatus Nezhaarchaeota archaeon WYZ-LMO8
CCTAAGGACCCTGAGAACGGACTTCTTCTGAGGTGTTAACTTCTTGTACTCCTCGCTTCCACGATACACTGCTATGTACGCTTTATCACCCACTATCTCTATAGCCACAACCTTGTCCGGTCTATCTAGATTAACCATAGCACCAGTCGATTCCTTGATTACCGCTCCAACTGCTACGTTGACGTCGACGCTCGTAAAGTTGTGCTTCCCACGTCTCGTAGTCCTAACAGCAAACGTTTCGTTGGGCCCTATTAATCCCTTAACAGCCTCAGCTGCTATTGACGCTATCTCTCTAAGCTCGGCTTTACACTCAGCTATGGACTTCATTACTCTCTCAGCTTCTACAACCTCCTTGTTTATCTTATCCAAAAGCTCATACTCGTTCGATGATTCGACCAATATCAATCCCATGAAGCCTTGAGGAGATACTTGAATCTTAGCTTCAGGACATAGCTCCTTAATTCTAGCTGCAGCTACCTTATCCATACCCAATAACGTCTTGACGATTATCACGACCTAAACCCCCAATCTTAATATGGTGGTCCTTGAAATGACTTATTGGGGCTGTGAGCGAGCATGCCGCGCCTGATGAGTGATGATGCCTTCAATATGTGAGCCCATTAATTCTATGCCATCAATTTTATACTTTTCTGGATAACTACCTCAAATGTTATACGATACAACTATAGCTATCTCCTTCATATCAGTGAGAGCCACTTGCTTCCTCCTTTTTGTAGGGTTCCAACAACGTTTATCTTCTCTCCACACTTAGGACATGTATTGTCAGCCTTGAGGTTCCACCTCAATATGTCGAAGGAGAAGCGCTCTATCAAAATCTCTTTGCAGCTTGGGCAGTAAGTGTGCTCAAGCCTATGTCCTGGAACGTTCCCTATGTAGACGTACTTCAACCCGACGTCCATGGCTATTTCAGCCGCCTTCTCTAAAGTCGATATGGGGGTTGAAGGTACCTCGTAAAGCTGATAGTCTGGGTGAAACCTCAATACGTGGAAGGGGACGTCTTTACCGAGGATCTCAACTATCCTTGATGCTAACTCTCTAAGCCCTCCTAAGTCATCTCCGTACTTAGTTACCAATAAGTTAGTGATTTCGATGAAGATTCCCACCCTCTTCATCTCTTTGAGGGTCTCAAATATGGGTTCAGGATCTGGAACAGCCATGAGCTCTCTGTAGAACTTGGGATCAGCAGAACCTTTGAAGTCAACTGTAGCCGCGTTAAGGTATTGGCTTATTGTCCTAACGGCTTCTGGGGTCATGTAGCCGTTGGTGACGAAAGTGTTGAACAGCCCCTTCTCTCGTGCCAGCTTAGCAGTATCATATGCGTATTCAAAGAATATCGTGGGCTCAGTGTATGTATAGCTTACCCCATGACAACCGTACTTCAATGACGATGAGATGACTTTCTCAGGCGGGAAGTCTAAACCCTCTATCTCTCTGCTTTGGCTTATGGTCCAGTTGTCACAAAACTTGCATCTGAAGTTGCAACCTATGGTTGCTATGCTCATAACTGCTGATCCAGGGTAATAATGGAAGAGAGGCTTCTTCTCTATTGGGTCGACGTTAGCTGCTATCGCTTTACCATAAACTAAACTGTAGAGCACACCATCAACGTTCTTCCTAACACTACAAAAGCCTATAGAACCTTTTGGTATTCGGCACCTCCTATGGCATAGCTCGCACTCAACACTACCATCAGATAGCTGAGAGTACAACATGGCTTCTTTCAATTACAGTCTCCCCAATAACCCCTGCGTAGAAGCTTTACTTCAAGTTTATCGTTATCCACAAATGGAGCTGTAATTCTCCTTTAGAGGGTAGGTTAAAATTTAAGGTTGATATATGATCTCACAAGTTTTGCGTTAAAACGACCTTCATGACGTGCTCTTGCCTCTTTGGAAAACCTCCGTACTTCTCTCTTAGCTCTCTGTAAAGTATCTTCCAACCGCCCATCTTCGGTAGACTATCAAGGAAGATGATGTAGCGTGGCACTTTGTAGCTAGCCATCCTCTCCTTACAGAACTCTATTATCTCCTCGCTGGTCGCCTTAACACCAGGCTTTAAGACTACAGCTGCAGCTGGAATCTCACCCCTCCTCTCATCGTACTTAGAGAAGACAGCTACCTCAGCTACCTTAGGGTGCTTGAGAAGTACGTTCTCAACCTCAGCTGGATATATCTTCCAGCCAGACATCACTATCACGTCCTTCTTCCTCGCTGTTATATAGAGGACACCTTCTTCATCCAAGTAGCCTAGATCACCTGTTAGGAACCAACCATCTTGTAGGAAGGCTTTTGCCGTCTCTTCTGAGTTTCTCCAGTAGCCTTTAGCTACTCCAGGACCTCTCAAAGCTATTTCGCCCACCTCTCCTGGCTTCAGTTCTATTAGCGGGTTTTCTGGATCGACTATCTTGACCTCACAGTAGCCTATTGGTGCTCCAATGCTTCTAAAGCCCTTCGATAAGTGTTGAAATTGATATGGTACTGCTGTTGCTGTCCCTACGACTATTGTCTCAGAAAGCCCGTAAGCGTTAACTACCTCAATATGGGGGTACTTCTCCGTGAACTTCCTCCAAAGTTCCTCTGGTGTTGGTGCTCCACCAGTTATTATGCACCTAGCGCTCTTGAGTTTGTCTTCAGAGCCTTGAGGTGCATGAACTAGCGAGTACAGTACTGGAGGCATTCCTGATAAGATGGTCGCTCCATACTCCTCCGCTAGGCTCAAGTACTCTTCTAAGTTGAAGCGCTCCATGATTACAAAGGTTGCCCCATACCTCAATGCTGTTATGCCCCAACTAACACCGACGTGGAAGTGCGGATAAATCCCGAGGTACACGTCGTTCTCTGTTAACCTTAAGACCCATCTCTCAGCCTCAACGGCCGCCATCCAGTTTCCATGAGTCAACATGGCGCCTTTAGGTCTTCCAGTGGTCCCAGATGTATACTGTATCTGGCATAAGTCGTCTAGTGAGCAGTTCTCGAGAGTGCGCTTAGCTGTTGAAGAGCTCATAACCTCGCTTAGACTTAAGGTGTTATTAACACCATTCAACGATATTACCTTCACCTTACTTAAATCAGCATCGACCTTCGGTAGCACGTTAAGACACACGTCGTCCAGCGCTATGATGGCTTTAGGCTCAGCATCGTTTATTATGATGGTCAACTCCTCAGACTTGAAGTCCGGGTTGACCGGAACTGCTATTGCTCCTATCCTCCAAATAGCGAAATAGCTTGTTATGGTCTCAGGCCTATTACCGGTGCACACTATTACTCTATCTCCCTTCTGAAGCCCTAAACCTCTCAATCCACTCGCAAGCTCATTAACCATATCTAAGAGCTCTTTGTATGTTATAACCTTCCTACCCTTTGGATAAATGATTGCTTGCTTAGCTCCATAGTATATGGCGTTGGAATCCAAGAATGATGTGAAATTAACCACGAGCATCACCCTAACGGCTCTAAGGCCTTACTAGAAGGCTTCTTAGTAAGTAAGCTGACTAGGAAGAATGATAGTAGTGAGGCTGCCAGTGCTGGAAATACTGTGTGTATGTATGTTGCCTTGTACAAGAACAAGTGCCAGTATAAACCAATAACCAGACCTGAAATCATCGATGCTATTGCACCAAACTTCGTGGCTCTCCTCCAATATAGCCCTATGGTTATGGGGCCTAAGAAGCAGACAAAGATTATGCCGAAGGCTGCTGCAACTATCTCAACTATTATCCCCTCCTGAATCAAAGTCAGTAGAAGCGATATTACAGCAAATGCTATTGGAACAACTCTCGCCAAAGCCACTAACTTCTCTTCACTTACCTTAGGCTTAAGTGATTGTACTACATCTCTCGTAAGGGTTGCAGATAAGACAATTAAAGTCACCGCTAGGGTTGACATAGAAGCTGCTACCGGAGCCGCTAATATCAAACCTCTTACACCGGATGGTGCTAGAATGCTCACGGTCTTGGGGATGACCCAATCAGGATCCTTCATCAATCTTGCAACCTCAGAAACTGTCAACTGATGATCGAGGATCACGTGGCAAAACGCTCCTAACGAGAAGACAGCTATAGCGTAAGCTGCTACTAACACTGGTCCCAAAAGCCTTCCTCCATCTATTACCTTCACATTCTTAGCTGCATAGAACTGCATAAGCAAGCTTGGTAGAGCTACTTGAGCCATGCTTATTGAGAACGTCACCCCCATTATTAAGTACGGAACCATGTCGATTTCCATTGCACGCGACGGACCCGCACCATTAAGCTTAAGCCATAAGGATCCAGGCATCTTATCCATTATCGTCATCTCTTGGAGACTCTTAATGCCTTCAAGTGGACCACCAACAGCTGACATTATGTAACCGAAAGCTAGGAAAGCTGCTAGAAGCATTAAGGAGCCCAAGAGGAGATTGTTGAGAACTGCAGCTCTAAGCCCGCCGAGACCAATGTACACCAGGACAGGAATTGTGAGAAGCATGAGACCTACTTCAAAGCTTGTGTTAAGAAATGTGGCAATTATTATCGCACCACCCTTATAGACGCTTGTTAAGTACAATGTGAATAGGAACATCATGACTATTGCTGAGACAGCTTTGGCTGCTCTACTCTCATATCTACGTTCTATGAAGTCTGGTATGCTGATTATGTTGGTTTTTGAGGCGTACCTGAATAGCCTTTCAGCGACGAGAATCCACATCAACACCACCCCAACTATGTGCCAAGCTGTAAGCCAAGCCCCAAAGCCAAGGTTGTAGAGGTAAGTTGCACCTCCACCTCCAAGGAACGATGCCGCACTAAAGTAGGTTGCCATGATCGAGAAGGCTAAAGCTATTGCACCGAGCTCCTTACCAGCTAGGAAGTAATTGACAAGTGACCTGCTATATTTAAAGCCTCTAGTACCTACGATTATTACTGCCAACATGATTACTGCTATTATGGATGCATCGAGAACATCGAATGTCATTTTCGCTCACCCTTCCTAGCTTTATAGAGTCCGTAGATCAACCCTATGAGTAGCACAATAACTGCGATTGCATAGCCGCTTAGGATCATCGGATCTAGAGTTATCATATGTCATTCCCTTCCTACAAGTGGACATTTTTGAATTTTTAAAGTCTTTCTAGTACATTTCTGTACAATGGAGAAAATCATATATTTTGGTTAAAGCAAAGAAATGATGTGCAATGAGGTTATGTGACTTACCTTGCAAAAGTGATCAGTTTAAAATTAGAGCTGAAGATCCCCTCACGACAGCAATTAATGCTTTAGCTCGAGGTCTTCATACACTCCTCGTAGTTGATGAGCATGATAGGCTTCGGGGTTTAATTACAGCTTCTAGAGTTCTAAGCTTAGTATCAGCGCTTGCAATGAACTCCAAGCTTCTCAGCTATCCTGTAAGCCTGTTTGTGGATGAAAGAGCTACAACAATGCACTATGAGTACCCAATAGAAGCAGCTCTTCAATTAATGGCTGAGGAGAGAAAGAGCCACTTAGTTATTGTGGATGGATTAAAGGTAGTAGGTTTGCTAACTCATCGATGCCTTCTAAGCTTAATTTCAGGTCTAGAAATAGACTTAAAGAAGCTGGCTTCAAAAGATGTTCCAACGCTCTTAACTCACAGTAGCTTAGCGGAAGCCCTTAAGGTCATGAGGAAGATAA
>QNVF01000055.1 GCA_004347965.1 Candidatus Nezhaarchaeota archaeon WYZ-LMO8
AAAAAAACTGAACCATTCTCGTAAGGGTATGCTTGTTGTATAAAGAATGTAAAAGGTCAAGAAGCTTAATGGTTATAGGGGTTTAAGAAAGGTTTCAGACCTTGGAACTCTGAATTTCATAGTCCTTTTCTAGGTCGCTGATGGCCTTGTAATAGCTTCGTACCTCTCTTTTCCGATAACCTTTGATGCTTCAGGCCCCATTACTGCCGCAACTAGAAGTTCTGTTAAGTCCACATTCATCAATTTAAAGGATTTGATTTTAACGGCATCTTCAAAGTTGAAGTAGCAGAAGGGGCATGTATGAATAGCTATGGAGACCTCTTTGGGCACGTCTTCACGTATCCTATAAGCTGCGACTTCTCTAGCAACTTCACGAAAGCCTGATCTCACACCTCCACCAGCCCCGCAGCACAATGATTTTTCACGATATCTTCCATTAAGCATTTCCTGTAAGTCTATGCCTAGAGCTCTTATTATCTCTCGAGGTGGATCGAAGACTCCAACGTGTCTTCCAAGATGGCAAGGATCATGGTACGTTGCTTTAAAGTTAAGCCCATCTTTAACGCTTAGAGCTCCTTCTTTTAAGTACCTGTTAAAGAGCTCTGAGGAATGTAGAATCTCAGCTCCCAGCTCAATGCCGAGTCTCATTGGGTAATCAACCTTAAAGGTTCTATAGCATCCAGCACAGGACGTCACTATTGTGTGTACGTTCTTGAACTTTTTGAGTATATCTTTCAAGTATAGTGCGAATGACTGAGCAAGCTCCATATCGTTAAGCCTAAAGAGTACAGAGCCACAGTCGCGCTCATAGGGACCTAGAGCTGTAAAGTTTACGCCTGCGAGCTTAAGCAATGTTGCAGTTGCTCTTGCAACTGTTTGCTCCCTCCAGCTAGCCATGCAACCAGCGAAGTAAAGTACTTCAGCATCCTCCTTAGCTATAGGCACGTTTAAGGACGGAAGACCGCTCCACTCACCAAAGCAGTTACCCCTGCTCTCCGCAAGCTCTCCTAGAGGATTGTAATTCCTTCTTAAACTTTCAACAACAAATCGGTGATCCGGCCTTAAGAGGTTGCGCTTATTGTAGGCTATGTAGCGCATTCGACCTACCGCCTTCTCTGGTATGTCGATCTCCTTGGGACATACTTCCTTACACATGGCACATTGAGTGCAGGCATTAAGACCCTCTAGGAAAGCTAAGAGTATGTGGTCGAACACATTTCTCCTGTCGAGAGCCGCCTTGGCTATGCTGTTCATGACTACTGGTCCGCCGTAGACGTCCCACGCAACTTTCACGACTGGACACATAGATACGCAACACCAGCATTCAATACATTCTCTTAAGGGCTTGACCTCCTCGATTTCCCATTGATACATCACTTCAGGTCTCTTGTACGGAGAGCCTCTGTGAACATAGGGTCTTACTTTGAGTATCTTCCTAACACACTTCTCCACGTCAACAACTAAGTCTTTAATTACTGGAAATACTGGAAGTGGCTCAATAACTATCTCTTTGTCTTCAGGAGACAATAATGTCTGACATGCTAATGCTGCTTTCCCGTTGATCATCATGCCACAGCTTCCACACTGACCTGCCCTACATTCCCATCGGTAGGTCAACGTGCTATCTAAGTGCTCTCTAACGTAGTTTAGAAGGTCAAGGACTCTTGCCCCCTCCACGTAAGGTACTTCGTAGATTTCATAGTGGGGTTTGTCATCCTCTAAGGGGTTGTATCGGAAGACCTTAAGTCTCACCTTCTTCTCCATAAGCCCTTCTCCTCATGTTGTTGGTTGCTTTATTATTGTCATGGTTACTGGCTTAAATTTATACTTGAGCCGCTCACCGTCCAAGTACCAGACTATGTGCTTAAGCCAGTTAACGTCGTCTCTCTTCGGGTAGTCTAGCCTCCAATGCGCTCCTCGGCTCTCCTTTCTTATCTTAGCTGATTTTACAAGTATCTCTGCGACTCTAACTAAGTTGAACGTTTCAAGGACCTCGACCAGCTCCTTATTGTAGTGCAGAGTTTTTGTTTCAGCTGGCTTAAGCTTTGGAAGTATATTAGCCTTCATGTACTCAATTTCACTCTCAACCTTGGATAAGCTGTCCTCGGTTCGTGATATTCCAGCGCCTTCCCACATAAGCTTGCCAAGTCTACTACGAACTTGTGCTACTGACTTACTATCGTTGCATGGCTTAATGAGGCCATCGAATTTTTGAAGTTCAATCTTTATCTGAGACTTGTCAACCAGTTCTCTAATACTTTCCTTCACGAAGAGGGCTGCACTTTCACCGGCACGCTTCCCAAAGACTTGCGTGGCTAGTAGTGAATTCCCTCCAAGCCTGTTAGCCCCATGTACACCACTCATTTCTTCTCCAGCTACGAAGAGACCTTTAACCGCCGTTCTTCCATTGACGTCGGCCCTAACGCCACCCATATAGTAATGTGCTGCTGGAGCCACTTCCATTGGTTGCTTAGTTATATCAACTCCTGCCAACAGAAATTGCTTGTACATCGTCTTAAGTCTTTCACGTACTCTCTCAGGGGGTAAGTGGGTTACTGATAGGTACACGCCTCCATGTTCTGTCCCTCGCCCTTCTTGAACCTCTCTCCATATGGAGCGAGCGACAACATCCCGAGGAGCTAGCTCCAATAGTTTATGATAGCGTGTCATGAAGCGTTCGCCTTTAATGTTCAGCAGTATTCCACCTTCACCTCTAACTCCCTCGGTAACGAGGACCCCTCTACACGAGGGCGGCCACACCATCGCTGTGGGATGGAATTGGAACATCTCCATATCCTGAAGCTCAGCGCCAGCATCTAGCGCAAGGATCTTACCATCGCCAGTAGCTGATGCGGGATTTGTAGTAACTTCGTACATGCGTCCAGCTCCTCCAGTGGCTAGAATGACTGCTTTGCTCTTGAAGACTATGAAGTCACCTGACCTCATGTCAAAAGCAAAAGCTCCAGACACAGATCTATTGTTAGTCAGTAACTTGCTTACGAACACCTCCTCCATCACCCGAACAGCTCGTCTTCTAACTTCGTCGCACAGGGTGATCATGATCTCATGGCCAGTATAGTCAGAGACGAAGCACGTTCGAGGGTGCCTAGCCTTTCCGAATGGCCTTTGAGCTAACTTACCGTCAGGTGTCCTGTCAAATACTGCTCCCATTTCTTCTAGGTCGTAGACCCTATCAGGTCCCTCCTTCACTAAAACCTCTACTAGGTCTTGGTCGTTTAACCATTCTCCTCCTTCAACAGTATCTAAGAAGTGCTCCATCCAGTTATCGTTTGGATCTACATTGCCAAGAGCTGCGTTTATTCCTCCTTCAGCCATCACTGTATGAGCTTTTCCTAAGAGCTCTTTGCACACTAGAACCACATCAACATTATGCTTTGAAGCTTCTATAGCTGCTCGAAGTCCTGCACCTCCCCCTCCTATTATTAAGACGTCTGTCTCTAATGTCTCATAGCTCAAAGAAAAGTTACCTCCTTAACATTCCTCTAACTCTCTTGCTCACTTCAAGTTCTAGCTTCTCGTATAAACTGTTTCCTTGAGCATCCATCGTTACTATGAGGGGCCCGAAGTCTTCGACCTCAAGAACCCATAGAGCCTCAGGAACCCCCAGATCAAGCCATTCAACTTTTACTACACGCTTAACGCACTTAGCTGCTAGTACTGCGGCTCCACCAGTATAGTGGCAGTACACAGCCCCACGTTCTTTCAAAGCATCTGCAACCTCTCGACTCATTCCACC
This sequence comes from Candidatus Nezhaarchaeota archaeon WYZ-LMO8, assembly GCA_004347965.1. Classification (GTDB taxonomy): domain Archaea; phylum Thermoproteota; class Methanomethylicia; order Nezhaarchaeales; family WYZ-LMO8; genus WYZ-LMO8. The sequence goes on from QNVF01000055.1 coordinate 3,758, forward strand.
CTTCCCTATTATCATTCTTATAGTATAGTACTTCAAGAGAGTTGGAGTAACCCTGTTCATTCTGCTACTTGTAGTGGGACCGGCAGACACTACCTCCCATTCTCCATCAAGCTTGCGAACCACCGGACCAGCATGGTATATTACAGCACCATCCATTTGTACTGGAGGTTTTTGACCCTTCTCAGCTAGCTCTATGAATCTTCTGTGAGCCATGTCTCTTGCCGTGTAGATAATTCCGGAAACGTAGACTACATCTTCGATACTTAGCTTTCTAACGTCCTCTTCCTTTAGCGGGGTCGTTAACTTGTACTCGACCATAAAGCTCCCTCCTAGTTTAATATTTTCCAAGAGCCGTCAGGATAAATACGAGCCGTAGCTCTTCTGTCAGCCCAGCATTGAAGGTTTATGCCTACTGGTAAACTTGCTGTGTGGCAGTATGCATACTCAATTTTTACGTCTAGCGCCGTTGTCCTTCCTCCAAGACCCATAGGACCAATGCCCGTAGAATTCACCAACTCAAGAAGTTCTTTTTCAAGCCTTGCTACCTCCTCTTCAGGGTGTCTCACACCTAGTGGCCTTATCATAGCCATCTTCGCAAGCTTAAAGGTCAGGTCTACGGTGCCACCAATGCCAATGTTCACAACGGTCGGAGGACAAGGTTGTCCTCCTGCGTTTACTATAGTCTCTAATACTACTCGCTTCACACCTTCTATACCTTCTCCTGGTGGGATCATGTAGAGAGCAGACATGTTTTCTGAACCACCACCCTTTAAGGTGGCGGTTATGTCCACGTAGTCGGCATCTTCATACATGAGTGTTACTCCAGGTATGTGGAGACCTGTGTTATCCCCTGAATTCTTTCTAGTTAATGGATGAACAGCATTAGGTCTAAGCGGTACTTCCTTGGTCGCTCTTATGGTAGCTCGTCTCAGGGATTCCTCAAGAGCCTTGTGATCTAAGCTCCTTCCTTTAATGAAGAACGAGACTATCCCTGTATCTTGACAGACTGGGCTGTTCAATCGCTCTGCTATGGTGATGTTATCTATTATCGCTTTAAGTTGTGTTTTACCCAACTTCGAGGTTTCTTCTTCATAAGCTTTTTGAAGCGATGACTTGACGTCCTTGGGGAGAACTATTGAGGCTCTCTTAATGAGTTGAAACGCTACCTCCTCGATTAAGCTTGCTCTCACAGATTCTCACCCTTCGAGACTTTACTCTTGAGGGTACAGTTTTCCTTAAATAACTTTTCACTGAAGTTCTCGGTTTTGCAATTGATGATTCTCCTTTTATAGAGTTCACTAGTCAACAGGACCATATGTAAGTGTTTAAGAGAATGTATCCTAGAAGTTTAATTAGAACTCTTCGCCAAAGGGCTTAGCTCGAACTTAACTATGTCGAGAAGTTCGTGAAGTGAGCTTACCCTTATAGTCTTGCTTAACGCTTGGACAACTTTGTGAGGAGTTGCTACTAAGCATCCAGCTTGAACCCCAGCTACTACATCGGCTCTACTAAAGCCCACGTATAGCGCTTCTTCAACCTTGTGACCGAGACTTGTACAAGCTCTTATTAACTGTAAAGTTTTTTCTGGTTCATCATCCCTAGTTATTACCAC
>QNVF01000056.1 GCA_004347965.1 Candidatus Nezhaarchaeota archaeon WYZ-LMO8
ACTCCTATCTCCTCTCCTGGGATAACAACGTCCTTCAGTATCTTCTCACTCATCATCCTCCACTCCTTAATACTCTGTAAAGATCTACTTTAACCTTGTAATTCCTCTTCGTATGGAATTCAAACGTTGGCCTTATAGTTACTTGGAGTGGTATAATTTTATCGACTTTTCCTCCCAAGTCTCTGATGTATCTTTTTAAGAATCGTCTATTCTTCCAACCTGATTTATGCAAGCTGTAAACTACAGGAGCTATTCTCAGAGCAGCTTCTAAGAAAGATCTGTCAGCTCCTTCTCTCTTTACTCCAAAGGGAGGATTTTGTATCACGACATCAGCCCTTAAGTTGAGATTGTATACTGAAGCTAGTATCCAAGATACTCTACTATCAACTCTAAGTTTTTTAGCTGCTTCAACAGCTTTTTTCAAAGCTCTTTTATCAATGTCAACTCCTACTACATAACCTGCGCCGAGTAAAGCTGAGCCTATAGCCAACCTTCCAGTACCACAACCTAAATCCGCTACTACCTTCTTATTGATGTCACCGAAAGTGGTTTCTATAGTCCATAGAATGTCGCTAGCCTCCTCACTCATCAAGGTGTACTGCTCAAGCATTACCTTAGGCTCTGGGTGCTCATTAACCTTTGAGAGCATTATTGCCAGCTGCTTTTTCGTTAAGTACCCAGTCACACAAAGACCACTCCTCAAGCTTTAATTCTCCAGCTACTATTAATGCTTCAAGAACCGTTAGTATTGGCCTTCTATAGTTCATGTAGTCGTCGATGGGTATTCTTGGGCAAGCAGTTATCACAAAGCTATCGGGCTCTGATAGATTATCTAATGCTTGTGGCGACACCTCGTAGAGAGTTACTAGGCTCACCTTCTTTCCTTTTTTCTCGAGTAGTCTCTTTATCTTCATGGCGGAGTGTATGTGTCTCTGTCTCCATTTGCATCCTACAACTATGCAATATCGCTTTGCATTCTCCATCGACCTAACAACGCTGTATAGTCTAGCAGCCTTTACCCTCTTCACTTCACGCTCAATATCTTTCACTTCATTGCGATAGGGATCGCATAGTAAAACAGGTTTTTGAGTTATTAAGCCGAGACCAAGCGCGTGGAATAACCCCCCTCCAAGATGCAAGAAGACTTCAACTTCATCATTAATTGACAGCGCTGACGAATAGTCACAACCCAGGACTTGGCCCGTGTACTTGACTCTATTAGAGCCAGTTCCTATGTGAACTCTATAACCCTCCCCCTCTAAACGTCTCTTGAAGGTGGGCACGTAGGGGGCTTCTTGGAGCGTTGCCGTGAGACCTACATTAACCACTTTTCCCATTGAGCTCAGGACTCCAATAGCTTTATCGATAACTCCAGAGATATCAAGCTTTGAGAATGTCTCTACAAAAAGTATCTTGACCCCTAAATTCTCAGCATACGAGAAAGCTCCAGGAAAAGGTGTGTGACCATAATGCACTATACCATCAGCTCTAACGTTTAAAGCCTCGTCAAATGCAACGTCGCAAGCGCCGTAACAGCTCGATCCTGAGGTTAGGACCTCAACACTAGAAGCCTCCTCATTTAGTTCCTCGTACACTGAAGATGCGTGCTGCTTTAATCCATCAGCAAACTGAAGCAATACCCTCTTCACACCTTCTCTCTGTATAAAACTCAGAACGTCATCAATCCTAAAATCATACATATTCTGTGCGAGAGTTAAATAATCGCTAAGTAAATTTAAACGTACTTACTAAAAGGGATTCGAGGTTAATGCTAAGCAAATTAGGTACATCACTTCGAGAAGCTATAAAGAAGTTCTTGGGTAGACCAGTAGCGGATGAGCTTGCAGTTAAGGAGCTGATTAGAGATGTGCAGAGAGCTCTTCTATTAGCTGACGTGAATGTTGAGCTCGTACTCAAGATAACTCAATTAATTGAGGAGAGAGCTCTTAAAGAGCCTGTGCCATCAGGCTTCACAAGGAGAGAAGTCACGTTAAAAGTCCTCTACGAATCTCTCGTTGAACTTTTAGGTGGAGAAAAGCAACCTAAAATACTTTACCCAGCGAACGAATCGATAACTCTAATGCTTGTTGGAGTACAAGGATCGGGCAAGACCACGACAGCTGCAAAACTAGCCTGGTTCTATAAGAGTAGAGGGTATCGTCCAGGAATAGTCTGTGCAGACACGTTTAGACCTGGAGCATACGATCAATTAAAGCAATTAGCTTTAAGTGTTGGAGTTCCATTCTATGGCGAGAGGACTGGTACATCTACGGAAATAGCTCTAAGAGGGATTAACGAGCTTAAGAAAATGGGCTGTAACGTCATAATCATCGACACGGCTGGAAGACACAAGAGTGAGTCCACTTTAATGGAGGAGATGAAGCTGCTATCAGAAGTAATAAAGCCTAGTGAGGTCATTTTAGTCGTAGACGCTACAATAGGACAGCAAGCTAAGGTACAAGCAGAGGCCTTCAATAACGCGACTAAGATAGGATCTATAATAGTGACAAAGTTGGATGGAGCAGCTAAAGGAGGAGGTGCGTTATCAGCAGTTGTTGCTACGGGTGCACAAATAAAGTTCATAGGAATTGGAGAGAAGATCGATGAGCTCGAGATCTTTGACCCACCAAGCTTCGTCAGCAGGCTTCTAGGCATGGGCGACCTCAAACTACTAGCGGAGAGGGTGAAGGAAGCATCACTTAGAGGAGAGATGAAGAGTCTAGTCACCGGAAAATTCACGCTTAAAGACATGGTCCAGCAACTTGAAGGACTAAAGAAACTGGGCCCTCTACGAAAAGTTCTTGAGATGATACCAGGGTTTGGCCTTAACCTACCTGATGAGATCGCAGACGTAGCACAAGAGAAACTTGAGAAATGGACCGTTATGGTTAAGTCAATGACTAAGGAAGAACTGGAACATCCAGAGATAATAAACAGATCTAGGATGAGGAGGATAGCTCGAGGTAGCGGGGTTAAAGTTAAGGACGTTAAGGAGCTTCTAGAAACCTACGAAGCCATGAAGCGAATGATGAAGAACCTTTTGAGGAAGCAGAAAAAGGGTCGCTTACCCCTACCCTTCAAGGCTTAATACTCACTGAGACATTGAGGTACAACCATGCTAGACGTTGCCCCCTCCATAATCGAGAAGTCCTTAAAGTTGATGGAGGAGGCAGTACTTTGTGATAAGTGCCTTGGCAGGTTCTTTGCGAATCTAGGCTTCGCTTTAAACAATGAGACTAGAGGCTCGAGCTTAAAGACCATTATTTGCATGGTCTCCTCAGAGCTAATAAATAAAGGTCGTCAGCAAGAGGCTATTGAGATGCTAAGGATCCTCGCCAAATCAGGCTTCAAGCCTGCGCGAGAGCTTTTAGCAAGAAATGGTCTTGAAGTACCTGAGGTATTACCTTGCGAGCTGTGTGAAGGTCTACTCTATGAGCCACTACATCAGCTCACGAATAAGGCCATCAATTACCTGTCAGCGTATGATTTTAACACCTACCTCGTTGGATGCAGGGTCCCTGGAACAATAATTGAAAGAGAGGACGCCTTGAGATCTTGTGTAGAGATAGAGTGGGGAGAATCAATTAAGAGAGAGATAAATAGAGAAGTAGGCTCCATCATAATGCTTAAAACAGGGAAAAAACCTGATTTTCAGAAGCCTGATGTCCTCGTAATCTTGGATTTCCATAGGATGGACGTTGAGGTAAAGCCTAGACCAGTTTTCATATATGGTCGCTATAGAAAGCTAATTCGAGGAATACCTCAGTCAAAATGGTTCTGTCCTAGCTGTCGAGGATCTGGCTGCCCTGAATGCAATGGAACTGGGAAGCGCTACAAGTTCTCTGTTGAAGAACTCATAACAAAACCAATGATCGAAAGATTCGAGGCTCATGATGCTAAGTTTCATGGAGCTGGAAGAGAAGACATAGATGTTAGGGTTCTAGGTTCAGGAAGACCATTTGTCATTGAAGTTATTGAGCCCAAGAAGAGGTTCATCAACCTTGAAGAACTTCAAAGAGAGATTAATGAGAGGTCTCAAGGCATGGTTGAGGTCTTTAACTTATCGTATACCGATAGATCCACCATCGGGAAGCTAAAACTTTCAGCTAAAGCTAAGAGGAAAACTTATAGAGCATTGATAGAGATTGAAGATCAGTTAGAGAAGGAGAGGATAGGAGCCCTTAGCGACTTCTTTCGAGAAGTAACCATAAAGCAATGGACTCCCAGGAGAGTCTTACATCGTCGAGCTGACAAGTTGCGGATGAAAAGAGTATACGAGGTGGAGATTTTGGACGTTAAGGATAAGACATTTGAGGTCTTAATAAAGTGTCAAGGAGGTCTATACGTCAAAGAGCTTATCCACGGGGATGAAGGTCGTACTACACCTAGCTTTCAAGAATTTCTTGGCGCGAAGCTTAGGGTCCTAGAATTAGACGTCATAGACGTTGAGGATTAATCTAAGACGTTAAAGGCCTTATGTGCTCGGGAGTTGTTATTATGGTCTTACGCTTATCGCCAAGCTTCGTTTCAATAATGTACGCTCTCCCTCTTTTACCTATTATGGTTCCAGTAAGGCCGTGATATCTTCTATGAGGAGCTGTCTCAATGCTCGTTGGATCTATATCGAAAGCCACCTTATCACCTACCTTGTACTCTATTAGTAAGTAGCTTAACCCTCTCATGCCACGCTCACGTGGGTGCTTTGATAGTAAGCTTCTACCCTTGCTTCTTAACCCCTTGGACCTCTTCACGATTCTTCACCTTAAATCTAAGTGCGAGTTGAGTATTGCTTGAGTAGCTCTAACCAATATATTTATTTTCTCTCCTGAGAAATACTCCATAAATTCAGCTCAGTTTCTGATGTAGTGAGGTTTCAAGGATGAAGGTGACAAAAATCAGAGAGATACCTCTACCTAAGGTACGCGACCTCCTAGAAATGAGGCAAGGACTAGGCCCTCTAGAGTCATATCAAGTTGCAGTACTTTCTCATGCTTCTAGATTTTCTAAGATCCCTTCAGATAAAGCTGAGAAGCTTATTGAAGAACTTGTTGATAAATTCAAAATGTCCAGAGCTACTGCAGTTCAAATAGTAAACATCTTGCCAACATCAGTACAAGAGCTGAGAGTATTACTTGCTAGAGAAGGCAAGGTCTTCTTGACTGAGGATCTTGAAAAGATCTTAGAGCTAATTCGAAGCCACACAGAGTAAAGC
>QNVF01000057.1 GCA_004347965.1 Candidatus Nezhaarchaeota archaeon WYZ-LMO8
TCGCTTGTATCGTCGTTATTATCGTAGAAGTTCCATCCTTTAAGAAGCTTATCAGCTAAATCTGGATGCGTTGGGTCAACTCCACTATCTATGACTGCTACGACAACATTGCTGTTACCTGAAGTAATGTCCCAAGCACTTGGGCAATTAATCTTCTCCAAATACCATTGCAGTGGGTAATAAGGATCGCTTGGCACTTGAGAGATCATGATGTGATAGTCTATCTCTACAAAATCAATTAGAGGACTACTCAGCAAGGTCGATTCTATAAGTGAACGTTTCTCTTCTGGAATAGAAACTATGAAGACGTTGATTTGCTGAATGTAATCGATGATATTAACATTGAGAGTGTGTAGAAGATTATATTTGACATCTTCAGACACACATGGTTTGAACCTGACTAGTAATTGAGTTGTGGGTTGAGGACCTAAAGTGGAGGTGTAATTGGTTATGCATATTGAGATAGCAATGAAAAATAAGGCTATCACTAACAACTTTATATGTATCGTTAAGATCCTCTTATTGGGGGATTGTTCTCTTTCATGACGATTAAAAACTCTTATTTTTAACTTGATTTTTCGACCCCCCAATAAAGCTCGAAAATATTTTAAGATATTTCATAACGTATTACCTATTTAAGCCATATGGTGATGAAGGTATGTGAGCATTGAGAGAATGTTAATATTTCTGAGACATCAATAGGAAAAGAGTAAAATTACGATTTTGTGTTAAGCTATATGTAGAGTGCAAAAATGATGAATAGTATTAGGACTAAGAAAGTGAAGATTGTGAAGGTCTTGATCATCGTTTTTTCAGCATTATTGCTTTTCTCTCTTGTATACCTGTACAATGTACATCAACAACCTATCTTAGAAAGAAAGATTGTAACTATTGCTTCGTATGTTCATAGAGCTATGTACGATTACGTAGCTGAGCTAAAACCGAACATCATCTATAACAAGACGATACTGAGACCTGGCGAAGGGATACTATACGCTACTTTAACAAACAAGATAAACATATCATTTATCTACATGTTTTCGTCGAATCCACCACCAGAAGCAATTAACGTAGTGATGAGGGGGTTAACGGCAAAGATAGAATCACCAGATAAGTGGACGAAAGTGCTGCAAAAAGAAGAGCTCATAGAGCTCCTAAACTTTAGGGGCTCTGTCAACTTCACATTAGAAGTTGATTGTTTGCTGCTTAAGCAAATTGTTAACGCGATAGATAAAGAGCTGGGTGTATACTCTTCATCATACAACTTGTTCATTGCTCCAGAGGTACTCGTAAATGCAAGGATTGCTGGGAGAAGTGTAAGTGAGGTGTACACACCCCAGTTAACAGTCACGTTCAAAATTAGTGCAGATAGGGGTGGCTACATATCATTGGAGGGTTTAGAGCAAACTCAAAGTAGAGAAATCAAAGACGTTATAGAGGTATTTCACCCAGAAGTGGAAAGTCAAAGAGTCCTATCTTATATAGCAACAATACTAGCAACAGTGGGATTAGCAACTTCAATGCTTATCCATTATAGAGTTAAATGGCATGAAAAGAAGAAATTAGTTGACGTAAAACTTAGCAGAATGATAAGAGAACATAGAGATGTTATAGTAGAAGCGCTGACATCTTTGCCCGAAGTACATGCTACCATAGAAGTGAGGAGCCTTGAAGACCTCGTAAAGATAGCAGAGGTACTTGCAAAGCCGATCTTAAAAGCAATGGAAGACGAAAAGCAAGTTTTCTATGTAGTGGATGGAAACATAAAGTATCAATATAAAGTATAAAGGAGAAGTACTTACGTCCCAATAGGACATAGACTTATTATACTTTAATTTTTATCAAACACGATGGATATGAAGCAATTAAAATCACTGAAGTGGAGCTCTAGGAACGCTTATAATAGGTTAGACAGAAAAATTTCTGAACTTGAGCTCAGTTGTGGGTAGGAAGTGCTAATTAACTATGCTGTCCATAGAAGATAGTGTGATGTTAGCTATGTGAAGAAGAGAATTTTTGAGTGGTTGAAAAAGATGTGTTTGCCATGAAGTCTCTGAGCATGCGCATTAAGGGGGAGCTGGCTTTCATTAGAGGGAACTACGCTGTCCTAGTTTTAAGCTGGCTCATCATGGACTTTGCTATTGAGGTGCCCGCTACGTACTACGCTTTATACGTCATAGGTTTGGGAGCCACCGAGACTATTGTGGGGATTGTGGGTCTATGTTACTTCCTAGCATTAGCCTCAATGCAGTTTCCTGGAGGCTACGTTGCTGATAGGTTTGGGAGGAAGTGGATTATATGCACGATGACTTTTGGGGTAGCTTTAAGCTACCTCTTCTATGCCTTGGCACCCTCTTGGCACTTCATCTTGGTTGGAGCTATGTTAGCAGCAATCTTCAACTCAACTTATCAACCAGCCCTCATGGCGATGATAGCGGACTCCCTACCTCCTGATAGAAGGGGAACAGGCTTCGGCATAGTCTCACTTATAAGCAACATCTCAACAACGCCAGCTCCTATCGTCGCCGCTTATCTTTGCAGCACCTTTGGCTTGATGTCTGGAATGAGGATAAGCTATGGGTTGGTGGTAACCCTCTTCTTACTAGCAGCTATTCTAAGAACGCTTTACTTGAAGGAAACCGTTAAGGTCTCTGAAAAGCCAAGTTTAGCTGAGCTTTGGAGGAGCTATCCAACTGCCGTTAGAGAGTCTCTAACGGTATTTAAGAGGTCTTCGAGGTCTCTTACCTTCTTGATCTTAGCGGCTGTAATGTGTGGGTTCGGTTCTTCTGCTGTTTTTCCGTATCTACCAGTTTATGCTGTAAGGGAGCTACTAATAGAGGAAGCTCTTTGGGGGTTAATGTTAGCGGCTGTACCAGCTACAACTGTTGCTCTTTCAATACCTGTTGGGAGGCTAATGGATAAGGTTGGTAAAAAGATGCCTCTGGCAATAGCTTGCGTGTTACTTGCTGCTTCGATGTGGCTTTTTGCTGATGGAGGTGCACCTCTAGTGATTGTCTCACTTGTGCTTATGGGAGCGGGAAGTGTGACAATACATACAGGGCTTGGTTCCCTCATCGCCGACTTAGTACCTATGAGAGATAGAGGAAAAGTGAATGCATTCTTAAACTTCTCTAGCCTCTCGTTCATGGCGCTTGGAAACCTTGTGGGAGGCTTTCTCTATGAGCACTTATCACCTAGACTACCATTTTACTTAGCGACCCTCATAAGCTTATTGGCAGCACTATTGGTAGCCCTCTTTGTGAAAGAAGCTGAGGGTGTAAGAGATTACGTAGAGCATCATAGCATACTTCAACAGTAAGTTAAGGGCTTGACGACTTGTAATGGCTCAACACGCTTCGATGGACTTCATCTTCTAATCGAGGTTAGTATCACTCTTGCATCAACAGCTTTTGCTCCAGACCTAGAAGCTATTATTGGGTTTAGGTCTAGTTGATGTATCTCTTCGTTTTCAATTAGCAGTCTCGATGCATTGACTACGATATTAATTAGGGCTTTAAGGTCTACTGGCTCCATTCCCCTATATCCTTGAAGCAATTTGAAGCCCTTTATCTCCCTTATCATCTCTTCAGCGTCTTCCTCTGATACTGGTGCAACTCTAAAGCTTACATCCCTCATAACTTCAATGAACACCCCTCCAAGACCGAACATTACTGCTGGTCCGAACTCCGGATCTCTTAATCCTCCTACAGCTACTTCGACTCCTTTAGGGACCATCTCTTCGATTAGCACCCCTCTAATCGTAGCTCTCGGATTATGCTTTAGAGCGTTCTCTACAACCTTCTCGTAAGCTTTCTTCAGATCCTCTACGTTGTTCACTCCAGTAACGACGCAACCTACATCCGTCTTGTGGATTATGTCCTCTGAAACTATCTTAACAACCACTGGGAAGCCTATCTCCATAGCTGCTTGAACCGCTTCGCTTACGTTTTTGACAACCTTTGAGCTTGGTACCGGTATACCGTATTGAGAGCAAAGCTCCTTTGCCTCCGGCTCCAACAATATCGTCCTACCTTCACTTAACGCTTTGCTTATTATGGGGTTCATGAAGCATCAGGAGTTAGTATGTCGTGCCTTATATCAAATTTTCGCTTGAAGCCTTTGTGGTTAAAGCAATGCTTATAACTTCCGACTATCGTACCTACTGCAGTTATTGATCTACGAGGGCTTGATCGCAATGACCATGGAGGGAAGAAGTGTAATCGAGAAGTTAAGACCCCTCTTCTACCCTAAATCTATAGCTGTAATTGGGGCTTCCGATAACCCCATGAAGCTCGGATACTTGCACTTGAGGGGCATCATAGAGTTCGGCTATGAAGGGGCTGTCTACCCAGTTAACCCTAGATTAGCTGGTAAGGAGATTTTAGGTCTTAAGTGCTATGCAAAGGTTTCAGACATACCGGATGACATCGACCTAGTCTACATAGCTGTTAATGCACGCAACGTCGTAGACGTTCTAAAAGATTGCGTTAAGAAGGGAGTAAAGGCAGCCATAATCTTTGCAGGGGGCTTCGCTGAAATAGGCGATGAAGGGAGGATGATGGAGGAGGAGATTCGAGCTATAGCTAGAAAGTCTGGGATGGTAGTATTAGGTCCTAACTGCCTTGGTGTTGCAAACCTTTATGTCAATCTGAACACATTAGGGCTTGGAGCCTCTCTCTTAAAGCCGCCGGAGCCAGGTAGAATTTCGTTGATATCTCATAGCGGGACTCTTACAGTAAGCTTCCTCACTCTATCAACAGTGAGAAAGTTCTATCCAAGCAAGATAGCGAGCACCGGTAATGAGGCTACAACCACCTTAACAGACATCTTGGAGTACTTCATTGAGGACCCGGATACAGGCGTTATAGCAATGTACATAGAGTCCATTAGGAATGGTAGGAGGTTCATAGAGCTTTGCAAGTCCACCACCAAGCCTCTTGTAGCTCTCAAGGCTGGTAGAAGCGAATCTGGTAAGAGCGCTGCGAAATCTCATACTGCTGCTTTAGCTGGATCCATTGAGGTTTGGAACGCTGTTTGTAAGCAAGCTGGCATAATTCAAGCTGAAAGTTTCGAGGAGCTCTACGAGCTCTCCATGACCCTTGCCTGCTCCTTAAGACCAAAGGGCAA
>QNVF01000058.1 GCA_004347965.1 Candidatus Nezhaarchaeota archaeon WYZ-LMO8
AAGATTTGATAGAGAGATTGAGATTGGTGTTCCAGATAAGCAAGGTAGACTAGAAATACTTCAAATACACACAAGAAACATGCCACTAGCAGAGGACGTAGATCTAAACAAGCTTGCAGAGATAACTCATGGTTTTGTGGGTGCTGACTTAGCAGCTCTATGTAGAGAAGCTGCTATGAAGGCGTTACGGAGATTCCTACCGAAGATAGATCTGTCTCAAGAGAGGCTTTCATTCGAAGATCTAGAACAGTTAAAGGTTACCATGCAAGACTTCCTCGAAGCTTATAAGGAGGTCACTCCATCAGCCTTAAGAGAGGTGTACATCGAGATACCGAATGTTAGGTGGAGTGACATTGGCGGGCTAGAGCAGGTAAAGCAAGAACTCAGGGAGGCTGTGGAGTGGCCACTAAAGTACCCTGACGCCTTCAAAAGAATGGGCATAAAGCCTCCTAAAGGAGTTTTATTATACGGACCACCTGGATGCGGTAAAACACTATTAGCAAAAGCTGTTGCCACAGAGTCTGAGGCTAACTTCATAAGTGTAAAGGGACCTGAAATATTCAGTAAGTGGGTTGGAGAGAGTGAGAAAGCTATAAGAGAGATATTCAGGAAAGCTCGTCAAGCAGCACCTTGTATCGTGTATTTTGATGAGATAGACGCAATAGCACCGATAAGAGGTCTAGGATTTGGAGACTCAGTAGTAACAGAGCGCGTAATAACTCAATTACTAACAGAGGTAGATGGGATTCAGAGCCTTGATAACGTTGTGGTCCTAGCATCAACCAATAGACCTGATATCATAGATCCTGCTCTCTTAAGACCTGGAAGATTTGATAGGCTAATATATGTACCACCACCTGATTACGAAGCTAGATTAGAGATCTTCAAGATCCACACGAGAAATATGCCATTAGCAGAGGACGTAGACCTACAGCAGTTAGCAAGGATGACTGAAGGCTATGCAGGTTCTGATATTGAGGCAATATGTCGTGAGTCCGGTCTACTAGCTCTTCGCGAGAACATAAATGCTGATAAGGTTGAAATGAGGCACTTCATAGAGGCGCTCAAGAAGGTGCACCCATCAATCACGGAGGACATGGTGAAGAGCTACAGAGCTTGGGCTGAAAGGCTAAGACATTACTTGCAGAGAGGAAGAGGACCTATGTTAAGCTTTGTTTGAGGTGAGTAAGAGCTGAGAGCACCGAGAGTATGGCATCCAATTCCTCCTGAAGATCTAGTAATTGACATGTTGAGACAGAGGAAAGGTGTTGCAAGAGATAAGGAGGTTTACAAGATGGTTAAAGCTATCTATAAGGATCTTTCTGTAAAAGAGTTTTACAAAGCTGTCATGAAGCTGGAGCTTAAGGGTCTAATCAATGTTTCTAGCATTAGTAAGAGCATTAAGTCTTTAAGGTTAAGGGAGACGTGACTATAAGACATGGGGGTAGACTTTAAGGACCTCATTCCTCGAATAACGATCCCGCTTAACGCTCTTTCAGGCAAGGTAGTATCGATCGATGCTTACAACGCTCTTTATCAATTCCTATCAATAATAAGGCAACCTGATGGGACCCCATTAAAGGATAGAACGGGCAGAATAACTAGTCATCTAAGCGGTCTCCTTTATAGAACCGTGAACCTCGTAGAGCTAGGCATAAAACCTGTCTATGTCTTCGATGGAGTGCCTCCGGAGATAAAGGAGATGGAGGTGCTAAGGAGAAAGAAGGTTAAGGAGGAGGCTGTTAAAAAATACGAGGAGGCTGTTAAAAAGGGGGATCTTAGGGCTGCAAGAACCTATGCTCAACAAACAGCTCATCTAACCGATGAGATGAGTAATGAGGCTAAGAGACTTTTAGATGCTCTTGGAGTCCCATGGGTCCAAGCGCCTTCGGAAGGAGAAGCTCAAGCAGCTTACATGACCATTAAGGGTGATGCTTACGCTGTTGCAAGCCAGGATTATGACTCCCTTTTATTTGGAGCTAAGAGGTTAGTTCGAAACTTAACTATTAGTGGTAGAAGAAAACTGCCTCGTAAGGACGAGTACATAGAGGTAGAGCCAGAGCTAATAGAGCTCGATAAAGTGCTTCAAGAGCTTCAAGTAACTAGAGAGCAGCTAATTGAGATAGCTATCCTGATAGGTACGGATTACAACCCTGATGGAGTTAAAGGCATTGGACCTAAGACAGCGCTGAAGCTCATAAAGACCTATGGATCGTTTGAGAAGGTCTTGAAGACCTTACCTGAAGCTGAATTTCCCCTAGATCCCTTGGAGATCAAGAGGTTATTCTTAGAGCCCAAGGTCACAGATAATTACAAGCTTGGGTGGAGGAAGCCTGATGTTGATAAGGTCTTGAAGTTCTTGTGCGACGAGAGAGATTTCTCAAGAGAAAGAGTCATGAGTGCTCTAGATCGAATGCTAAAGGCCCATGAACAATATGCTAAGCAAACTTCTTTAGATACCTTCTTCAAGAAACGTTAGACCACAACCTCTATAGTCACTTGAAGTCTATTCTCCATTCTTAAGCAATTGACGAGCTCTCTGTTTACATCTATGGCGGCCTTGTCGCACTTTATCATAAGCGTCCTAGGACATACGTAATCACTTCTTCTACACACGATGCTTAGCCTACTTGTTAAAGGTAACTTCTCGCTGCCAAATCCGGTAATGACATCTTCGATGTCAAGAGTTCTTAGCAGAAGAGTTACCTTTGCATTGCTATGCCTTACAGCTTGCTTTAATTCTTGGCTCAAATCACAGACACTTTTTTCAGACCTCACTGCTACGATGCAATTCCCCCTTGGGGTTATGTGCTCCTCCTTAGTGATTTCAAGAGTTGTTCTATGCGTAGCCCTTATGTTCCTATGACCCCACGCATGAAAGGTCTCCTTAAGGTACACCATCTCTCGCCATGAAAAGTATTGTAGTAAAGCACTAATTACCTTTAAGCTCTTGTAGTGAATGAGGAAGATTTTATGCATGAAAAACTTGAGAAGCAAAGGAGAATAGCGGTGCAGAGACTTATAGAATTTGGCGTCATAAAGAGGAAGATAGTGGCTGATGCAATGTTGAGAGTACCACGTGAGGAATTTATTCCTGAAACTTATCGTGACTCTGCTTATGTAGATAGCCCAATACCTATAGGATATGGTCAGACGACGTCTGCTTTACACATGGTTGCATGGATGTGTGAAGCTACTGAACTTAAACCTGGAGATAAAGTTCTTGAGATAGGTGGTGGATGCGGCTACATGGCAGCTGTTTACGCAGAAATAGTGGCGCCAAGAGGTAGCGAAGTTAGAGGACATGTTTACACCATTGAGATAATAGGAGAATTAGCTAAGAAAGCTGAGGAGACATTAAGGAGGCTAGGCTATCATGATAGGGTTACGGTAATCCATGGTGATGGAACGCTCGGATATCGTGAAGCAGCTCCATACGATGCTATCATAGTAACAGCAGCAGCACCAGGAGCACCAAAGCCTCTTAAGGAGCAACTTAAGATTGGTGGTAGACTTGTCATACCCATAGGATCTCCATACTATACCCAAGAATTGACGTTAATAAGACGCATAGATGAGGAGAAGTACGAGGAAGTGGAGCTAGGTGGTTGTGTATTCGTCCCATTGAGAGGAAAGTATGGATGGACTAGGGATTAATGGTGGCAAAGACCTTAGCAGTCCTTGTAGCAAGAGAGAAAGGAGAAGCGGTAAGAAGGTATTTAGCCTCCATAAATGCTCTAAGCTATAAATTGAAGATCAAGGTTCTAAACAGTAAGTTAGCCATACCACTATCTAGACAATTATTGAAGACGGAGGAGGAGGACTTAAATAAGATATGCGAAGTCGAAGTAAGAGAGGAGGATTTCGAGGAAAGACCAAGTAAACCTAAGTCGATACTTGAATGGCTCAGCGATAAGATGCCTCCTCATCTATTAGCTTCAGCCCCCAGGTCTTGGGATCTAATAGGTGATATAGCGATAATAGATGTACCTGATGAGTTACTTGGATACGAGAAGCTTGTAGCTGAAGCAATCTTAGCTGTACATAAGAACGTTAAGAGCGTCTATGCGAAGGCAAGCCCAATAAGTGGAGATTTCAGGATAAGAGATCTTAGGTTATTAGGAGGCGAGGATAAGAGCATCACCTTCCATAAGGAATACGGAGCAATATTCTATGTTGACGTAAAGAACGTTTACTTTAGCCCTAGATTGGCAACAGAAAGGAAGAGAGTAGCTGAGTTAGTTCGGGATGGTGAAGTTGTACTTGATATGTTCTCGGGAGCAGGACCATTCGCCATTCAAATAGCTATGAGAAGAAGCGTTTTAGTTCATGCAATAGAACTAAACCCCATAGCCTACGAATGCCTCAAGAAGAACATAGAGCTGAACAAAGTTCAGGGAAAGGTCATACCGCATCTTGGAGATGCAAGAGAGGTTATTGAGAAGGAGCTTATACGTAAAGTCGATAGAGTCATCATGAACTTGCCAGGGAGATCTTTGGAGTTCATTGATGCTGCTCTTAAAGCTTTGAGAGATAGAGGGGTTCTTCACGTCTATGCGTTTGTAGAGGAGCCTAAACCAATAGAGAAGGCTGAGGAGAAGGTCGTGAGTGAAGTAAAAGCTAGAGGATGGACTATTTCGGGAAGTCCATTTACTAGGCTCGTAAGGCAGGTTGCCCCAAGACGATGGCAAATAGCTATTGACCTTGAAGTTCAAAGATCCTTATAATTATATCCTCATTGATATCGAAACAATAATTGAGGGATTTTGAAGACTTAGCTCCAAGACCTTTAAGCCATCTACAACTTTAAATTTTAAAGAAGCAATCCGTTCTGTACGTATCAAATTAGAATTATCGTTGCCTTAAACTTTGACTTCGACACAGATTCTTACATTGAGTTAAGCTTAGAAATTTAAGTTTAGAAAACGTGAGGAAACAAGAAGATAAAGACTAGCGGGCCCGGCGGGATTTGAACCCGCGACCGTCGGGTTAAAAGCCCGCCGCTCTACCATGCTGAGCTACGGGCCCTAAGCGTGA
>QNVF01000059.1 GCA_004347965.1 Candidatus Nezhaarchaeota archaeon WYZ-LMO8
AAGGAAAAGGAAAAAGAGAAAGAGACTCCTAAGTTCGGCGAGGAGGAATTTTGACAGCTAAAAGTAGCACTAAAAGGATAAAATCTGAAGAGGTCAAGATATGGTTACCTAAGCTTACGAAGTACGAGCGTGCTAGGATAATTGGTGCAAGAGCATTGCAGATAGCCATGGGCGCGCCAATCCTTGTAGATTTTTCTTCAATTCAGGAGAAAGACCCTGTAAAAATAGCGATGAAAGAGCTGGAGCTAGGCGTACTACCCATAACGGTGAGAAGGAAGTTACCAAGTGGACACTATCAAGACATACCTCTTAAGTGGCTTCTTTAACTTCAAAATTCTTTGTTTCCACCCTCCACATCTTTTTGCAGCAATTGTGAGTACTAGAAGGAAAGCTTTTCACGATGTCTCATGATGAGAGGCAATACTCTTTGTGGTGGTAATTCGACTAACTTTGAGAGCAGTATGGCTCTTACATCTTTGAGCTCAGCATACTTCAAGTTTGCGAACGCATAGAACACACTTAGCGTAAATGGATAGTGCAGGAACACTACCTCGTTTTCTTTAACCCAAAGTAGTTGTAGGCTTCTCTCAATCTCAGTAACGTCTTTAGCTAAAGGCGAAATAGCTCTTCCGTAGTATGTTGCAGCTAGAGACTGTAGAATCGAGGTAAGTGGTTGCGACGACAAACTCTTCAAGTCTAGCTTGAGCATGTAGGATAAGGGCAGTAACATTCCTTCGAGGGCTGATGGTTGAAGCCCTAAAAACTTCCCACGCACTAAAGCTAGGATGTTCTTCACGTCTATCTCTATTCCTAAAAGATGTCTAATATACTTGCGATCACTTTCCCTCAGCTCATCAGCTAATCTCCAAAGCCGAGTGTAAAGCGATTTATCTATGGCTGTCTCTATCGGGATGGGGCTTTTTATAGACTCCGCTTGTCTCAGAGATTCTCTTATAAGAGCCTTTAGCTCAATATCTGGAAGTAAATCGATTGCTTGCTCAATGTTTCTTGCTGATATTATTGATGTGTAAAGTGCACCACTATACCTTCCTATTGGTGGTGCCATTAATGAAGCTTCGTCTCTAGGTATATCTAAGAACTTTGCTTTAAGCAGTGCTTTCAAGGTTTCATATTCGTACTTGTTGATTGCAGCTTCGAGGAAGTCCCTAGCACGATCTCTAACACTTTCAACCAGTACTCGCAATATGTAAGTGAACTTATCGAGTAGATGCTTTTCGATGTCTTGTGGATTATCTGTTTGAGGAATGTCCTTGCCTAAGTCGCTAACTGATCGCAAATGAGTTAATGCCTGGTGAACTGTAGGGGCTCTCAACATATTTTCATAGTCCTCAGGCTTAAGCATGAAGGATCTCTTAGCTCTTACTCTTGCGACACCGTAAGCGTATAGAGAGGCCTCCATTCGCAGCCCTCCAAGAGGAGCGTACTTGAATTGTTATCTAAAAGATATTCTATAAGTTTAATGCTTTTACGAGGTCGTTCAAGCCTGTACGCTCCTTGACGCTCGTGAGCACTATCTTTGCTTTTGGATTTATTGCCCTTACGTCATCCATTAGGGCTTGTAGATCTACATTGAACACATTAGCTACATCAATCTTATTGATGACGACCACATCAACGTCCTTAAACGATAGTGGGTGCTTCACTATCATACTGCTTCCCTCACTAACACTAACAACAACTACTCTTGCGTGCGCTCCTAGTGGAAAATCTGCCGGACATATTAGGTTGCCAACGTTCTCTATGAATAGGAGGTCTATGCTTCCAAGGTCTAGAAGCTGAAGTGCACGTCTCACCAGTTGAGCATCTAGGTGGCATTCTCTTCCAGTATTTATTTGGATAGCTTTCACTCCATGCTTTGAGAGCCTATCTGCATCTATTGAAGTTGCGATGTCTCCGACTATTACTGCTATCCTATACCTCTCTTTTAAGAGGTCTATTAGGGCCTCAATTATCGAAGTCTTACCAGCTCCAAGAGAGCCCATGAAGTCTATGGCTCTAATCCCATGCTGATCGAAAAGCCTCTTGTTCTCAAGAGCTATTCTCCTGTTGAGAGCTAGGAGGTCTTGTTCAACTTCGATGTCCATTACCTCTCCCTGTGCAGGCTTCATCGGCTCCTCTTCACCTATCGATAAGCTCTCTAGTATCGATGAGGCTCGCTTCGCAAAGAAGAGAGCGACATCTAACCTTGAGGCTACTGAGAGTCCTTTTGAGAGAGCAGAGTCTTTAAGCATTGATAGCTTAGCAACAACCTCCCTCAAAGAAGACTTAACATTCTCTAAGTTTACTCCGAGCTCGGAGGACATGTAAGCCACCTACAGATCTATGAGCTTTACTTCAACTAAGGAATTTTCCTCCACAAATTTTATGTCTTCAGGTATCTCGATGTATCCATCAGCCCCAGCAAAGGTTGTTACTGCCTCGGAGCCCTTAAGAATTGGTTGAGCAAGGAGCTTAGCTCCATGGCTGAGGAGCTTGACGTAAACAATTTCCCTCCTACCTTCAAAGCTTAGTACTCTACGAGTAAGCACAGCGTTTACATGACGCTCTTTAAACTCAGATCCAAAGACGTTTTTTAGAAGCCAAGGCTTAATCATCACTTCAAGTACTGTGAAGGCTGATGTCGGGTTCCCGGGGAGACCTACGACGAGCTTCTCATCCACCACCGCTGTTAGTGTTGGCTTCCCAGGCTTTAGCGCTAGACCGTGGAATAGTATTTTGCCCCTCCTCTCCTTCAAGATTTCAATTAAGGAGAGCTGTAGGACGTCTCCTTCTCCCTTCGAAGTCCCTCCAGAGACTATGACTATGTCGCTACGATCCAAGGAGGACGCCATCTTCTCCTTAAGGTCCTTAACATCGTCGTCAGCTATCCCCACGATTAGCGGCTCTAAACCCAGTTTACTTAAGTAGGAGTACACCATGTAGCCGTTAACATCGTATATCTTACCCTCCCTAAGAGGTCTACCTAATTCAACAAGCTCTGGACCTGTTGATATTATCGAGGCTCTAGGCTTTTTGTAGACTTTGACTTTGGAGCGACCTAGAGCTGCTAAGAGAGCAACCTCTTTAACACCTATTTGCGTACCTCTCCTCAATACTAGTGTACCCTTTGAGATATCGGAGCCACGGCGTGTTACGTTAGCGTTGGGAGCTACAGCTTTAAATACATAGACTAAGGGGCCCTCTCGATGTGCATCCTCAATTGCTACCACCGCATCTGAGCCACTTGGTAAGGGTGCTCCAGTCGGTATGTAAGCGCACTCGCCATCATCTATCTGTAGGCTCGGTATCTCCCCTATTTTCACGTGACCCTTCAACTTGAGCTTTACAGGGTTGCTCTCTGAAGCTAGAAAAGTGTCCTTCGACTTAACAGCATAGCCATCTCTAGCACTTTTATCGAAAGGTGGTAGCTCAATATCTGCTAGAACATCTTCAGCTAGTATTCTCCCAAAAGCCTCCCATGAATTTAGGGTCTCTACTTGAAGATGTAGCTTAACCTCTTCAAGTCTCTGTAGTGCTTCTCTAAGGGTTGTTAGCTTCAAGACTAAATCACCAGGAGGTGCACATCAACTTCCTCGCCTTCACTTAAGGAATCCACATCCTCTGGTATCACTACGTATCCTTGTGCCTTACAAATCGATGAAATCACGCTTGAGCCTCCTGTAGCTATAGGCTCAGCTTCTAAGCCATCACCCGATTCTCTTAGACTAACTCTTACGTAAACCCTGCTCCCTACCTCTCCAGGAACGTTCCTCCTTAACCTGGCTCTTAGCTTACATTTAATGCTCCTCTTCAAACCATACATGTGCTCTATGAGGGGGGCCACGATCTCAATGAAAGAGAAGAAGCAGGATACTGGAGGACCAGGTAAGCAGAAGACAGGTTTACCGCGTATCTTCAATGCAGCAGTGGGCTTTCCAGGCTTCATAGCCACGCCATGGAAGAGTAGCTCTCCCTCCTTTGATAGTACTTGAGGTATTATGTCTCTAGGGCCTACAGACGTCCCACCAATGAATATTACCATGTCGAAGCCTCTAAGGCCGTAGTGTAATGCTTCGAGAACCTCTTCTGCTGACGAGATTGGGGACTTCGGGTAGATGAATGGTTGGGATAGGAACCTTTTAGCCAGCCCGTAGACGATGAAGCTTGAGGAATCGTAGATCTCGTAGCCCTTTAAGGTCTCTCCTGGTCTCTTCACTTCCTCTCCGCTACTCACTATTAAGATCCTTATCCTCCTGTAGGCAGGTACCTTAGTGAGACCGCAGGAAGCCATGATGCCCATGTGCTGAGGACCTATTATCGTGCCCTTCTCAACGATAATCGTGCCCCTCTTAACGTCCTCACCTTTAACCGAAACGTTTCTTAGTGGTGGTATCGGCTCGCTCACCTCTATGAAGCCGTTAACCTCAGGAGCCACCTCAGACATTACAACAGCATCGAAACCTTCAGGGATAAATTGACCTGTTGCAACCTTGATCACTATTGAGTGATCTTGAACTTGTCCTATCTCATTCAAGCTCTCTAAGACCTTGAACCTCTTGGGGTTATCTCGAGAAGCATTGAAGGTTAGCTCAGCCTTGAGAGCGTAGCCATCCACCGCTGATCTATTGAAGTGGGGTACGTCAATGGGAGCTATGACGTCACAAGATGTTACCCTCCCATAGGATAGAGTTAACGGTACATTAACGCTTGGCGGTTCCAGATCCTTAAAGCTCTCAAGAAGCACTGAGATGGCTTCATCGACCTTCACAAGTCTTCGAAAAGTTCTCATCCCTAAAACCCTGAAGGGATCTCTCTAAGGTTTAAATAA
>QNVF01000006.1 GCA_004347965.1 Candidatus Nezhaarchaeota archaeon WYZ-LMO8
CAGATAATCTCGTGCTTGTAAGCTTCTTCAACTCTCTCTTAATCCCACTTACAAACTTCTCATCGCCTTTTATCCAGCACCATCCCATCCTATAGCCTGGAAGACACCAGTTCTTGGATAACCCACCAAATCCTATAATGTTGACGTCTTTACCTATAGAGCCTATGCAGCAATGTTGTCCTTCAAATACCCACTGATCATAAAGCTCGTCGAAGGCCACAATAAGTTCATGTTCAGCAGCTAAATCTAGAATTTCCTTTAAGTTCTTCTCCTTCAATATCGATCCTGTTGGGTTATTAGGTGTACACACCATGATGTACTTGGTCCTAGGGGTTATCTTCCTCCTCATGCGATCTACGTCCACTCTCCACCCCTCTTCCTCTATCACTTCGTATGTCACGGGCTTACCGTCGAATAAGTAAACGTAGTTAGGATAGGCAGGATACCAAGCTGATGGAATTAAGGCCTCATCACCAGGATTTATGAGCACAGCGTTTAAATACATAAATCCCTCCGACGTGCCTAAGAACGAGAAGACGTCGTCAGGATCAACTTCGTTACCGTGATACCTCCTTTCGTAAAACGCTACAGCCTCTCTAAATTCAAGACTTGCCTGAGAATCTCCGTAAAATGCCCAGTAAAGGTTCTTCTCGTCGTTTGAAGCCTCAATAAGCGCCTCTCTAACATGTTTAGGAGGCTTAAATCCCGAAGC
Organism: Candidatus Nezhaarchaeota archaeon WYZ-LMO8; assembly: GCA_004347965.1. GTDB lineage: Archaea > Thermoproteota > Methanomethylicia > Nezhaarchaeales > WYZ-LMO8 > WYZ-LMO8. The sequence goes on from QNVF01000006.1 coordinate 713, forward strand.
TCTTACAGCATCTCCAAAGCTTAATGAGATGATTCTCTTACCTCTCTTTGAATACTCCCTTGCTAGTTCTAGCATATCGATTATTGGATAAGTTATCGGCTCAACTCTTTTCGAGAATTCAATCATGGTCGTTCGATTTTGTACACTAATGCGATTAGAAATTTAAAATTAACCCAAGATTATAGCTCCTAAGCAATAGCAAAGTGAATCTTTAATTTAACGAGCTTTCATGAGAACTAGTCGTTCTAGCCAATTAAGCACGTGTACAGATGCGTCTCATTGCACAATGCGTTTTAGACAGCTATCTTATCGCCTGGCTCACTTAAGTAGAATTCACGGTTCTCTATCAGTCTCTTCAGGTACTCTGATAAGACCTCAGCCTTCTTCCTACATGACTGTCTCAACTTAATTGGTATCTCCACATTACCTAACTTCACGCTTCCCAACTTCGCTTTAAAAGCACCTTGAGGGCACAGCCAAGTACATGCACCACACTCAAAGCACTTGTACTTCACTAAATCGCCTTTACCACGAAATGCTTCCGTTGGACAGTACAATGCCACAGGGCATGGTGAAATTTGGCATGTCTCACACATACTCTTATTGTAGCTTACTTCCAAATCTGTTCCCTGCCAAACCTTAGCGTAGCTGTCGAAGCCTATCACCTCCCTGTTGTTCACATCAGCTATGGGTAGTTGCACTTCTTCGTCGATTCTCTTGACTCCTTTGAGAACTTCATAATCAATTATTGGAATAGCTGCGGCTATTGTGATGAAAGGTTCAGGACCTAACGACGTTATAAATTGACCCACATAGTACGAACTCATACCCTTAATATCAGCGGATATTGATAGATTTGGTCTCTCTCTTGTAGCTCTAGTACCAGCTCCAATTACATATCCATAAGCTTTGTTCACTAAAACTTTTGTACCAACACCTATAGTCTTAAGTAGTGGGTCCTTCTCCAATGGATTTATCTCGCCGCATCCAGATACACTCGCCATCTTCAAACCTTCCTTCATCTCCAAGATCGAGAATATCGATTTTACAGGCTTGTCTCGAGGATTTACGAAGGCCATGTAATTTCTAAAACACGACCTAGTAGTTATCATCTTGGCATAGATCATTTCTTGCAATGTGATATTGCTCTCTATCACCTTCCCCTCAACGCTTTCAACCCTCACCTCAATCCTCTTTCCCTCTATCAAGTCTCTGATGAGGCCTCCTCCTCCATACTTAGTAGGATTGTAGATGCTCGTGCTAGTCCCATACAAGACTACGTCGACTATACCTAACCTTTCGTTTGGACACGGTCCTGGAAATGCAGGTACGTCATTCAGTAAGACGCTCTTGGCCTTAGTAAAAACACCCTTCTCTGTAACCTTAAATGATAGAACAGCCATGGTGCCACTCATGACGCCGCATGTAGCTGAGGTAACAACGTCAACATCTTCTATTTTCTCTCCTCTCCTAACCATATTACAGAGTTCTTTCGCTGTAAGAACAACGGCTTCTCCCTTCCTTATTCTCTCATTTATCTCCTTAATTGATCTCAACATATCACTCCCTCACTTATCGAGTCTTGAAGGATATCTTTAAATTTCCCTCGAAGCTGTAAGAACTTCAAGTGTGATGCAATGAAGCTTCTTAGAAGACATTATTGCATAAAAGAGTCTAGCGGAGAAATAATATGCGACTCCACAGTTGGATTAGAAACCGCATTAACCTCGATAGCTTATCACAGAGAATGTTTAGAGAACTATGTTCGTAGGAACCTCGTCTTCAAGTATGCCCTAAGCCCTATAGGGGCTGAGGATGATGCCCCCCTCGTTGTTAAGAGAATGGTGGAGTGCTCTAAGATCGCGAACGTAGGACCCATGGCCTCAGTAGCAGGCGTCTTAGCTGATTTAGCTGTAGAAGCAGCATTAAAGTCAGGGGCAAGAATCATCTTGGTGGAGAATGGTGGAGAGATTGCTGTAGCCGGAAGTGGAGAGTTCGTAATCGGTATAAGGGCTGGCAGCATCATACCCTTTGGCCTTAAGGTAAAGCCCTGTGATTTGCCCATCGGGATAGCCACAAGCTCGGGAAGATATGGTCATGCGCTAAGCTTTGGAGAAGCAGATGCCGTCACCGTAATAGCAGACAATGCAGGATTAGCTGATGCTGCTGCCACAGCGATATGTAATGCTACAAGAGGAGAAGATGCTATAGAGAGAGGCATAGAGAGGGCTATGGAGATTAAGGAGATAAGAGGTGTAATAATAGTAGTTGGAGACTTGATAGGCATTTATGGAAGACTCCCAGAACTAATCGAAGTAAATTGCGACCACTTAAACGCAAAGACATTATGAATAAGAGACTCTTAATGTAAAACGTAAGACCTCACTTAGTCTCTGATAATGAGAGCATTAATTTCTAACATAAGTACTGCCTTGGTTTTGAGGATCTCGAGAGCTTAACCCATCATTGAAGGCTATGCGCATTTAAGGGTTACGGCTGATAATCAATGAACCTCTAGAAAAATCCTCACATCTTAATTAAGCCTTAATGCTCCATGATATGCTTTCACACCGAAAGTGATATTGGATACTTTTATAGCCAGTAGCAAACTATGCTGTTTTACGACTTAAATCTTTGGTTGTCCCATCTATGGTATACTAAAATGTCCAAAAAGTATATAAAAATTTATCTGCAAGAAAGAGAGGGGGTCTTTATGGGCAGGTTAAGTAAATGGCTTCTAGCTATCTTAGTGATAGCAGTTGTAGCTTCCATAGGAGCTATAGCTTTAGTGCTCACGCCCTATTCTAAACCTGCTACCACTCCTGTTGAAGTACGCATAAGCTATCAGCCAAGTTGGCATCATGCCACCTTCTTCGTAATGGTTGAGAAGGGATGGCTTGAAAAGATCTTTGGTGACCAAGTTAAGATCACTATAAGAGAAATTTCAACTGGACCAGAGCAGATGACTGCCTTAGTTGCTGGTGAATTAGATGTAGTGTACGTTGGTGCTACGCCACCACTCCCAGTAATAGCGAAGGGCTTTGGAGCAAGAATAGTGGCGGTAGCTAATACTGAAGGGTCAGCGTTAGTTAGTAGAGCAGATCTCAATTATCAAGGACCAAGCTCCCTCGTGGGGAGGACAGTTAGCACTTATCCTCCAGGCTCAATACAACACACCTTAATGAACTATTGGTTAAAGAAGAACAACATAGATCCAGGGACGGTTAAGATTATAGGTCAATCACCAGCAGATCAGCTAAGTTCATTTGTAGCTGGAGCCGTGGATGCTATACTAACTCCTGACCCGCATACCTACACGGCAGTTTTAAAGTATGGAGGTAAAATAGTGGTTACTTCAGATGAAATGTGGCCTAAACATCCTTGCTGCATAGTTCTAATGACCAAGGAGTTTATCGACAAACACAGGGACTTGGCAGCGAAGTTCGTTGCACTACACATTATAGCGAGTGAATACATAATGAACCCCAAGAATAGGGAGGATGTGAAGGGAATACTGTTGAAGTGGCTGCCCATAGAGAAGGAAGTGGCAGACTACTTTCCAGGTTCAACGAGGTTTCATACAGATCCAAGAGATCAAGAATGGCGTAGTGGCTTAGACCTCATGTGTCAAGTGCTATATGAGCTTGGACGAACTGCGAATGCTGAAGGTAAGCTCGTGAGATTAAGAGTTGAGGACGTGGTCGATACAGCGCTTTACGAGGAAGCATTAAAAATAGTTCCTCAAATAAAGGCTAAGTTAGGTCTCTAAAGTGAAGTTTAAAAACCTCTTACTATACCTTACCTCTCTCATAGCATTTCTCTTAGTTTGGGAGCTATACTGCCAGCTGATTGTGAGGAACCCAATGTTCTTACCTCCTTCATCAAGAGTTTTCGCTACATTCATTGAACTAATGATTTTTGGAAGACCTCCTAGCTTCTTCCTACCCTACGACATGCTTTACAGTCTCTTCCACTATTCCATAGGCTTCAGCTTAGCGCTAATCGTAGGTTTTAGCATGGGGCTTATTACTGGATGGATCAAACTTGCCAATGAGCTTTCATACCCTATAATCGAATTAATAAGACCCATACCACCAATAGCGTGGATACCGATAACAATATTGATGTTGAAGTTAACTGATGCTGCAGCAGGCTTCATAATATTCATTGGAGCGGTATTCCCCATGCTCCTGAATACGAGACATGGAGTTGCCTCTGTTGAAGTTAGATACCTTGAAGCAGCCATGACCCTTGGAGCGACAAGCAGCTTAACCCTCATCAGAAAGATCGTTATACCAGCAGCTTTACCATCAATCATGACCGGTATCAGGGTCTCTTCAGGAGTAGCATGGATGTGTGTTGTAGCTGCTGAGCTTTTTGGCGTAGCACCATATGGACTAGGTTACAAGATAGATCTAGCAAGGTTCTACTTAGCTACTGACATAATAATAGCCTACATGATCGCAATAGGGATCTTAGGTTTAATGCTCGATAGAGTGTACAGGGCAATTGAAGAGAAAGCTCTGGCTTGGAGGGTTGGACTTGTCATTGCGTGAAGTGGTCTTAAGTGTAAGGGGGTTAAAGAAGGTGTTTGAGGGTTCTCCTAGCGTTGTTGCTATCGAGAGCTTGAACATGGACGTTTATGATGGGGAGTTCCTCTGTATAGTGGGGCCAAGCGGCTGCGGCAAGACGACGCTACTTAGAATTCTTGCCGGGCTTGAGAAGCCAACGAGTGGAGAAGTTCTGCTTAAAGGGAAGCCGATTAAGGGTCCAGGCCCTGATAGGGTCATGGTCTTTCAAGAGTATTCCCTCTTTCCTTGGAGGACTGTTCTAGGTAATGTCATGTTCGGCTTAGAGCTGAAGGGGTTATCTAGGCAAGAAGCTATCAGGGAGGCTATGAAGTACATAATGCTTGTAGGCCTTGAAGGATTTGAAAACATGTATCCTCACGAACTATCCGGTGGGATGAAGCAGAGGGTGGCGTTGGCAAGGGCTTTAGCTTGCAACCCAGATGTCCTCTTAATGGATGAGCCACTAAGCGCATTAGATGCTCAGACAAGAAACTACATGCAAGAAGAGCTCATAAAGATATGGGATAGGACTAGGAAGACCATAATCTTTGTAACTCACAACGTTGAAGAAGCTGTGTACCTAGGCGATAGGGTCATGGTGTTGACGGCTAGACCAGCTAAGATCAAAAGCACAATCGAGGTAAACATTGAGAGACCAAGAAATAGATTTGCATCAGAATTCTTAAAGTTACGAATGAAAATACTAGATATGCTGAGAGAAGAAATAGAAAAGGTAATGATTAGAAGCAATCATAGTCTAAGACCTTAATTTAAGCTTGAGGAGTTCCTCAAAATGGAAAAGCGACTACGTGACTTAGGCTCAAGATCTTTGAGAGTGCTATTGGCTTCTCTGAAGTCCGATGAAGAGCTAGCTAAAGAGTTAAAGAGGATCCTTGAGGACTTAGGGATTAGCGTTAGCAAGTTCTCTTCGTTGTCAGGCGTGCCGCTTAGCACTATAAAGAAGATCTTGAGGGGGAGAGGAGGAGTGACCTTGTCAACGCTTCGAAAAGTACTGAAGGCGATAGAGTTAGTGGAGGAAGGACCTAAGAAACCATTCGTGGCCATTATAGCTGCTGTAACCACTCTAAGTAGGCTGCGATCGCTAACCCTTAAACTTCAAGATCGCATTATAACCATTAAGGAGTATGGGGTATCAACCCTTGATGAGGCTATTAAAGCAGCTCTAAGAGCTCAAAGCGACGGTGCGGCAGCGATAGTATGTGCCCCGATAGTCGCTTACCTCATAAAGGATTTCGTGACAATTCCGATAGTGACGTTGGATGTGTGTTATGAAGACATGGAGCGAGCCATTAAGATAGCTGCTGAGAAGATCATTGAGAGATCCAAAGGGATGTGAGCTTCTCTATTCAGTCATGTAGCATAAGGTTGAATCTAAAGCGCTTACAACAAAGATTATAGCTTGTCTCTCACAAGCTTATGGTGGGTGAAAGTTTGGAAAATAACGAGGTTCTAGAGAAGCTACTCAAAAAAGAGATAAAGCCCTATGAGGTTGAAAGATTCGTTAGCGACGTTAACAAGGCTGCTGAAATAAGAAGAATCTTCTTGGAAAAGACTCTAAGCATACAACTTAGGAACATAAGTTATTACTCCATAGACCTCAACATCACCGCTAAACGCAATATAGAGAGCCCCATAGGAGTTTGCCAAGTACCCATGGGGATAGCAGGCCCCTTAAAGGTTAAGGGTGATTATGCTGATGGAGAGTTCTACATTCCGCTTTGCACAACTGAAGGAGCTTTAGTTGCTAGTGTTAATAGAGGATGTTCAGCTATAACCGAGTCTGGTGGAGCAAGAGCGAAGATAATAAGAGACTACATGGCTAGAGCACCATTGTTCATAACGCCAAGCGTTGAACACGCGTACAAGCTAGTTCAATGGGTCAAAGAACATCGGAAGGAGATAGAGGAGACGTTTAACAGCGTAGATCCTTTTGTGAAACTAATAGATGTACAACCTTGGATTGTTGGTAGAAACGTATGGCTTCGCTTTATGGCTAACACCTTCGACGCCATGGGCATGAACGGGGTCACACTAGCTTGCGACAAGACTGGTAGGTTTATCGAGGAGAACGTGAAGTTTGCAAGAATGGTCAGCTTAAGTGGAAACCTATGCGTCGACAAGAAGCCAAGTGCTGTAAACTGGCTTCTTGGTAGAGGCAAGACCGTGGTTGCTGAAGCAATTATAAAGAGAGAGGTAGTAATGGAGAAGCTTAAGACCACGCCTGAAGATGCAGCTGATGTTTGTGTTAGGAAGAATCTTATTGGGAGCGGACTTGCACATGCTTACGGACTAAATGCTCATGTAGCTAATATAGTCGCTGCCATATTCATAGCTACAGGACAAGACTGTGCTCAGGTCGTAGAATCATCAATGGCCATAACGACGGCTGAGGTCACTTCTGACGGGAACCTCTACATATCGATAACCATGCCGTCACTCGAAGTAGGAACTATTGGAGGTGGAACGGGTCTTCCAACTCAGAGAGAGGCTTTAGCAATAATGGGTTGTGCAGGACCGGGAAACCCTCCTGGCTCTAATGCTAAGAAGTTCGCTGAAATAGTTGCGGCAGCATGTCTAGCAGGAGAGCTCTCATTGCTTTCAGCACTAGCAGCAGGTCACTTAGCTCAAGCTCATGCTAGACTTGGTAGGGCCGCGGTCATTCCATCGAGGTAAGGCTTGTTGAGACTTAGAATCATAGATCTACGTAGAACTTATATGACATAAGTCACATCAAGACATGCTCCTAATATCGTAGACTACATAGTTGAGTTAATGATTACCATCATATCGCTGTGCTAAAGAGGGGTTACAACATACCATACAAAACCTATTTTTTACATCATTGTGATATGCATTACGTAGACTCCATATGGTGATCAACTAACTTTATACCAAGCATTTCTGCGATTTTTGCTTGTGCTTGATCTAGTGTGAGTAGAGGTTCTTTTAGTTTCAGTGCTAGCGCTACGTATAGTGCATCGTATACTGTGATGTTGTGCTCTAATGCTAACATGAAAGCTTGGTCTATTAACTCTTTTTCATCAATTAATTTTACGTTTACGTCCACCATTTTCCGTAGTGCTTGAATTTTTAGGAGAGCATCTTCAATTGATATGATGTTCCTTTTATATGCCCTCCATATAGCATTAAATACTTCTTTTAAAGCATGATCGACTGTACATGAATTCTTTAATAGATCCACGAGTTTCTCCCAACCAGGTTCCATGAGAACAAAAGATACTAGGATGGAGGCGTCAACCACTATCACGATCTTCCCTCACGAGAACAGTAGCGATTCCACTAGGAACTTCACTAGTCTTCTTCAATAACTCTACTACCTCCCTCATATTCAATTCTCTTTCAATTTCCTCTAACCTCTTAACAAGATATTTCCTAAGCTCCTCGTTCCAGTTAACATAATTCTTCAACTTCTCCATCTTCTTCTTGACATGTGAAGGAACCTTGAAGCTCACAACGCTAGACAAGGTAGACTCAACAAGGTATATTATATAAGTAGACTTATATAGTTTACCTAGGATCATAAACTTAGAGAAAACTATGTTCTAAAGATCCTTCATCTCTTCGTGTAAAGGATCTCTACATCTTGACCTTAATGTCTCATAGGTAATTTGTCTTATAATGATCTTTTTACTTGGTGTTATGATTTAAGGTTTACCTCTTATTAAACTTTCTAGTTAAACTCTCCAATCGTCATTTTATTAAAATTGTATTTACTTATTCATCTAAATAATGAAAGTGGTGAGATATTGGTGTTGCTAGACTCTTACTTTGTGATCGTAATGTTTACTAGTTAGTCTATAAATCATAAGGCGTCTTTTTAGTTGTAAAGCGATATCTGCATGAAGTTTGTTTTCATAAATTTTTAAACGCCTTTAGAAGACGATTTAAAAGCTTATGAGATCTAGAGTAATGCGTTAGAACACTTCAGATAAGCTTTGACGCATTACATAGCGTGGTCAAGGGAAGGTATGGAAATTTGAAGATTGTTAATGCTAGAGCTACAAGAAGTCGATCCTAATTTTGGTTAAAATGTCTAGGGGTGATGGAGGTCTTGAATTTGTTGCTGAGTACTTGCTCGATAAAGGTCCTCAACCGTTTTAAGTTATGTAATCTTGAACTTGAAGATAGAGGTAAACTAAGCCCCAGGTACGAAGACAGCTAGGTTCTAACGTTGCTTGACTTACATACATCGTTTAAAGGGCACTTGTGACAATTAGGTCGCCTCGCTTTGCAAACTTCTCTTCCAAACTTTATGAGAGCTAAGTGAAATAGAGCTCGCTCATTGGGAGAAACGAAGGATTCAAGAATCGCCCTCACGCCCTCATATCCAGCTCCCTCATCAACCAATCCAAGTCTCTTGACTATCCTCTCAATATGAGTGTCTATTGGTATCACTGGTGCATTAGCTTTAAAGGCTAGCATGACATCAGCTGTCTTGTAGCCCACAGCTGGAAGTTCCATCAACTTAGATCTTGCATATTCAAATCGCATTGCTAGAATTTCCTCCAAACTCATGCTCCAGCTCCTAAGTTTTTCAGCTATTTCCTTAATCCTTCGAGCCTTAACCCTGTAAAGCCCAGCGACCTTCAATGCATCCTCGATTTCTGAGACATCGGCTTTGAGTATGCTGTCAGTCGACAGTAAACCTCTATTCTTCATATTAGCTATGGCCTTCTCAACATTCTTCCAGTTAGTATTCTGAGATATTATTGTGCTTATCAATAATTCAAAGGGGTTTAGGGACGTGAGCCTTAGTAGTATTGGAGCAATGTCGTCATAAAAGCATCTAATGATGTTAAGTAACTTGGACTTCAAGTAGGAGGTCAATAAAGCGCCACCCCAAGCTTACAGCGTTCTATACAGCATTTAACTGAGGTATTCAAAATCTCTGGCCATTTTAATTGTGCTGTCCTCACATAATTTCTTAAGCCAGACTTGTGAAAGCGTTATATATACGGTCCTATGAACCCTTCACGAGGAGACTGAGGGATTCGAGATGTTGCCGCTATCGATGAAGAGGTTTGTGGTAGCACTATGCCATAACTGTGGAGAACCTAGAGTAGTAAGGATGCCAGCAAGATCGTTCATGTGCTTTAGATGTGGTTCTAGAAACGCAGTCTCAAAGGTAAAGCTCATAGGTGCTACCGATGACATAGATGAAGCAACTTACATAGCTAAAAAGTTCAAGATGGGAAGGTATAATTCTTCGTTCTTCTCAGAGGGGCTTTCGTAGGGAGGTTTGCATAGAGGCTAGCCTTCATGGCAAGACACCTGATCATCTGTTGTGGTGCTAGAGTAGAGATAGCTGGCTCTGAAGTCATAGTCCTCGATGAACCGCTGACGAAGCGCTGCCCCTTACAGACCATAGCCTACGGTTATGATGTGATTGATAGAGAAGTTGTAAAGAGAAAAGTAGAAATGAAGATAAATAAGCTGGGTTTCGCATCTAAGGAAAGGCTCTTTATAACTGAGCCTAGAATACCCTATGGAGCTTCAGAGATCATAATGTCGTGCCTGGAGGACGGTCTATTTGACTGTGCCGTAACAGTATGTGAAGGTTCTGGAACAGTGCTAGCTTCGACTCCAGAGCTTGTTCAAATGATTGGTGCCTTTCTATCGGGGGTGGTGGAGACAACGCCTGTACCTGAAATAATTGAGAAGTTAAAAAAGAATGGTGGAATAATTCTCGACGAAATCCGAGCAGCGATAGATCAAGTGGGGGGTGTAGAGCTCGCTGCTAAGAAGGGCTATAGGAGGATAGCAGTGACAGTAGCTGGATTCAGAAGCTGGGAGATCCCAAAGATAAGAGAATTGGAAAGGAAGTACGAAGTGAATGTCACGATATTTGGCGTCTGCACAACTCGCTGTGAGCTTGGTGATCTCGAAAACCTCGCGTTATCAGACCTGTTGTGGGGCTGCAACTCAAAACTTATTAGAGAAGAGATAGCTCCTAAAGCACTATTTCAGCTAGGAGTATCGATACCGGTCTTCGCATTAACTGAGAGGGGTAAGAGGGCTCTATTGATCCATTTAGCGAAGATGAAGGAGCCTCTTGTTGCTTTCAGAACAAAACTTCCATACTTAGTCCCTGGAAGGTCTCCTGAATGACGTAGTTTCATGGACTAGTAAAGCGTGAATTAGTATGAGGTACCTTAAGCTAGATCTTCATACTCATCCATTTGAAGCATTAGGTTTCCCAAGCCCTAGCATAGATGTGGTAGCCAAAATAATCAGGCAGGTAAAGAGGTTGGGTCTCGATGGCATAGCAATAACTGAACACGAGGAGAAACTCTATGGCTTTAAAGCTGCAGAAATAGCGAGAGAGTATTTCCCTGAAGTGATCATAATACCAGGCGTGGAGATTGAAGTTAATGGCATAGGTCCTGCGACACACAGGCAAGTTGTAGAGCTATACTTAAATGATAAGGTTTTCAGATTTCAAGTACATCCATACGATGAGCGCCCTGAAATACTGGTTACTTGTCAAGGTATTGAGATTAAGAACTATCTACACAAGGAAATAGACGAAGAGCTAGCCCTACAGTTAGCATCAAAGTTCAGCTTACTACCACTAAGAAACTCAGATGCGCATAGGCTCGAAGACATAGGTAAGTACTACAACGTGGTTAGTCTTGAGCTTCTATATAGCAAGAGCCTTCCTAGACCTTCTATCGCATCTAGAAACGCTAAATCCTTTCATTGATATTATGGGCTCAGCATTGGAGTCAAACATCATTCTTCAGACATGCAATGGGACATCATTGCCCAAAAACTTATATCAGGACACTTCCTCAAAAACTTATTTGAGACTCTCTAAACCTCTAAGGTAAAGCTTGGCGTGGAAGAATCGAGAAACGTGAGGTATGATTCATGGACCTGATGTTCCTCATCGGGTTATTGCTGACAGTGATTGGGGCAGTTCTCGTGGTGATTTCATCCATTAAGATGATTAGGATGAGTGGTGGGAAGTATGAATCATCAGGAATAATATTGATAGGACCCATACCAATTGTATGGGGTACTTCTAAGAAGCTTATGGCAGTTATGGGAGTTGTGACTGCCATAGCACTACTAATCATAGCCTTATTGTGGACTGCAAGCTTAATTGGTGGTTAAAGTGAGCTATGTCAAGGTAGTTTTTCTAAAAGATGTTGGAGCCTTCGTTGGTAGTGATGGCAAGATATACGGACCCTACAAATCCGGTGATGAAGCAGTAATACCAGAAGATGATGCTAAGGCTCTAGCACTTAGAGGTGCTGTGGCAAGGATTGGAGGTTACGTTATCGAGGAGGGTACTAAACCCAGTCCCGCAGCCCTTAAGAGCCTTCCATCAAAGATGGAATTCCCGCTCCTGTTCCCCATCCTAATGTCCATAGGGTTCATTCTGATAATTGTGGGTCTAATGCTCATGTCGCTTTCAGCGATGAAAGTCTCTGGTATTATAGCTATATTCCCATTTCCTCCGATAGTAATTTCAGGGCCTGAAGCTATACTGATAGCTATACTACCAATGGCCATAATCTTAACTCTCATCATCTTATTCTTATATCTAATCACGAGGTTTTAATTCTTAAATCCTAATTGAACAATATCAGTCTTCAACAGACAGTCAATAAGCTTGGGGCTTATCACAGGTTTACCATTCACAAGTGGGTAGCTGAAGGGCAAGTAGATCTCGAGATCGCCACACTTTAAGGTTAAGCTATCAGCTACAGGGATATCACTCAGCTCTACTCCTTGAGCCACCTTGAGGGCCATGTATATCGCTCCATCTATGGAAAATTGTCGATTACCTAGACTTCTAGCCCTAGCTCTCCTCATTTTTGATGTTATTAAAGTGAATGTCCTACCCCTAGGAGGATGATCTCCAAGTATTCCTCCAACTACTACGCTTTCAACATCATTGAAATCTGATGGTTCTAAGAGCTTGTCAGCTCTAGGATCGAGAACTATAACTCCCTCGTTGTCGAAGAGTTCGACAGCGCTCTCTCTGTATACTTTCCCAAGTTTCTCTAACGTCTTAAATCCCCTCTTCACGTTTGTGAAAGCTAAGTTATCCTTCCCGACAATCAGTGACGCATGCTCATACTCTATGAGGACCCACTTGCTTAAGCGAGGCTCTAAGTGTTCTATCACAAAAAGTTGACTCAATAAGCTGCACCAACCTCTTTAGCTATTACCTCAAATAAGAGACTAGCTCCCTATATCTTTACGGGCTCTTGAGCTGGTGAAAATGAAGTTAAAACCTGAATGTATACCATGCATATTAGACGTGAGACGACGAGAACTAGAGATGCTCGGGCTAGAGGAAGAAGAAGCATCTAAAGTAATGGTCGAGGTGACTAAGTACATGAGTAAGCTACTGAGTACGGACGTGAACGTCACCAGATTAGCATCATTGATCTACAGGAAGTTTAAGGAACTAACGCTTGAAGATCCATACTTCTGTATTCGCGAGAGGGCGTTAAGCAGGTTTAATGAAATAAAGGATTTTTGCCTTAGAATTCTTGAGGGATTTGAGGGTTACAAGAGGTTTAGTGAAGCTGTTAAACTATCTCTTTTAGGCAACAGCTTTGATTATGGTGTAGCTGAGTTTAAACCTCCAGAGCTAGGGTCCATAACTGAGCTTGTGAGCTCAATGATCATAGAGAAAGATCAAATACCTCAGCTCTACGAAACGTCAAAAGCAGCGAAAATTGTTTTCTTGTTGGATAACGTTGAGGAACTACCTTTTGATTACGTTCTTCTAAGTGAGCTTAAAAGGTTGGACTCGAAGATCACGGTCATAGCTAAGTCGGGCACGTTTCAGAACGATACTACTATAGATGACACCAAGAAGGTTGGTCTTCATAAACTAGTAGATAAGTTGATGGATAGCGGAAGTGATGGTTCCAGTATATTCTTAGAAGAGGTGTCAGAAGAGGTCAAGAGAGACCTCATGACCTCTAACCTCATAATAGCTAAGGGGATGGCTCACTACGAGTACATAGCAGATACACCTCTTAAAACTAAAACCTTCTTCCTCTTAAGGGCTAAGTGCAAGGTTGTAGCTAGAGAGCTTGGCGTGAACGTTGGGAGTTACGTTGTTTTTCGAGCTCTTCCTTAAATGCTTTCAAACGGGGTTCAGCTCCTATACAAGTTTACGTAAGTTGATTTCATGCCACATTTTGTTCCCCTGCATCGGTCTTGGGTCTGCATCGCCCCTCGGGGGCGTTCAGGGGCACCCCTAGACCTCCACATCTTGCGCATCTTACCAACAGGTTTATACACGCTATGATGTTTCTATCGCCTATAAAACCGCATTTGGTGCACCTCAGCACTCTACCACTAGAATCTTTAAGCCTACCTCCGCATCTAGGGCACGTAGATGATGTCTTCCTCGGATTAACATGCTAACATGTCTAATCTCAAGACCTCTCTAGAGCTTCGTAGCCTACGGTAAACTGAATCCTCCCGTAGAACCACAGAAATAGCTTCTTGTTGAAAGCACTATTACCGTTAACTCTGCTTCTAAGCTTGTTTAGGTTTTCGAGAACTACGATAGAGCTATATTCATTGGCTAGCTCTGTTACTTTTTCACTTATCCTGTGAGCGTAGTCCCATGCGATGCTCTTCATTCTTTTACCGTGTCTCTTAACTGCTCTAACGTGATGAGGTCAAAGAGCATTAAAAAGCTGGGTGTCATAGTGTCTTGTAGAGCTTCACGCGTAACACAATTAACTCTGACACTCCTACAAAATTTATGGTAAAATCATGTTCTCACGTTATGCAGCTCTAGTTAAGAACATGAGGGGAGTCGTAGCATTTGACCCAGCTGAGGATATCTCACAAGATCTTAAGTGGCTCATTAGCAGGTTTAAGTATCGAGTTCTCGGTATTTCTCCATCCCTTGCAAAGAATTTGACGAGGGTTGTTAAGCCACTAGTACCCTTAGTATATCCTCATCGAGAGGTCATGGAATTCGTGGACTTCGTGTCTAAGGTCTTGAACTTAAGGCACGATATTGCTGAGGCGATATGTCTGGCCTCATGCTATGTTAGCCCCCTACTTACATTAGGGTCTAGAGCACAAAGCATCATAAAGGAAATAGCAGTGAATGAAGTAACTTCAAAAGTTGAGATTGGTGTAAGAGATTGGAAGCTTCATCTCAGGATAGCGGACTACAGCGTTCTCGATCTCTATGAGTGGAGTACGACTCAAGCGCAGAAGTTATGGCTTAATGACGTAAACGTGGAGGAGATAATGTCTGAGAGAGCTTTAGCAATAATGAGGGATGAGAAGCGATATTGGCGGCTTCAAAGAGGAAGCCTAGAGCCAAGGACCTTCCTAGTCTATTTAGACCTCATACAAAGCCTTCACAAGAAGGGCATGGACCTCAAAGCCTTAACCAAGTATGATGGGAACGTGGTTTCAGCATGCTTAGCAATAAACGTCTCAGTTCTCGTGAAACCATGCTAAGGAAGTTAAGATACCCTGATTTTGTAGACCCTAGCCGGTAGATTTCCATGCTTTACGCTTCTTGAATCTAAAACTTTGAGATTCACGCTCTCTAATGCCGTCTCGAAGATTTTTGGGCAACCAACTATTGCTGTTAAGATTGTGCCACTAAGATTTTGTGAGATAGCTTTTAAGAAATTCGTGTAAAGATCTTTAATGGCTTTCGGCCTACCATGTCTAATACCGTAAGGTGGATTAACAATTACGAACTTCGTGCTCAAATCACTATACGTTTCCTTCCTTGTGCAGTCTCTAACTGCAAATTGTATTGTGTCATCAACTCCTGCAGACGAAGCATTTGACAATGCTCCTTTAATGTGCTTTGGTGATATATCAAACCCATAGATTTCAAAGTGATCTCTATTAGCTTCCTCCAATGCCTTCTCCACCTCTTCTCTATGAACTTTGGGATCGTAGAGAGGTAACTTCGTGAAAGCCATGCTCTTCCTAAAGAAGCCTGGAGGAAATCTTCTAGCCATGAGGGCTGCCTCTATAACTATCGTCCCTCCACCACACATTGGGTCTAAGAGCCCCTCACCCTTCCATCCCGAGAACCTCAACATACATGCTGCCAAAGTAGTCTTTAAGGCCGCTGGATGATCATAGACTCTGTAATTCCTCTTGTGAAGTGATTCTCCTGTGGTGTTGACGCCTATTACGACCTCGGAATCTTTAACGTAGACATCCACCTCTACGTCAGGGTTCTTGAGGTCTACGCGGGGTCTAACACCCTTAACTTCCTTGAAGCTATCCACTATGGCTTGTCCGACCATAGCTGAAGCATCGATGCTTGTGTAATCGTGTTCTCCAACTCTTGTGGTCCTTACAGCAAAGCTTTGGTCTAATTTCATGACTTCGAAGTAGTTGATCGACTTAGCAAAGCGATAAATATCGTTTAGTCCAAGAGCTTGACCACGACCGAGCACTAACATCAATCTATGAACGCACCTTGACCTGATGTTCACTCGATACATTAAGTTAGCTTCTCCTCGAAAAAACACTCTAGCAGTCTTAACTTCGATACTACGTCCCCCTACATCCTTAATCTCTTGAGCAGCTACGTCCTCGAAACCCTCAATCGTTGTAATCATGAACTCTAAGCTCATTAAATCTAGCCTTCAAGTTTCTCTCTATTAAACTCTTAGCCAAGCACTCTATATACTGGAATCTCAACTCTCGTTTCAAAGAGTCAATTAAGGCTTCTATTAGCTTTTTGTTATTATAAGTCAAAACATGCCTTACCTCTGAAATGTTTAGGATCAGTCTACTCGGCTTTAACTGTGAAATCTTTAGTTATTTAGGTCTTCGTTGAAACTTATTCAATAAATTATCTATGAGGTATAGCTTCGTTAAATCACAAGCTGAACTTAGTTTACCAAACTGTCCACCATGAACAAAACAAAGATAAGGTCCTAAATAAGTCTCCAAGAACGACCATGTAAACCATAATCTTAAGCATGTATAGCTAGGTTGAAAAGTATTGTTCAAGCGGTCATAGCTTCCCAACTCTAGGGTTCTGAGACATTAAATATTTCATGGTAACAAGGTTCTGAAGTTCTTCTATCCATAGTTAAAGGCTTTCTTCTGACATTCTTTATGTTATTAGAGTTTAACCTCCAGAAGACCTCTTTGTCACGTATTTGGCGTTTTTATAGCATCCTTATTATTTGGGGTTACAGCAAAAGTAGACATCTTCTGCACTATGTAATATTCTTCATTTCATTAATACTTAAACATGAGCTATATACGCATTGATGCTTCACCAATTACCAAGAGAGCTTAACGAGCTCATTTCATCAGCCCTGGTAGCATGCATACTCTAAGATATTTCATAAAACCAAGCTCACTAAAATCTTAAGTTTTATTTTAATATCATTTCTGTTTGGTTATTTTGATCATTGATTTCTAATTAATATTTGACTACGACTTTGGTGGAATAGGGTTGAGTAGCAGGTAATGTATATGTTTGGTTTGGGAATTAAAAATGAAAATTCAGGTTGAATTTTAATACTTTGCTATCTCTTCTTCTGGCACATCCGGTTCTCTTCTCTTAAAGACAAGACCCAGACTTTTTATAACTCGATAAGGTTCAAGGGCCTCTGGGGGAACTTCTTTTACTGAAACTATTACTCCTTGTTTTCTTAGTGTGTCTTGTAAAAGTGTCACGTCTAGATCTGTTGGACTAACATTTGTTTTTATTGATAGTGCAGCTGCTGTCCCAGCTGCTTGACCAGTACAAATGCTTGGTGTACAGTACCTCAATCCACCAATTGCAAAGAGCCCTGCAGAAATCACAGTCCCAGCAGCTAACAGATTAGGAATGTCTTTAGAAACAAGAGCGCGATATGGAATATCATGTGGTAGTATCTCGTATCCGAACCTGCCAACTAACTCAAATATATCCGGAGGCATATTATTGATCGCTACGGAATCTTCGAACGCCCTTCCTTCCCGCATATCCCCGACAGTAATTACGTACTTGCCTACAATTCTATGACCACTTAAAACTGGATATGCCGGTGTTCGCTCCACGTAAGCTTTTTCGAAGCCAGGAACGTTTTCTTTAAGAACTTTAAATATTGCCCAAACCTGTTTCCTCATATCTTTTTCTGCATTTGTAAGTTCTTCTACGGACCATGGAGGTTTATCATCGAATGCGTATACTGGCCCCATTACATAAACTCTTCCAGCATTGTACACGTCAAAGATCGTTGCACAAACTAGAGCATCGTGTTTTATGTATGCGCCCTTTTCTTTTGCTTTCTTCACGATGTCCATGCCACAATACATCTGACCCCATTGCTCTGGATTTGATAACCTGAAATTAACGAACTTCTGGTAGTCTACCCCACCAACAAAGAATGCTATCAAGGTTCCAGGATACTGACCTTTTCGCTTTCCTACTGGTATGCCTTCATCTCCCATGCATGCTGCTCCAGACTTCCATGCAACTAAGCCTGTACCAGTTGTGTCTATTACAACTTTTCCGAGAATTGCCTTTCTACCTTCAGGTGTTTCTACTATAACTCCTCTAAGTTCGTTCTCCTCTTTTAGAACGTCAACAACTAGAGTGTGATAAAGTGTTTTTACTCCAGCTTCATCCATTAAAGTATCTAGCAACAGCTTATAGTATTCTAGATCGAATGTTACCCCCCACGCTCCCCACCATCCAACATCGGTTTCAAGTACTCTCTTTGGAATCCTATCCTTGCCTAGAAGCGAAATTAGTATCGACTTCATTCTTCCACGTTCATAAGGTGGTATTTCCTCAAATTTTCTTAGGGCTCCAGCTTCTCTCAGTCGTTTAAGAATCTCTATAATAATTCCTCCATGTAATGCGGGATCTACAAAGGTAAAAATCGGATTGTTACCTTGAGTTTGAAGACCACCTAATGAATTGAACTTCTCTAGTAAAATAGTTTTAGCACCATTTCTCGCTGAAGCTAAAGCTGCACCAATTCCAGCTGGTCCCCCGCCACAAACGATGACATCTGCCGAAGCTAAGACGTCTAGTTTTTTAGGAGACTCATATATCTCCATAATTTCATCCTCCATCCTCATTTTGGATGTTGATTTATTTATAAAATTTTTTACTTTGACAAATTACTGTTGATTTGATACCATATTCTCCAAGCTTCATTAAAAATATCGCATGCAAGAAAAGCTTAGAGATTGACGGGTAAAATGAAGGTTAAGGTTTAGGGATTTGATTATTCCAATCTATAAAACTTTTCCTCTTACATCGTTCCTCGTATGTAACTATAGATAGGTCAACACCTCATTTCTCCGTTTTTACCATCCTAATGGTCTCCTTAAGATAGCGTGAAGATTCCAAAATCCTATTTCCTAAAAATACATCTCAAGTACATGTGAGTTCCTTGACAGACAACCAAGAGGTTAAGCTTGTTCCTCGTGAGCTGAACCATGTGAAACAAGAACGTCGTTAAGAGCCGAAATACTGGTCCATAAGCTCTGCTTTGGATCAAGCATCAATTTGCTCTAAATATTGACATTAACTTTGACTTAAAAGTGTTTTCCCCGTCCTCATGGTCCATTACGCTTTTAAGAATGTCGAAACCTAAATTTCTCGATAACCACTTACCAATGCAGGCCTCTAGGTGATGATCTATTGGTAATAAAGGTCTATAATACCCTAACTCATAAGATGGAGGTTTTTGAGCCATTTAATCCTCCAATAATCAGATTGTATGTTTGCGGTCCCACGGTGTACGATTATACGCACGTGGGGCATGCTAGGACTTACGTCGCCTTTGACGCCATTAAGCGTTTTCTTAAGCTTAAAGGATTTGAGACAGTTCACGCTCAAAACATCACTGATATAGACGACAAGATAATCGACAGAGCTAATAAGGAAGGTGTGAGCTGGAGAGATATAGCCGAAATTTATACCAATGACTATCTTGAAGCACTAGAGAAGTTACGCATTGAAGTGGATTTTAGCCCTAAAGCAACTCAGCATGTAGACGAGATGATAGACTTCATATCCAAGCTCATCGAAGCTGGTTTCGCTTACGAGAGCCATGGAAGCGTTTACTTCAATGTCGATAAGTTTCTAGAATACGGTAAACTATCAAGAAGAACCAAGGGTGAGGAGTGGAGACAGGAAGAGCAGTTTATGCGAGAAAAGAGGAAGCCATATGATTTCGTTCTCTGGAAGAAAGCAAAGCCAGGAGAGCCTTATTGGGAGAGCCCTTGGGGTCCTGGGAGACCTGGATGGCATATAGAATGCTCAGTTATGAGCTGCTTCTATTTAGGCACAAAGATAGATATTCACGGTGGAGGAACTGACCTGATATTTCCACACCATGAAAATGAGATAGCTCAGAGCGAGGCTAGATATGGAGTAAAGCCGTGGGTCAAGTACTGGCTTCATACCGGATTCCTAACTATTAAGGGGGAGAAGATGAGCAAGAGCTTAGGAAACATAATACCTCTGAAGGACGTCTTTAAGGAACATAAACCCGAAGTGCTCAGATTAATGCTAGTACTTACACACTACAGGAGCACCATCGATTTCTCTTACGAGCTCCTAGAGCAGTACGAAAGAATCTATGATAGGTTAAGGAGCTGTGTAGATCTTCTGATTAGAATAGCGCATAAAGAGAACCTAAACTTCAAGATCTCTAACCAAGATCTAAAGATAGCTGAGAGAATAGACGAGTTTCTCTTAGGTTTCATAAAGTCTATGGAGGACGACTTCAATGGTGCGAAAGCTGCACCTTACCTCCACGACCTCATCTCGATATCGTACACTTCTATAATACCATCAGGTAAGGCTGAGTTAGCACTAAGAGCTCTTAATGCCTTCAAGAGGATGAACCAAGTTCTAGCCGTACTTGACGACGTTTTCCACACCAAAGGGTTTGAAAGAGAATTCGTAGACAAGCTAGTGAAGATAGTAATCGATGTAAGGCATATGCATAGAGCTCGTGGAGACTACGAGGTAGCTGATAAGATAAGAGAGCTATTGGCGTCTCTTGGAATAAAGGTGATGGACTCAAAAGATGGATCAACGTGGAGCTACGTCTAACCCAATCTACAAGGAAAACCATTCGTAGTGATGGTGGTATAGCGTCATCACCACCTAACTAGGTAGGAAATTATGAGGAAACCAATCTTACAACGATTTTAACTTCATCGATGTTCATGGACCGTAAAGATAGCTAAGAAGACTTTGAGAGGTGAAGTAAACAGTCCTGAAACCGGAGCCCCTTAATAAAATGTTGCACCTCTCAGTTAAGGCTCTTTAAAACGACTTTAAGAACTGAACAACTCGAAGACAAAAGGTTTATCTGGCTTTACAAAGGATCTTCTCACTCTAGTGTTAGCTAAGGAAGTGAAAGATCTTTGGACGGAGAGTTGTTGCTATGGATTGGATGTACGTCATCCTATAGAGTTCCTGACTTGGCATCATCATTCATGCATATACTGAGGGCACTTAAAGTAGATTTCAAGTACCTCGGCTCTAATGAAGGGTGCTGCGGCTCCATACTGCTTAGGCTTGGCTTGAGGAAGGAGTTCTCAGAGGTTGCGAAGAAAACGCTTAACTTAATACGTAGCACGGGAGCTCGAAAGCTTGTAACTCACTGTCCTGGTTGCTTGAGAGCCTTCAGATTAGACTACCCACTGCAATTAGGCACAGATCTGGGTTTGGAGGTTCAACACTCAACTCAAATTATCCTCGACCACGTAAAGCCCTCGATTCTTAAGCCAGTTGAGATTAAAGCCGTATATTTTGATCCATGCCATTTAGGCAGGCATATGAACGTGTATGAACCACCTCGCCACCTCTTGAACATGATACCGGGCATGAAACTAATAGAGTTGAATGAGAGTAGAGAAGCATCACTTTGCTGCGGAGCTGGAGGAGGTGTTAGAGCATGCTTCGAAGAGTTAGCGCTAGCAGTAGCTCAAGAAGTTTTAGATTACATCAAGCTTACGGGTGCTGAAGCCATCATAACTGCCTGCCCCTTCTGTTATCATAACTTTAAGACGGCCTCAGATGGATCTCTTAAAGTTTTGGATATAACTCAGGTAATCCAAGCATCCATAGAAGGGGGTCTCCATGGATCATTGGGCGGAAGATCTTAGAACACAGATATTGGAGGGCTTGGCGGATCAAATTAGAAGAATAGCATTAAAAAGAGCATGGATCTCCTACGTTTCTAGTAAAAGTGCAACTCTTTCTAAGCTACTTCACTTAAAAGAGCTAGGGCTTGAAGTTAGGAGGATCAAGGAACACTCCATTGAAAAGATGTATGAGCTCGTGAAAGAGGCTTCTGAAGCCATAGAGGAGTGCAATGGACACATTTACTTAGCTAAGACTGGTGAGGAAGCTAGGAGGATAGTGGCTGACATAGTCGGCAAGGGAAAGCTGGTAGTTAAGTCGAAGTCATTGACTTGTGAAGAGATAGAACTAAGAGAGTACTTGGAGGAGGTCCTAAAGTGCAAGGTCCTTGAAACAGACTTAGGAGAGTTTATAGTTCAACTTAGGAAGGAGAAGCCTACCCATATAATCAATCCATCAATTCACGTGCCTAAAGAGGAAGTAGCTAAGACGCTCTCAAAGCTTGCTGGTAAAGAACTACCAGATGACACTTCAGTCCTAGTATCATTTGTTAGAGAGTACTTAAGGGAGTATTACGTCAAAGCTGATGTAGGACTAAGTGGTGCTAACGTTGTTGCAGCACAAACTGGAACTATTTTCATAGTAGAAAACGAGGGAAACGCTAGGTTCTCAACTAACGCACCACCAATACACATTTGCGTAGTCGGAATGGAGAAGGTGGTACCCACTTTCAGCGATGCCTTTAAGATAATCGAACTACTTCCAGCCTACGCATCTGGCATACCAATGGCTTCCTACGTCTCGCTCATTACTGGTCCAAGTAAGACAGCAGATATAGAGAAGAGACTCGTTTACGGCGTTCATGGACCGAAGGAGCTACACGTGATATTCCTAGACAATGGAAGAACCGAGATCGCTAAGCATCCAGTACTTAGAGAGGCCCTGTACTGTCTCAGGTGTGGAGGATGCTTATATGAATGCCCGATATATCGGATTCTCGATGGAAGGTTTGGTCATAACTACTTTGGAGGCATAGGGTCTATATGGACGGCATATACGAGGGGATTTGATAAAGCCCTCTTTGCCTATTTGTGTACAGGTTGCGGTAGGTGCAAGGAAATGTGTCCAGTTAAGATAGACGTGCCAAAGCTAGTTGAAGAGTTAAAAGCAGAGCTCGTAAAGCTAGGCTTTAGACATCCTAAAGTCGAGATCCTCTTTAAGAACATACTTTCAAGTGGAAATCCATGGGGAGCCCCTCAGGAACTTAGAGAGCTGCACGCTAAAAATGCCGGAATCACGATATCAGCGTAATAGCTCATGTGCAACTTCATCGTACCAGTGTAAAAAGCGGAGGCTAGCTACACCATTCATTCTTTTCATGGTATGAGGAATGGAAGAGCATGAAATCAATAATTTCAAGAACTTATTCAAGTGACCTTATTTTAAGCGAGTCCTTCGAAATGAAGGCTTCAAGTTGCTTCTTTTCTTCGACCTCTCTGCTCCTCAAAGATCTTACTTAACGTTTGAATGGTGTCAACTTCCAGTGGTGACTTATCGTCCCTAATTCTAATTATCCTTGGGAACCTCAATGCCAAGCCGGATTTATAGTGTGGGCTCTTCTGAACTTCGTCAAAGGCTACTTCAACAACTATTTTAGGCTCAACGTAGACTACTCTGCCTTCTTCCTTGATAGCTACTTCTTTCAGTCTCTTAGTTATCCAAATGAGCTCCTCGTCAGTTAGACCGGTAAAGCACTTCCCAACAACCTCAAATTCGTTGTTTTCAGGATTGTAAGCCGCTAAGTACAAGTCACTTAGCATTGAAGCTCTATATCCATGACCGTACTCAGCTGCTATAACTACAAGATCTAGGGTATTGAAAACTGGCTTTATCTTTAACCACTTCTTACCTCTAACTCCCGGTGTGTAAGGTGATTCTAAGTCTTTAGCTATGAGGCCTTCGTGACCATCCTTGAGAGCCTTCTCATAGAAGGTTTGAGCCTCTTCGTACTTGCTCGTAATTAGAGTTTCGATAATCACATCCTCGCTGACTACGCTTCTTAATATCTTCCTCCTCTCAATGTACGGTTTGTCTATCAACGTCTCACCATTTAAGTAGAGTATATCGAAGAAGTAGAGCTTCAATGGTATTTTGCTTACTAGCTCGCTCACACTTCTCTGTCTTCTAAACCTCCTCATTAATAGCTGGAATGGAGCTGGCTTACCATTACTCGTAAGCGCTATTACCTCACCTTCAAAGACAGCGCTCTCAGCTGCAACCCTTTTTACTACTTCAACTACCTCAGGTAGGCTTGTGGTCACGTCGGTTGCTCTTCTGCTAAATATCTTCACTTTGTCGTTGAGTTTATGAACTTGTACGCGAGCCCCATCAACCTTAATTTCGAATGAAGCTCTTCCTCCCAACTCCCTCAGAGCTGATAGTAAGTCGTTAGCCTTCTCTGCTAGCATTGGCTTAACAGGGTGAAAAAGAACTATCCTCTGTCTTCTAAGTCCCTCAACTCCTTTAAGTTTAGCTATTCTCGCCGTCAAGCCAAGATCGCTTGTAAGCATATGAGCTCTCCTAACGAGCTCGTATGGCAAGTTAAAGGCATCAGCGATGGCTTCCTCCATTAATCCCTCGCTAAACCCATGTCTTCTCTCACCTAAAGCGAGCTTCACAAGGTACTTCACCTCTACTGGTCTTCTAGCCCTCAATAACAGCCCATGAAAGAGCCTAATCTTCTTACGTCTAGAACCTTCTCCAGAAGCTCTTGCTATTGATTTAAATCCCTCGTAGACGTCCTTGATTGTTAAGTCGCCCTCAGAAGCCGTAAGCAACGGTATGCATCCTATCTTCTCAGCTATTCTCATGGACGCTAGGCCCAAGTCGCCGGTCGACTTGAAGACCTTGAAGAACTCACTCTTAGATGACGAGAACACCTTGATAACGCACCCAATAACTCCAGAAGCTCCAAGCCCTATCTCTGGCTCCCATGGCGGAAATAGTTCACCAATTATGAACCTAACTGCAAGCTCAAGATCGTTCACTTCTAGGTTCTTAATAAAGTTCGATACTAGAGAAATCATGGAGCTTCTAGAGCTAATAGCTTCGATCTCATCACAGAGTCTACATACATCGACGAAGAGCATTATTAACGAGCCCCCAACTATGGGCAAGATAAGCATGCAATAACATTCTTACAAGTTAAATTGTCCACCGACTTAGAGCATCAACATAGCTACTCATGAATTAATCCTCTCGTCTATCGTTGAACCACTTAAACAGTCCTCTAGGCTTAAATGTTCTCCTTCTTGAATTTAGAACTACATCCTCAAGGAATCTATCCCTAACAGGTTCATAGACCTCTTTGAAGAACTTCTGCTGGTCTAAAAGTACTTCCTTCTTAAAGCTCTTCAGGTACTCTAAGGCTGCCTGCCACGCTTTCTCATAAGCAACTACAGTGTTTATGTTCTGCATTATTTGCCTATCGTAGTCTTCAGGTCTTTGTTCTTGATCTCCTATGATAAACCAGCCTCTATCAGACACGAAAGCCAATTCATCACCTACTTGAATAGCTTTCTCCTCCCTCATATCTTCACTCATCCTCTTCACGATCTTCGCCATCTTCTTAGACGATACCTCTTTGGCATGTCTCTTAGCCCATGCGTAAAATATTGCTCTATTCAATCCAAATGACTTTGCCTTCTCTAAGTCTCCAGTCAATAAGTAGTAGCGGGCTGCTTGAAGTAGTCCCATGACTTGAAATCGCCCAATTCTTCCTTTCCTCTCGATCTCCGCGACCTTGGGAGCAGCAATGGTGGTCCTAGCTTTCACTTCTATGGTACCAAGCCAGCCCTTATAACCACCTATCACTTCAAGGGCTTTAATGGCAGCTTCATCGCCCTCACCATCAACAAAGCCTCTCCACTCCTCATCATGCTTAAAGTTCTTAGGATCAGCCCACTCGAGCTCGAAGCTGTCTAGAATGCTGGGCTTAAAGCATACACAGCATAAATCCCTTCTCCTATGAAGTGCCAAAGGAGCTGTGAATACTCTTTTCAAGTCTATCTCATTTTCCACCTTAAGTCCGCTAGATCTTGACGCTACATCAAGTATACTGCTCCTACATCTTTCTAAGACGTAGTCCACTAATGAGTACGCAATGTCCAATGGATTATGTTTAAGCAAAACATCGCTTGAAAAGCACTTTTCATGTACGTGAACGTGAGCCCCCTCACCACTCCACTTTATGAAGACAGAGTTAATTACTCCCAACTTCTCGAGCTCATCAACTATGATTCTAGCTACCTCTATTACGTCTCTCCACCTCTCCAATTCTCCATCTATATCCCATATTGGGGAAGCGTAGGCTATGTTCTCGCGCTTCTCCAAGTCAAGCTTCGTAGCTAACTTACCATAAACATTCACGGATCCGTAAATGGTTCTGGGCTTAACACCTTTAAACTGCTTAATTAAACTCTCAACATCAAGTGGCGTATCAATCTTGAGGGGCCTTCCATCCCTCCAATACCTCAAGAAAACTCTGCTACCTAAAGTTCCTCCTTCGAGGGCAACCCACCTGCCTTTGCAGTAATCGGATATTTCCTTCTTAACCACCTCCTTCGAGTAATGTTGCTCAACGAGCTCGTAGTCCACGAAAACACACCAACAAATTATTAAGCCAAGGAGTCCAATAAAGTTAAATAGAAATTGAATGACTTCAGCTAATAGCTCGTATGTACTCCTTGATCGCGACGCAAGCTTTATAAAGAGTAAGCATAGCAAGACTGGCAGGTGCTAAGGATGCTTGGTGATCTAGTTTACCTCGACTAGCGACTTAGCACATCTTCAGCTCGAGAGATTTAAGTGGACTATAGAACAAGCATCTAAGAGCTCCCTTTACTCCAACAAGCTTAAGAGGGTTGATGTCCACTCCCTCAAGGATCTAACGAAATTACCGTTTACAACAAAGCAAGACCTTTTGTCTTCATATCCATATGGTGCTTTAGCAGTCAATTTAAGCGACGTTATCCTCATACTCTCGTCTTCTGGTACTACTGGGAAACCAGTATTAACATTCTACACGGAGAAGGATTACAAGCTGTGGATGGAGAGGTTAGTCAGAAATCTCGAGCTCATTGGGATAGGTAAGGGAGATATCTTCGTAAACACCTCAAATCAAGGGATGTTTACGGGTCGAGGATATAGCGAGGCAGCATTACTCGCTGGAGCAGCATCTATACCTATAGGCCCAGCATCACCGGAGAGACACTTAAAGTTCATGGTAGATCTCGGCGTAACTTCATTTCACGCAATACCATCATTTGCGCTTAAAATGGCTAATTTAGCTAAAGATACTGGGTTGACTGAGAAGCTGAGACTTCGAAAAGCTGTTATAGGAGCTGAGACTTGGAGCGAATCTACGAGGAGAAGGATAGAGGAATCTCTTAATGTAGACGCATACGACAACTATGGTGTTGCAGAGCTAGGAGGTCCAGGGATAGCGATTGAGTGTTCAGAGAAGAATGGCTTGCATGTCTGGGCAGACCATTATTTAGTGGAAGTAGTGGACATCAAGACAGGGGAGCAGGTATGTGAAGGCGAGGAGGGAGAGCTCGTTGTAACAACGCTAACTAGGGAGGCTATGCCCCTCATAAGGTATCGTACTGGAGACATAGTTGAGCTGCTACCAAGTGAATGCTCTTGTGGTCTCAAGACACCGAAGGTATCGAGGATCAAGGGCAGAGCTGACGAAATGGTTAAGGTTCGTGGTATAAGTCTATACCCCAAGATCATAGAGGAAGTAGTCTCCAGCATGCCAGAACTTACAGGAGAATATCAGATCGAGCTTTCAAACATAGACGACATAACCGTGATCGTCGAGGTCAAGAAGTGGGTTCAAGAAGTTGATAGACTTGTCAACGAGCTCAAGAGCAAGATAAAGGAGTTAACGTTACTCAACGTAGCCATAAAGATTGTATATGAAGGCAAGATAGAGCACCAAGGAAAAGCTAAGAGAGTTTTAGATCTAAGACAACTATAACGCATTCCTCCCGAGCTTTTAGCAAACTTTTTTACTGTTCTCTTTAACCACCTATCTTTAAGACCTTCGGAGGGTTTACTTTGGAAGTTTTAGGCTTAGTATCAAAGAGAAGGAAGATTAGCAAAGACGACTTCTACAAGAAGCTCATTTACGGTAAGGGAACAGTATACGGTGTCGACAGGGACGTCCTAGTCAATGCCATAAATAACCTATCATTAGAAATGTCTTCAACGCCATTCGGTTTAGCGTGCAAAGTTCTCTCAGCAACAGCTAAAAAAGATATTGGAAGCATAGTTGTTCTCAGCGAAGTAAAGCCATTGGCCAAGGAGCTTAGAGAACTGCTGATACTGACTGGCTTAGCTGCAGACGACATTTTAGACCTCCCTTACGCCAAGGACATATTTACGTCGAAGAAGGCTAAGAGGTCCGTTGTCTATAGTCACATAAGATCAACCGCCGAATGCTTCATCATAAGCTCTCTGCTAAGAGGAGAGATCCCTCAATCGCTAACAGAGAAGATCTTGGAAGCTACATTAATGATTCAACCATCAATAGTCAAGGCGGTGGAGAAAGCTGGTAAAGACGGCTTACATGTATGGAACATAGCGTGGAATGCACTATCTTCAGTTAAACCACTTATGGACGTACAGAACATCCCCCTAATGCTTTTAGCATTACCTTATGCAGCTCAACAAGTAAAGTTGACTGCTGCCTACATGTACATGAAGAAGAGACTTCAAATCGACATAGATACTTTATTGGCACAGTCGATTGTGAAGTTAAAGTAGCTCCTTCATAACCATTATCGATCAAAAAACTTGGCAACGTTAAGTGAAGCTCGGTGAGCTTAAGACTTAGAGGCTCTATAATTATTAAGTTTAATAACTATTAATGACGTGAATTTAGGATTGTGAATCGAGAAGGCCATATAGGCTTAACATTGGCAGTCACTAGCTTGATCCTTCAAGTAATCAATGTAAAATTGCACGAAAGCGTCCTACTAATTTTGCTCTCTACCAGCCTATCGGTACTTCCAGACATAGATCTTAGACTTGAGGTTAAGCATAGAAGATATACCCACAACATCGTTGTTGCGATACCAATCAGCATCCTTATAGGTCTCCTGACGAGCCATCTTAGCCTAAGCTTCTGGATAGGCTTCGTAGCAGGTCTCTTAGGCTTCATCTGCCACATAGCTGGCGACGTCTTAACGTACTCAAGCTTCCCACCACTGTGGCCTATAGTCAAGAGTGAAGTGAGCTTGAAGCTATTTAAGTCCAATGACAAGTTAGTGAACTCCCTCTTCATGTTCATAGGAATATTGCTCTTCTTAGTACTTATTGTTAAGTTAACTAGTTAGCATTCATTGTGAGGTCTTGTGATCTTCACAGAAGCTTGTTAAGTTAGAAGAGTTAGAGATCAAGCTGGTACCCTGAACCTTTAAGACCTCTAACTCGAAGTGAGCTTTCGTGCGTAAGAAGAGGGTGATATTCCTTGGTAGGCACATTATGATGAAGAAGGACTTTGCAGAGTTAGTACTAGCTGGTATCAAGACTGCGACCATAAGGCTCGGAATAGTGAAGCCAAAGAAGAAGTATGTTTTGCTCCACAGCGGTGGTAAGGTTCTAGCAGAGCTCGAAATAACTGGTGTTAAGGTCAAGAAGGTTCGAGAACTCGTAGACGAAGATGCTAAGCAAGATGGCTTTGAGAGTAAGGAGGCCTTCATCGAGGCCCTCAAGAAGATTTATGGAGATGTCAAGGAGGACGACGATGTTACAATCCTAAGCTTTAATGTTTTGAGGAGGATAGAAGGTTCAGAGGCTAGTGAGACCTCTCGATATTTGGGCTTAAGACCAGCTGACGTGGCCAGCATAGCCTTACGATACGGTGTTAAGCTTCATCCAAGGGACCTCATCATCCTTAAGAAGGTTGCTGAGACTGGAAGCATTAGGAGAGCTGCAGTTGCACTCTTTGGCGATGTGACTAGGAGGAAGGCCATAAGGGTAGCTTTAAATAAGGCCATAAAGAAGCTCATTGAGTTAGGAGTCATAGCTAAGAAGGACCTTGAAGAAGGTAGAACCCAAGGCTAAGTCGAAGGAGTATTTAAGGAAATCTAACTGAACTGAAAAGCTTTAAGATTAGACTACGAGCCTAACCTTCATTCCCACGCATCTGGATAAGGCTTTATCATAAGCAAGTTTGGCGGTGACAGCATCTTGGATTGCTAAACCAGTTGATGTGAAAACCGTTATCTCGTTAAGCTCTTCTCTACCTCTCTTTAGGCCAGCAACTATC
The DNA here is from genome assembly GCA_004347965.1 of Candidatus Nezhaarchaeota archaeon WYZ-LMO8. GTDB lineage: Archaea > Thermoproteota > Methanomethylicia > Nezhaarchaeales > WYZ-LMO8 > WYZ-LMO8. The sequence continues at coordinate 30,750 of QNVF01000006.1, forward strand.
TCCCCCAATTCACCGTACACCTGCTCCCTCTTGAATAAACCTTTAGCTATTGGCACATTGATCTCTCCACCATGGATAGCCTGCTCCAAGTCATCGACCACAACCTTAGCCCTCAGTAATATGTTTGGATCTATCTCCTCCTTGCCTGGTGCATCAGCACCTATGCAGTTGAAGTGCACCCCAGCCTTAATCCACTGATCCATGACTATTGGTTCGCGAGAAGGTGTAGTGGTGACAATGATATCAGCCCCTTCAACGGCCTCTTTTGGCCTCTCATGCACCTGAACTCCCACACCACTAAGCATCTTTGAAGCGTAATTCGCGAATGCCTTAGCGTTCTCCTCAACCACATCATAAACCCTTATCTCCTTCAAGTTCTTTAGTACAGTGCTTATGGCCATAAGCTGAGTTCTAGCTTGAGTACCAGCTCCTATAAAGCACACAACCTCAGAGTCTTCGCGGGCAAGGTACTTAACAGCAATCCCACCAGCTGCACCAGTCCTCATGGCTGTCAACCAGCTCCCACTCATTATAGATAAAGGGAATCCCGACTTTGGGTCCACGAGAACAACTATGGCCATAACTGTTGGCAGTCCATACGCTATCCTGTTTCGCGGATGGGAGTTTACGACTTTGACTGCAGAAATCTCTAGATTCTCAAGGTATGAGGGCATGACCCTCAAGTCGCCATCGTACTTTGTGTAGAAAAGGTAGACCTTTGGGGGCATCTGGACTTTGCCAAGACACTTCTCTCGAAACGCTACTTCTACTACTTCAATGACCTCTCGCATATCAAGAAGCTCTTTCACATCGTCATCAGTTAAGATGAGGGTCTCGTACAACAAACTCACCACAATAGGTCTTACCTCAAAGACTAAATGCCTTTCCATAATTTACTAGCTGAGAACATGAAGATCAATAAAGTTAATTAACTTATTGATGAGGTCATAAACATACCATTAAGCTCTCCTTTCGAATATATCAATCCCCCTCCTCCACCTCTCTATTACGTTCTCCACCTCCTTAGCCAGATACTCGCAAACCTCCTCAAGGAACCTCTTAGCCTTCTCCACATCAAAATCTAAGATCGGCTTCTCTTTCCTGTAAGCTAGTGCTGAAGCTGGAAGGGGGTAAGCCCAAAGCCCCTCTTGATATGGGACGTACTCATCATCGTCGTAAAGCTCCTTCTTTAGAAGATCATCTCTAGAGGCTATTAGTGCCGCGGTCTCTTCAGCTAATGCATGCCCTTGACCAACTGGATAGTACTTGTCGACTACGCTTCTAGCTGCAAGCCACCAGTCAATCACCATGCCCTTTACGCCGACCTCCATGTAGGCCTCTCTAATTGCCTCCTTTATTGAATCCGTGTTTCCTCCATGACCGTTAACGAAGATGACGTGCTTAAAGCCCTTCTTGCCAAACGAGATTGCGAGCTCCTTGATCATGGACCTGAAGGTCCCCGCAGTCAATGTGAGGGAGCCAGGATACCCTATCATGCTTCTAGTGACTCCGTAGGGGATGGTTGGAGCTAAGACCCCGCCGATCTTTGAGCACAGAACTTCAGCTATCTTTTCTGGGATGTAGACATCAGTACCCAACGGCAAGTGCTTGCCGTGAGCTTCAATTGTGCCCACAGGCACGAAGACAGTGTCAAGCCCCTCATCCAGTAATTTCTTGAGCTCAACCCACGAGAGCTCAGCTAGCTTCAAGACCTTCAAGTCTCGTCACCGCTAAGCTTAGCGACAATAGAGGATATAAACATTGCAAGCAAGATCGCTCATCGCCCTAGACTCTATAGAGCAGCCTGAATGGAGCTACGTACTTCTCAACAACTTTATAGTCAGACTCGTATATGTGAGCGCTGGTGGACAAGAGAGTAAGCCTTCTAGTACCTCTCGGATACATCTCCTCAGCCAGCGATGCTATCGCATAGAGGTTTGGGTATAAGGCTTTGGCGTAATCGTGGCTCCTAAAGACTGCGGTTATGTGGAGCTTTCCCTTTCTTAACCTGAACTGAACCCAATTCCAGCACGGTGGGTCGTTGTGCCGAGTGCTATCTGAGTCCTTTAAGGGATTGTACAGTACGGCGACCGCCTGATTTGTATTTGGGAACTTCGATAGCTTCTCCTTAACGAACGCTACTTGATCAAACGTTGCACCGCACCTTGGACAAGCATAAGCTCTAAGTCTCTCACCATACGTGTACGTGAAGCCCATCCTATCTGATGACATGAACTGCTTGACATAAGCTTCTAATTGAGTTGAGCTTAAGCACCCTATGTTCTCAAGAACCTCTGGATGCTTCGTGGGCTTCGATAAGTCCTCAACGTAGAGAATCAAGTCCTCTACTTCTAGGATCTTGGAGTCCTCCTTCGTAACCCAAGAGCCGTGATCCAATACTGCTAAGACAGCCTTAAACCACCCATCGTATATGCTCCTAGCCCTCACTAGAAGAGGCATCTCTCACCAATTAAAGGTTGGAATTGAAGCTATTTATCTCAGTCGCCTAAGAACCTCAAAGTCACAAGCCACAATTAAGCTCTCCGAGGAGACGTCGAGGAACCGAACAACTACGTGGTAAAGAAGGGTTTGAGGTTGGGCTAGCCACCCTCACCCTCTGGTTGCTATTGTAACCAGGGTATATTGATCACTATCTTGATCTCTAAGTCGGTGTATCCAAGGCTTCCGATGCTAGCGTAGAAGATCTTCGTAAACAGGTTGTACATCGTGGCAGAGGCGATCTCCTGTACCATGCCTTCAGGGAAGTCAGCGACAGTCATATTTACTCCATTGAGCGTTCCACCACTACTACAGAGATATACAGCCTCCATCTTCACATTTTCCATACTGGCTTCTCCGAAGGTAAGGATCGCTGAAACGTAAATCGGACCTGGAAGACTTGGTATATCTACTTTGAGCGTTCTATTTACAACTTGACCTCCTGGACAATTTATGGACCCTACCTCTTGGATTATCACGGGGGCAGCTAGCTCTGTTGTTTCGTCAATAACCACTTCGCTCTGTCCACCTTTCATGACTACGTTAGTGAGGTGGGCTTCTGGAATGGTGATGTCGATGGTCTCGTATATTGCATGTGCGTAGAGCACTGCACCCCATACTACCTGCGCTACCGACATGGCTAGCAGTAGTAGCACTACTGCCGCAAGCCCTCCCACTGTTATTTTCCAATTCAAACTTCAACCCTCCCCTTCCTCTCAAGCGGCTAACCGCCGCGTTGAGAGGGGGACCAGGAGTGGGCGCACGCCCCTCCTAGGATTGCTAATATGCTTCCTAGAGTCATCCCTCCGAAGCACGTGAACCACGATATGAAGCCTATGAAGGGGAGTATGAGGCCAACAGCTTTAGCTGCACCCTCTCTTGGGTAGGAGAGGAGGAAGAGTGAGGGTAATGCTAGAGCTCCAGCTGTACCGAAGAACTTCGGCCACTCAATGAGCCATAGCTGAGGAAGCGTGAGAATTGGGTAGAGACAGAGGAATGCTGCTAGGAGACCTAGGTAGGACCCCCAGAATGGCACCCTAGCCCTCAACCTCCTCCACTTCTCCCTCAAGAGGAAGTAGCCTATCGTTGGGGGGATAACTATGGCCAACGTGACCATGGGGGTCACAGTCATAGCGTTGAGTATGGCGAACAAGAAGGGGAGGGGAGGGGGAGGAGCCACTCCAACCAGCATTAGAGCGAGGTACAATAGGACTCCTATAACCACGAAGATTGCTATTAAGGAGCCAACAACTACTCTAGGCACTCTCTCAAGCGGAATAAAGCCTGCCTCTATCGAGTCGATGACTATGGTTCCTAAGAGGAGGAAGGTGAGGAAGACGACCGTTATGGTTATCGCCGCAAAGAAGGATCCGAGGACGAAGGCGTAGGTGCGAGGTACTACCCCTATTAACATCCATGAAGCCAATGTTGCAAGGAAGAGAAGGGGGAGAACAATCCTCCTCCTATTCCAAAGTTCAAGAAACCACATTACGATGCTGCCTATCAAGGAGTACGCATCCCTTCCCATGAAAGGGTCCTCTACATCAAAATATTAGTATTTTTGTTATTATTATTATTATTACTTTTATTTCTCTTGCCTTACATTTAAACCTTATCTCATTTCACTCTCGAAGTCTAGCTTTCTTAGATAAGTACGTAGAGGTACTGAAGATGAACAGAATCGAGTTCCCCTACGCTACTCTTCCATAGCCTCTCAATCCTCTTGAGATCCAAGGTATTGCAATCTCAAGTCTAACAGCCTTCAGATACCTATTGATGTCCTTGACCTCGAAGGTTGGTTGAAAGGTGTATTCTAGAATGCTTTTTCGTACAATGCTTGGCTCTACATCTATTAGGTTACTTAGCTTAGTTGCTTGGTCTACATAGTCTCTCTTTGACAATGAATCTATGAGCTTCTCGATCATTAAGTTAGCAAGTTCCTCTTCCACTGGATTTACAGCCAGTACACAGCAAGGATAAGGACCTATGTAGTCGCTGAACCTAACCATCCTCTCATGACCCTTAGACTCTAAGATGCTCGCGTAGGGCTCCCATATGCTTAGCATTTGAACCTCCTTCCTCTCTAACGCTTCGACCATGCGCTGCGGGCTTTCGAAGTAAATAACCTCAACATCGCTAAGACCTCTCTCCCTCAGATAAGTTGCCAAGCAAGCGTCCATTGTGGAGGCAAATGTTGAGCCAGCCCTCTTAACTTCGTTTAACTTAACTCCCCTCATCAAAACAATGCTTCCACCACCACTAACCCCAGATGCTACGATCCTAAACTTCCCCCTAGACGTAGCATAGAAGACCAGCTGTGTTATGAGTGGTGAAAAGCAGGCGTCTATCTTGCCCTTAACCAAGTCACTCATTACTGCAACTCCATCATTGTAGACCTTCATGTAGACTCCAAAACCTTCCTCTTCAAGTCTAGACTTAAAGTCGAATATGAAGGGGTATTCAGCAGCTCTCACAATACCAATCCTTATAAGCTTGCTTGGTGACTCTACTCCCTTCAACCAAACCCTGAAGCCGGAGCCGGGAACCCTCCTTCTAACGATAGTCCCCTTACTTTCAAGCTTCGATAAAAAGTAGGATATAGTCGATTTGGAGAAACCTATGCGCTCAGCTAATTCAGATTGAAGGACCCCCTTAGCGCCCCTCTCTCTCAAAAGCCTTAGTATGGCTTCCTCTGCCATCTCCTAGGGAATTGATGGAAAAACTTATATATTTTCTTTTCGAATTGGTAGTAATTCGAAGAAAAATGAAGAGCTGGTTAGTAATCACTTGCTTCATAGCCTTACTATTGCTAGCCTACTTATTCCCTTACACAATCCTAAGATCTCCAGAGCTTACTTGGTTCACGTACCTCTTCTGGTGTATTGATGCGCTGGTAGCCATAGCCTTAATGTTCTACGTTATGAGAAGCTGGAGGGTCTAAATTGGACCCTATGACCGTTTTAGTCTCAATAATAGCTTTTCTTGCTATATGCTTCTTCATAGCTCATCAAGGCAAGCTAAGGACTGAGAGGACCATTGAGGATTACTTCATAGCTAGAAGGAGAATAGGGGGCTTCATAGCGGCTATGACCTACTCAGCTACAACATATAGCGCTTTCATGATGGTTGGTCTCGTTGGATTGACAGCTATACACGGTGTTGGAGCATTAGGCTTCGAGCTCGTGTACTTGATGGGCTTGATGCTTGCTGTTCTACTTGGCTTGAGGTTCTACGTTGCTGGTAAAAAGCGGAACATCATCACACCAGCTCAACTGCTTACGGAGAGGTATGGGAGTCCATTGCTTGGAATGACAGTTGCCATTCTCTATCACGTTTTCCTGATACCCTACATGGCAGCTCAGTTGATAGGTGTGGGTGTTTTGGTTAGCGGATTGACTAATAACGCCATACCATTCGAGATAGGTGCACTGCTAGTAATTGTAGCGACCCTTGCCTACACATTATGGGGTGGAATGAGGGCCGTTGCTTGGACGGATACACTGCAAGCTATCGTGATGCTTGCATCGTCCCTCACAATGCTCTTCATAGCGTTTCAGCTAGCTGGAGGTGTGGGTGCGGTCTTTGAAAAGTTAGCTCAAGATTCGAGTGTGCTAGGAGTTCCTGGTCCTCACAATAGGTTTACGCTAATAGCGTTCATCAGCATGACCGTGCCCTGGTTCTTCTTCTGCGTATCCAATCCCCAAGTTGTTCAAAGATTCTACATACCGAAGTCTGTTGGAGCTCTTAGGAACATGATAGGAGGCTTCTTAATCTTTGGCTTCATCTATACGGTGATAGTGACTCTGTTAGGTCTCGTCGCTCACATACTTGTTCCTCACATCAGAGATCCGAACATGGTCACTCCCACACTACTCACCATGATATGGGAGCCTATAGCAATACTCGTACTCCTAGGAATATTGGCTGCTAGCATATCGACCCTCGACTCGATAATGCTCACTCTTAGTTCTGAGTTTGCAATGAACGTTGTGAAGGTCGTAAGGCCAAGATACGACGAACTCAAAGCTTTAATGATTAGCAGAGCTTTCATGATAGTCATAGTGTTAGCGACGATAGTATTCTCCTTCACTAGGGGCTTCATAGTGGAGCTAGCAGTTATGTCCTCAAGCTGGCTTCTACAGTTTGTTCCAGCCTTCATAGCTGCTCTGGTGTGGAAGCGTGCAAATAAGATCTCAGCTTACGCTAGCATAGTAGTAGGTGTTGCCGTAACCGGGATACTAACCCTTGCGCGCTACATACTACAACCAGGTAAACTGAGTTCGTGGATGCAAACTATATTACAACTCGATCCAGGGGTTTGGGGTCTCTTAGCAGCAACGCTGACCTTGCTAGCCTTTTCTGTCTCTACGAAGACTGATGAGAGGGGGCAACGCTTCGTTAAGGAGATCGAAGAAGCATTAAGAGAGCTTCTTAAGTAACTTCTTAAACGATTTAAATCTCACTTAGCTTAAAATTACTCATACTTAGCTTTCTTCAGGAGCTGACGTCTGTGATAGTAAGGAGCCTACCTGAGGATGAGATTACCAAGATAATAGTTGAGCACGCTTGTAAAGACTGGATTAAGATATCAAGGACTGACATCATAATTGTTGGAGCAGGACCCTCAGGTATGACGGCAGCAAGATACTTGGCTAAGAAGGGCTTTGAAGTAGTGCTTTTTGAAAGGAGATTGAGCTTCGGTGGTGGTATAGGAGGAGGCGGCATGCTCTTCCACAAGGTTGTGCTGGGAGAGCCAGCCGATCAAATATTGAGAGAGGTTGGCTGCAAGCTAACTCCAGTTGGTAATGGGATCTACGTAGCAGATGCAGCAGAAATGCTTGCTAAGCTAGCTTCAGGAGCAATTGATGCAGGTGCCAAGGTGATACTAGGTGTTAGCGTGGACGACGTGATATTTAGGGAGAACCCATTGAGGGTTGAAGGGGTAAGCATACAGTGGAGTGCGGTTCAAATAGCTGGCCTCCACGTAGACCCAATGTTCGTTAGATCTAGAGCAGTGATAGACGCTACAGGTCACGATGCTGAGGTTGTGACTGTTGCTTCTAAGAAGATACCCGATGTGTCGATAACCCTCATGGGGGAGAAATCTGCTTACAGTGAATTATCAGAGCAGCTAGTCGTAGAGAAGACGGGAAAGGTTATAGAAGGTCTTTACGTTGCTGGAATGGCGGTAGCAGCGGTTTATGGTCTTCCAAGAATGGGACCCATATTCGGCTCAATGCTTCTATCGGGGAGAAGGGTAGCTGAGATCGTTGAGAAGGATTTGAGAGAAAGATGATTTGCGCGATATGCAGAGCTAGAGTAGCTCAAATGGTCTGTAGAAGGTGCTCAAGGCATATCTGCCAACAATGTCATGCAGGGCACGGTCTCTGTACACTTTGCAAGCGAGAGCTGCCGAGAGCAACTTAAGCCTTTTTGCTTTTTAGAGTACTTATTTGTGAGAGAACTTGAATGACGAGATTCTTAAGCTACCTATAGTTAAGAAGAACGAAGTTGAGATATCCAAGATACTTGTTGGGACATCACCCTTCATAGCTGCAGGTCAATTCGAGAAAAGCTACTTATACTATCTCGAGTTCGTGATGAAGAGAGGTGAAGTGGCTAAGATATTGTCCTGGTGCTTAAATAATGGATTCACTTGGATTCAGGCTATTGACGTAAGCTTCCTAGCAAGCGAAATAGGCATAGCTTATGAGCATGCTAGTCAACCTCCCATAATAGTCCTTAGTACGTGGGACAAACCTAATAGAGCTATTGAGAGGTTCAAGAAGTTCGACGTGAAAATTGTTTTGGCTCATGCATCAGTAGTCGATCACCTTGATGTCCCTCTAATTAAAAAGTTTCTAGCTCAAGTTAGAGAATTGGGATTTACTCCTGGAATTGCAACCCATACACCTAACAAGACCCTACATAAGCTGAAGCATGTTGATGAGATAAGGGTCGTAATGGTGCCTTTAAATTATGCAGGGCTATTTAATGAGGACGTTGATGAAACCCTTGAAATTTTGAAAGAGATGAACGTTGTCGTAATAGCTAAGAAGGTTCTTGGAGCTGGAAGGCTACCGGTAGAAAGATCTCTTCTATGGGCTCTCAGTAGACCTGAGATAGACTCTATTGCTTTAGGAGTAGCTTCACTTAGCGAAGCGGAATACACATTGCTCTTAGCTCGTCAGCTAGCTTGTAGAGCTAGCGTTAACTGACTTAGACTGTTCCAATGCTAAGCTCCATGCAGCCATTAACGCGCCTCTTTCAGCCATTGAGTATTGGTCTGCGATACCTATCAGAATAGCGTCTCCTTCTTGAGGCTTAATAGCATCAAAGATGTACTTTGAGACGTCAGGCCATCTAGCCATGACGTCATCCTCCACGGTCGGTATGGCTAGCTTCCCTTTAACTAGGAGCATGGTTATCAAGGCCTTTGCCCCCCTTCTAACTGCTTCGTCTCTAAGCTTGATGACGTCAACTCTGGGTGGAGCACCTTTAACTAGAACTCCAACGCCAACACCACTGATACCGAAGCTCTCTACGGGAACTCTAGTTATACATGAGATCTTAGAGACAATGACATCAGCTACATCTCGCCCACTAGGTGTTAAAGAGCACCCCTTCCTTGATTCCTCTATTAAGCCCATGGACTTCATTCTTGTGATTAAAGTCCTAGTAGATCCCTCACCTAACATCAAGATCTTAGACAGCCTGGTTCTTCCGATGGATCCCTCCTTGAGCAAGGTCATTAATAGCTTAATCACGTGATACTCATCGAACTTAGGTGAAGGACCAATAGCACTAGATGTGAGCGTCTCAATGATACTTACAACCTTACTTAACATCATAAGTGTCTCACGTAGTTTCTCTCACTGTAATTTTTATACGTTGAATAAGCTCTTTAGCTTAATGGTTGCTTCTACGGTTTAAGCATTGCCCACCATAGTGCTTTGAGTAGTACTCGTTTACATCCACATAACATCCACAATAAGGGCAAAGCA
>QNVF01000060.1 GCA_004347965.1 Candidatus Nezhaarchaeota archaeon WYZ-LMO8
TAGTCATTAACGGTGCAAAGCGAACATACTACTACTATGTTCCTAGCACATACGACGGGAGCAAGCCAATGCCGCTAGTCTTCGACCTTCATGGGGGATGGTGTAGCGGCTTAGCTCAGTGGGTTGGTACTCGTTCTGATCGTTATGCTGAGAAGGATGGCTTCATCTGTGTTGCTCCAAACTTGTTTGAGACCATGCGGTTTGAAGATGACGTCGCCTTCGTCAATGCTATTATAGATAGAATGAAGTCTCAGTTCAATATAGATGCTAGGCGAATTTATGCATGGGGGGTCTCGGGAGGCGGAGTATTAGCAACATACTTGCTCTATAATATTCCAGATAAGATAGCTGGTGTCGGAATTGTGAGCGCCACTCCACCTTATGAACGCGTAAAGCAATTACTATCACTAATCGCAGGTGTGGATTTCTTAAATATACGTTTGAAGCGTGGCGAGTTTCCGCCTAAACCGAGAACTATAGTCATGTTCGCTGGGACCAAGGAGTCTATTCTGGGTCCACCGTGGTGGGACTTTGCCTCAGAGATGCTGGAATGCGCTAAGCTTCTCGCACAACATTATAAATGCAATCCAGAGCCTGAAGTGACTAAGTGGCCCTCAACACACTTAGACTTAGATTGCCTACCTTACTGGGTCTCTCGTGAAGATGCCCTCACCATCGCTACGCAGTACCCAACGAGCGTTACTCGATACTGGTGGAGTGGAGGGATCAACGGTGTTGAGGTGATAGCATACGTTATATTGGAAGGAGGCCACGTCTGGCCTGGCGGGACTCAATATGTTACTATTGGGACCGTAGGTCGTCAAACGTACGTTATAGATGCAACAGATCTTTTATGGAAACATCTGAGTAAACACGTCTTGCCAGGGTAATGCTGTCTGCTTGTTTAAGAACATCTCTTCTTTTCTTCTTTTTAATGGCAATCGCTTAGTACGTATTTCGCATTGCTTTAGAAGACCTTCACGTCTTATTTTTAAGTGCATATGGAAGTAGGATTAATGCTAAGATTAATGGTAGCACCGGGGATATTGAGAAGGCTACTTGGTAACAACCGGTACTTTCAACTAAGATTCCGAAGAGCGGGGGGCCGCTCAAGTTTCCCACGTCGAGGCCCATGGTGTATATGCTTGATAGAAAACCTCTACTATTTGCTGGAGCTTTGGCAAGTGCAAGTGTCTGTGATGATGGAATGTGTATTCCTGAGCCCAAGCCAAGTATGAGCGAGGCTATGTAGAGGAGCGGTGGCACTTCAAAGAGGTACACAGCAAAGAATGCTACTGAAATCACGAAGAGCCCCATAGACGTCGTGAGGCATGGCCTTACGTCTGCTGCTCTTCCAGCAAAAACCCTAATCATCAAACTTGTTGCAGCTTGAATAGTCACGAAAAGCCCTATTTCAAGATCTCCATAATTCTGAAGCTTTAAGTATGCAGATAAGAACGTCAGTAGACCCATCCACGCAACCGAGTAAATCATTAGGCTCACGAAAGCGAGGATGAAGCGAAGGCTTCTTAGTCCCACTAGGTATTCCTTAGTGAGCTTGGGGGGTACAGAATGAGGAGCTTCCTTGCATGACATTATGAGGGGGATGATGGTAAGCACAAGTAGTGCTGTAATCATAAAAGTGTTATTGTAGCCCAAGACCTCTGACATAAACCCTCCTAGAGCAGGTCCTAGTGAGAAGCCGGCTCCTATCGTTAAGCTCCTCCAACCTAAGAACTCTCCCACCCTCCCTTGAGGAGCATAGTCTATTGCGCTAGCAATTGATGACGGAATGAATAGAGCTACAGCTACACCCTCAAGTAATCTTGAGATGATTATAGTGTCTACACTCCTCGATAAGGCTAGCACGATGTAGGATGCAGAGACCAGTGCTATCCCGATAACCATGAGGTTCTTTCTCGACCACTTATCGCTCAATAACCCTCCTATGGGCCTAAACGTTATGGCAGTTACTGAGATACTCGAAGACGCTAGACCTATCATGAAAGGCTGGATGCCCATAGCCACTGCGTATCTTGGTATGAGTGGGACTACCACTTGAACGAAGGTAAAGAAGAGCATTGTAGCAATGTTGAGGCGCCAATTATATGAGATCATGTCAATCACTTATCGAAGCTCTAGACCGTAGTTTACCTGCTTCGTTTTTCGATACGAGTATTTAAAACTTGACTTGAGAGTGACTATGAGAATGCGTAAGGAATTAGCTTTATAGCCCTGTCATCCTAACCCCCTCTGGGGTGCATTGAGTGTGGAAAGGATAACCATGATCAACTCAATAGTGGAGATGGACGGGGACGAGATGGCTAGAGTCGTGTGGCGATGGGTCAAGGAGAGGCTCATCGAGCCCTACGTTGAGCTTAAGGTCGAGTACTACGACCTGCACTTGAAGGTCAGGGATGAAACCAATGACGAGGTCACCGTTAGGGCTGCCGAAGCGATCAAGAGGTGGGGCGTTGGAGTTAAGTGCGCTACGATTACTCCGAACGCCGAGAGAGTTAGAGAGTACAACTTAAAGAGGGAGTGGAGGAGCCCTAACGCGACGATAAGGGAGATATTGGACGGAACGATATTCAGGGCCCCGATAATGGTCAAGAACATAGCTCCAGCCGTCAGGTTCTGGAGGAAGCCGATAGTCGTAGCTCGCCACGCCTTCGGCGACATATACTCCGGAGTCGGAATTAGGTTTGAAGAGGCTGGTGAGGCTGAGGTAGTCTTCAGATCCTCATCAGGCAAGGAGCTTAGAGCCAAGCTACCCAAGCTTACAGGCCCGGGGGTCCTGCAAGCATACTACAACCTAGATAAGTCGATAGAGTCCTTCGCCAGGTCGTCCTTCAAGTATGCTCTTATCAACAACTTGGACGTCTGGTTCGCAGCTAAGGAGACGATATCGAAGGTCTACGACGCCAGGTTCAAGGAGGTCTTCCACGAGGTCTACGAGAGGGAGTTCAAGGAGGAGTTCGAGAGGAGAGGGTTGAAGTACGAGTACTACCTGATAGATGACGCCTACTCTAGAGCTATGAGGTCTGAAGGGGGCTTCGTGTGGGCAACCAAGAACTACGATGGAGACGTGCTCTCAGACATGGTTGCATCTGCTTTTTCGGGCTCCCTAGCAATGATGACCTCAGAGCTCATGTCCCCTGAAGGGCACTACATGTCTGAAGCAGCCCACGGAACGGTTCAGAGACACTACTATCGATACCTCAAAGGTGAGAAGACGTCCACGAACCCTACAGCGATAATATTCGCTTGGTCCAAGGCCCTCAGGAGGAGGGGGGAGATGGATGGGCTCAGGGACCTCATCACTTTCGCGGAAGCACTTGAAGCGGCAACTAAGCTCACCATAGAGGACGGAATGGTAACTCAAGACTTAGCAAGGGTATGCGAAGGGCCCGTGAAAGCTATCCTAACGACCGAGGAGTTCATAGAGGCAGTCAGGAGCAAGCTAAATGCCCTCTTACCCCATCGACGATGAGGATGTCACCCACCTCCAAAAGAGAGGACACGATTATTTCTGCAAAAGCCTTGTACTCTCCACCTCTTCCCTAACTTTTCAGCTGACCCCTCTATGCCCTAAAGGGCGACAAACCAGCAGTGGAGATGTCAGGAAATTTCGTAGCGACTCGAGTTTGGCTCATCTTCTAGAGAGCGACCTCGACAAGTATTCCTTATCTTTATCCTCTTTAGGCTTTTTTCCCTGTTAATCAATGGGCACAGATCTCTAGGCATTAATAGCATCGAGGACCTAGCTACTTAGCTTGGAGAAGCAAGCCTCTTGATAGGTGATCCGGAGGAGTGGTTTGGTGAGCGCGGTTTAGAGAGCCTATGAACTGAAGCATAACGACAATGGAGCCTCGCCTTTCTATACAGCACGGGTGGGAATCCCCGTTACAGCACTACGATCGAAGAAAGTTGGCATCACATAAAAAGGTGTGTAAAGAAGGAGAAGGACCTATATCGTCTCTATCGTTACGCTCAAGGTTTCGCCCTTCTTGATGTCTTCGCTTGCCTTAACCTTCTTCGACATGTCAGAGTACTTCGTTATCGCCCAGAGACTCGTTTTCTCACCCTTCTTCTTGGTGGTGTCAGCAGTGGTCTCAATTGTGCCGAGCTTAGCCACAGTAATCTTCAGCTTTGTCTTGTCCCTCTCAACGTCGACATCGACGGTAAACTCCTTCGTCCTCTCTGAGTAGGAGATCAGCTCAGTCGTGTCAATGAGGTTACTGTAGCATCCTTGGTCTTATAGTTTGAAATCGCATTCTTAAATTTAAACTATTCAACTTTAGCATTGCGCATGCCTTGCTTGCAATTTGTTCACAAGTTGACTTCTATAGAATGATCTGCTTCCCGTAAGAAAATAGCTGACAGCAGCGGAAACGATGGCGGGGATTATAAAGCTCGAGCCCATGGTTTCGGCAACCAGAGCTATACTCGTCAGAAGGCTCTTGCTCGTCGCAGCCAGCACTGCAGCCATTGATAATATGGCATATAGAACAGGCGCCTCAAGGTTCAAAGTTTGTGCGTAAATGAGCCCAAGTGCGCCGCCAACATAAAGCGACGGAATGAATAGCCCCCCGCTTCCACCGAAATTCAGTGTTAAGCTTGTGGCTACAATTTTTAAAATTAAAAGTGCAGTCAAGTCTGTCAAAGTTAATTCTCCTAATTTGGCTGTTGTGATCTTGTGGATGAAATCGTAACCTAGCCCAAGCGCTTCAGGGTAGAACA
>QNVF01000061.1 GCA_004347965.1 Candidatus Nezhaarchaeota archaeon WYZ-LMO8
CATCACTTCTACCCAATACTTCGAGGCATCTCTTAGCACGACGCTTTGCTGAATCCTCTCTTCGAGCTCTCTAGGGGTTAGTGGTATTGCCTCTATGAATGGGGTTATGCCGGCCTTCCACTGCAACCTGTTTATCAAGTCCAGTCTCTCGGTGAACGACATTCCTTCGAAGTTCCTTGACACGACTACTAGATCTATGTCGCTCGTCTTAATCCAAGAACCCTTAACGTAGCTCCCAAACAAGTACGCTCTCTCAACAGCCACCCCCTCTTTCGAGAGCTCTTCTAGGAGCCTCTTAACAGCTTCAACTATGTTTCCAGGCATGCTCTTCAACAGCTTTCACCACGCTACAAGCAAGGTTGTACGCCCTTTCAGCCTCCACCCTGTCAACGGCTTCGCTTGGAAGCCCATTAGCTGCATCAGGGTATCTCGTTATCGTGTAGTACTTGTTCAATATGTATAGCTGCTCCTCGAGCTCTTGTGGAAGCGTAAAGCCCACTTCCTTCAGGAGCCTGTAAAGCTCGGTCACTGTGTGTATGTGTGGTGGCTCCTCCCTACGAACTACGAAGAACATGGCCTTCAAGGCCTTCTCGACTGCTTGCTGAGAGAAGAAAGCAGCTCTAAACCACCTACCCCTCTGAATAGCGTCACCCGCATCAACAAGGTCTTCGTGAGCAGCTTCAATCCAAAGCCTAACCTCTCTTCGCATCGTCCTCCACTCTAAATGAAACCTCAACCATTATAAAGCCTACCATTATCGAGGACCTCAATAATCACCTACACCAATTCCAGGACATCTTCTCGAACCTTAATTATAGAAGAACGAGTTGGTGTAGTCAATGCTAGCAAACTTCTCCACGTCTATTATGCTTTTCAATTCTCTTATAACAAGGCTCTGAGCATTACCTTATGTTTCTCTCTATTCTTTCAGAGTTTTCTGATTACGGTGACATTACAGTTGCGTTTAATCTGCGCTCGCTCTACATGAAATTCCCGAAGCATCATTGACGTGGGGTTCTCATAAAGATTCATGCTTCACCGCATATTTTCATGAAGCCACAGTTTCTGCGCTTCTTATAATTTCCTCTTGGGAGTTTCTCTCCTTCAATTATCGACTTTATTCTCGAGATTACGTAGAGAACGTGTCTTCTTAATTCGTCTGTCAACGGTATTTCAAACGTTTTATTGCCTTTTAGATACTTTATCACCACTTTCTTCACAAGCTTGCCTATCTTCTCCTCGACTAACATGGTGTAGGCTATCGCTTGACCCTAATCAATCTCTCTACTCCCTTAAGGAATCTTCAGCAAGACGTTAAAAGGATGCATCGAGATGCTTAAGCAACCTTTCTTTCTACCCCTTAAGGGATCTTCGATATTCTTAGTGATAGTAATAGTGATGATGTCGGTAATAATCTTTCTACTCCCTTAAGAGGTAGAAAGCTGAGCTTGAAGTCGTTGCTCTCCTCTTTGCGCGCACTTAAGAGGGGCTCAATGTACCTCTAGGAATCCTTGGATTAATATTGTTTGGGTGCTTAGAGATCGGTGAGCAATAACATTTTTGAGTGCCTACGAGAAAGGGAGCAATTCTCAAAGGTCTATAAGGAGTATAGCTTGAGGGGCTCTATCTTCTTGTAGAGGGTGTACGCATCATAGAGGTATAGGCTTTGGGCCGCTGAGCTCTTCACAGGGCTTCTTAAATGAGGGGCTCGCAACAAACCAGATAAGGTCTTAGAGAGAAGGGCAAGCTCATCACACGTACGCGACGGAGCGTTCGCCAGTCACAGCAATCTTGATTAGTCATGCTCTTCTTGACAAAGGCTTTAAGAGACCAATTCAATCATCACGGATTTGGGAGGGCATATCTCCGATGAGCTCGTGACCGACTATCAGTCTAGTATCCTGGCCTCTCTTAGCTCCCTCTCTATCAAGTTCACGTACCTTCTTACAGCTGAGAGGACTTCGGTAGCGTAGTCCCTGCTAAAGGCTTTCGATGCAGGTATCCCTTCCCTCTCGTAGCCGTAGAGGGCTGGACCTCTTATCGATGCTAGCTGAGAGACAAGCTTAGCTAAGTCTTCGACTTCGCTTCTCAAGTTCTCTGGTAGTGCATCTCCATGATCTATGAGGACGTCGCTGACGTCGTGACTTCGAGGATACTCTATTCCAAGGGCCCTCAGTAGAGCCTTAACAGCCATTTCAAGCGCCTCCTGGCTCCTCCTAATGGAGGTTGCGTTGTCCCCTTCTACTAGAGCCATTTCAGCTTCCCTTAGGAAGCGCTTCGCTCTCATCATGTAGTCTCTCGCCATCTCTATGTTTATCACACTTTGATCACCTCACCCAACCTTGCTCCTGGCTTTAAGATCCAGTACCAGCCATGCTTGCTCTTCACCCTAATCGCTTTAAGTTCTCTAAGCCTCTCCTTGAGTCTCTCGAGCTCTTGAGCTAGGAAGCCGCCTTCATCGATCAACGGAACGCCATCAATCACCAGGTCTAAGAGTATTGGAGGATGCCTTTGGACCTCCTCCGGCGTTAGCAGGACGTCGGATATCGTCGTCGGAAGACCCTTCTTCCTCAACGTCCTCCTCAAGTCCCAACTCCTCTTCCTAAGAAGCTCCTTTAGGCTCGAAGAGAGCTTAAGCCTCTTGCCCACATCCTCTTCAAGCCCTTTAACGACGACCAATAAGTCCACGTCGCTCTCCTCAGAGGCTTCGCTTCGCGCTACGCTGCCAAAGACGTATACTGAGACCAAATCGTCCTTAAAGAATTCCCTAAGTATTTCGAGGTAGAGATCTAGATACCTTTTAAGGTCTTCATTGAGTATCGAGGTCATTAAGCCCTTCCAATAAATGGAGGCATAGAGTTGAAATAAGTATTACTCCTCGAACTTTTCGTGATATAGTGGTTAAAGGCATGGGTCATTAAGGACGTGCACAATGGAATAGTACGACGCCACCTCTACCCCACTTCTACCAAATACTTCGAGACGTCTCTTAGCACGACCTTCGTTGAACCATCTCTTCGATCTCTTTAGGGGTCAGCGGGATTGCCTCTATGAATGGGGTTATGCCGGCTCTCACTGCAATCTATTTATCAAGTCCAGTCTCTCGGTGAACGACATTCCCTCAAAGTCTCTCGACACGACTACTAGATCTATGTCGCTCGTCTTAATCCAAGAACCCTTAACGTAGCTCCCAAACAAGTACGCTCTCTCAACAACTATCCCATATTTCGAGAACGGAGTTCTATGCACTTGACGAACTCTACGAGAAGCTACGTGGGGAGCTCGGAAGTCGAAATGGTGCTTACGTGTTTCCTAGCTATATCGATTAGCTTGCTGTCATCGGTTACGAGCGTCAGCTTATCAGTCATCGCGATGTACAAGTAAGATGCATCGTAGACGGTTACGCCCTCCCTCACCGCCAAGTTGAAGACCTCCTCCTCAAGACCCCTTATGTTCTTCAACTCTAGAACGCTAAAAACCTTGGATAGGAGCTTTACCCACTTGTAGGCCGTTTCTACACGTACCCTCTTAAGTAGGAGACACTCCTTCCAGACAGCGTTAATGGTCTCGTAGGCAGCTAGGTCTAGCGTAGCCCCCTTTGCAAAGGCTTTAAACCTCCCTCTCTTCACGAGGTTCATGATTGCACTCGCATCGAAGAGATACATGGCTACCTGCCCTCCCTGTCCTCCCGTATCAACTTGACGACCTCCTCGTCGCTCACCTTGGATATTTCCTCACCCATCTCCTTGTATAGGTCCTCAAGCTCCTCGATCATCTTCTTCTTGACCTCCTCTTCAAGATATCTCCTAATGATCGGTCCAACTTCCAGCTTGTACTTATCTAAAAGCTCCTTCAACCTCCTTGGAATCTTCGCAGATACGGTGACGTAGCCCACTTAGAGCCACCGAGTTTTTAAGTCAAGTAGACTCATATAAGGTTTACCTAAAATTGGTCTACCACATCTTGGACATGAGGGATCTCACAGAGGGATTGAGAATAAGGCTTTTGCACTGCTTTCTTCAACGATGATCGCTAAGTGGTTACCATGTTAGCTTGAGGGTTAACTTAAAACCATGTCTTCGTGAGGTCCTAGTTAAGCTCTCTTACCTAAACTCTCTTTAGAGCGCCGTTTAGACCGATGGTTGAGGTGGAGGTTACTTGGGCTGAAGTTAATTGTAGAGACCTAGCAAGAGAGTCTTTGTAGCAGTAGATGGCCTTAGGGCTCGCTGTTCGAGAGGCTCAAGGGATAAGGGGATGATCGAGAAGATTGGTGAGAGAGCAATTAGAGTCGTAAAGGGATGAGGGATGAAGAGAAGGAAGGGAGGCGATCTTAAGGATATGCTTGAAGCTGTTGGAGAATTAAAGATTGTTCCTGACTTCCCACACTTTGTGATGCTCTTTCTAAATAAGGGGTTGCTGGTCATAATGG
Organism: Candidatus Nezhaarchaeota archaeon WYZ-LMO8; assembly: GCA_004347965.1. Lineage (GTDB taxonomy): Archaea > Thermoproteota > Methanomethylicia > Nezhaarchaeales > WYZ-LMO8 > WYZ-LMO8. The sequence goes on from QNVF01000061.1 coordinate 4,430, forward strand.
ATGAGAGGCTCTCCACGTAAGCTGGAGGATGAGTATCTAGCTTCAAGGAGCTTGTAAATGGCTGAATTCTACGAAGCGTAGTTAAGAGAGCTGAGGTTTGTATAGGG
>QNVF01000062.1 GCA_004347965.1 Candidatus Nezhaarchaeota archaeon WYZ-LMO8
ATCATAAGGGTCATACTGGGAAGGTAATAAAGTTAGACCATAAAAAGTTCAGGGTATACATAGAAGGTTTGGTTAGGAAGAAGGTTGATGGATCTGAGGTTCCCATCCCAATCCATCCTTCAAAGGTCGAGATAATTAAGCTCAACTTAGATGATGAGTGGAGGAAGAAGATAGTTGAAAGGAAAATGGCAGCTAAAACAACGACGTAACTTAAGGTGAGTTGAATGACCAAGAAGTCTAAGTCTAGAGGCTTAAAGCGCTACGCCATGCCTGCTTGGTGGTCAATTCCAGTAAAGGAGCATGTATGGGCTCCAAAACCGTCACCTGGACCCCACTCTCTTGAAAGATCCGTACCTCTCTTGATAGTGTTGAGGGATATCCTCAAGCTAGCTGAGAGCGCGAGGGAGGTCAAGTACATGTTGAGGTCTGGCGCCGTAAAGGTTGACGGTGTTGTAAGAAAGGATTACCGATTCCCCGTGGGCCTCATGGACGTTATAGAAATAGAGAAGGAGAACCTAGTCTTCAGGTTACTATCTAGACCAGGCAAATTCTTAGATCTAGTTCCAATTCCTGAAAATGAGAAGCACTTCAAGCTGTGTAGGATAGAGGACAAGACGACTGTGAGGGGTGGTCATATACAGTTGAACCTCCATGATGGGAGCAACGCTCTAGTCAAAGTATCGAACCCTCAAAAACCTCTCGAAGACGTGTATAGAACGTTTGACGTCATTAAGATAGCGCTTCCTGACCGCACTATCTTAGAGCACTACCCCTTCGAACCTGGTAACTTGGCGTTAGTGATAAGTGGAAAGAAGGTTGGTAGGATAGGTAAGATCGTTGAGATCAAAGGAGGACCTATGAGAGAGAACAAGATAGTTACCCTTGAACATGAGGGTGAGAGGTTCGACGTCGGATATTTAACGGTATTTGTAGTAGGAAAAGATTCGCCTGCCATAACTTTAGGGTGAAGGAGTCATGAGCGAGAGTAGCAGGAATGTTATGAGGAGTCTCAGAATAGCTAAAGTTGTAGTTAACATGGCTGTGGGGACTTCAGGTGAAAAACTCGCTAAAGCAGCTCAAGTCTTAGAATACTTAACAGGTCAAAAGCCTAGCTTTAGGAAGGCCAAGAAGACGATCAAGGAGTTCGGAATAAAGAAGGGGGAGAACATAGCATGTATCGTCACATTGACTAAGGACAAAGCCCTAGACTTCCTAAAGAGAGCTCTCGCCGCTGTAGACTTCAAGATTAAGAGGACTTCGTTTGATGAGCATGGAAACTTCTCATTTGGGGTGAAGGAGCACATAGCTTTACCTGGCGTAAAGTACGATCCTTCTCTAGGAGTATTCGGATTTGACGTTTGCGTAACGTTTGAAAGGCCAGGTTTTCGCGTGGCAAGAAGACGTAGAAAGAGATCGAAGATAGGTAAGAAGCAAAGAGTAACAATGGAAGAGGGAATAAAATTTGTCCAGGAGGTTCTTGGTGTAAAAGTCGTGTAACCTTACTAAATTATGAGGTGAATTGCTTGGGCAAGTATAGACCGCCAAAAGAGAGAAAATTTGGTAAAGGTAGTAGGTGCTGTAGAATCTGTGGTACTCATGAAGCTTTGATTCGTAAATACAACCTCATGTTATGTAGACGCTGCTTCAGAGAAGTTGCTCCTAAGCTTGGTTTTAAGAAGTATTCGTGATCGAGGTGAGAGACTCATGACCATGAATGATCCTCTTGCCGATGCTTTGACGACTATAAAGAACTGTGAGATGAGAGCTAAGAACGAAGCGCTCATAATGCCTGCCTCAAAATTAATAGCTAGTGTACTTAGAGTTATGTTGAAGTACGGCTACATAGGTAACTTTGAGTATATAGATGATGGCAGGTTCGGTAAGATAAGGGTTCAATTGTTGGGCAGGATCAATAACTGTGGGGTCATAAAGCCTAGGTTTCCAGTCAAGAAGAACGAATATGAAAAGTGGGAGAAGAGGTACCTCCCATCACCTGATGTAGGTCTCCTTGTAGTCTCAACACCTAAAGGTGTTGTATCGCATAGAGAAGCTAAAGAACTTGGAATGGGTGGAGTATTACTCGCTTACGTTTACTAATTGAGGTGTTTGAAATGAAGCTTCTCTACCATCCATATGTAATTGAAAAGGTGAGCATACCAGAAGGTGTGGAAGTAAAGATTGAGGGTTCTTCGAAGATCACTATCAAGGGTCCCAAGGGCGCTTTAACTAAAGACTTCTCTCATACTAAAGTCTGCTTAAGGGTGGAGGGGGACTACGTCCTCATCGAATCCTACATTAAAGGTAAGAGAGGTAAGAGCACATGTAGAACTGTGGCTTCTCACATCAGGAACATGATTATTGGCGTTACTGAGGGCTTTGTCTACAAGCTCAAGATAGTGTACTCCCACTTCCCAATGGCTGTTAAGGTTGAAGGCGATAAGGTTGTTATAGAGAACTTCATGGGTGAGAAGTCGAAGAGGATAGCTAAGATAGTGGGCAATGTGAAGGTTCAAGTTAAAGGCGACGACGTGATAGTTGAAGGAGTAGACCTAGAGCAAGTATCGCAAACTGCAGCTAACATAGAGAGGGCTACCAAGATAAAGGAGTATGATCCAAGAATATTCATGGATGGAATCTACATATACGAGCGTAAAGGTAAGAGTGTTGTGTAGCATCGTGTTGATGAGGTTTTCTATGTTGGCTTCCTTAACGAGGTGTGAACTTAGATGTCTACAAAATTAATGGATGTCAAGAGAAGGCTCTTAAAGTTAAGGTTGAAGATGAATAGGACTAGAGTAGAGTTTAGAAGGTTAAACATTTTAGGGCTCAGGAGAGTTGATGAGGAGCGCTGGAGAAGACCTAGAGGAATAGACAACAAGATAAAGTTAAGTAGGAAAGGCTATCCACCCATAGTTAGAATAGGCTATCGTAATCCTAAACTAGTTAGAGGCCTTCACCCCTCAGGCTTAATTGAAATATTGGTGTATAGGCCGCAAGATTTAGACAATCTAGATCCTAAGATTCATTGTGTAAGAATAGCTCACACCGTGGGAAGGAGGAAGAGACTTCAAATAATAGATAAGGCCAAAAGTATGGGGTTTAGGATCCTCAACGCGGTTGGTGTTGAAGAATGAATCTCAGCATGGTTAGGAGACTTGCAGCAGAGGTTTTAGGCGTAGGTGAGAGCAGGGTCTACATAGACCCCTCAAGGCTTGACGAAGTATCATCAGCTGTAACGAAGGATGACGTCAGAAAGCTCATTGAAGAGGGCGTGATATCAGCTAAGCCAGTTAGAGGAACTAGTAGAGCCAGGGCGAGACTTAGACACCTTAAGAAGCGTAAAGGTTTAAGGAGAGGTGAGGGCTCTCGTAAAGGTTCAGTAGCCAACTTAGAGAAGAAGCTCTGGACTGCTAGGGTAAGGGCACTTAGAAATTACCTTAAGCTGTTGAGAGACAAGAAGATGATAGATGCGAAGACTTATAGAAGGCTCTACAAGCTCGTCAAGGGAGGAGTCTTTCAGAGTAGAGCTCACTTAAAAGAGTACGTAAAGGAGCAAGGGCTTCTAAGGAGGGTTTAAGCTTGGCTAGAAGGAAGACCATAAAGCGAATTCCTTTCAGAAGAAGGAGGAGGGGTCTAACAGATTATCGATCAAGGTTGAAGATGTTGCTCTCCGGTAAACCATTGCTAGTGGTCAGGAAGACCAACACTCAAATAATAGTCCAAGTCGTCAAGCCTGAAGTTAAGGGAGACGTAGTTCTAGCACAAGCAACTGGTAGAGAGCTGAGGACTAAGTTCAGCTGGCCAGCTTCAGGTAAGAATACTCCTGCAGCTTACTTAGCTGGTTACCTTGCAGGGCTGAGAGCTATAAAAGCTGGGGTCAAGGAGGCCATCCTCTACATAGGTCTACATAGAGCGGTAAGGGGAGCTAGGGTCTTCGCAGCCTTGAAGGGAGCGTTGGATGCGGGTCTCAAGGTTCCCCATAGCCCAGAGATTCTTCCATCTGAAGATAGAATTCGAGGCTCACACATTGCAGAGTACGCAAGAATTCTCAAAGAAAGTAACCCAGCATCCTTTGAGAAGCGCTTCTCGGCTTACCTTAAGTCTGGCTTCAACCCAGAGAAGATCGTTGAGACATTTGAAAGTGTAAAGAAGAGAATAGAGGAGTCTGCGTATTCATAAGTAGTATAGATGGCATGAATGAAGGAAAGCTTAAAATAAATCCCTCAACATGTAGGTTTTTCACTA
>QNVF01000063.1 GCA_004347965.1 Candidatus Nezhaarchaeota archaeon WYZ-LMO8
ATTCAAGATTAAATATTATGGCGTTCCTCCTCTTAAGCTCATCATAGTGTCTTTGAACGAATCTCTTCGAGCCTCTCATATGCTCCTCTCCTGCAAAGATAACGATCCACACTTCGGTGTTCTCAGGTCTATCTTGATTAATGAGTCTCCCTGCCTCTATAATAGCTGCAACACCAGCTAAATCATCGTTTGCACCAAGGACACCTCTATTCGACCTCAAGGTGAAGGCTATGGTCAGAACTATTGCGAGACCTACAAGTAAAAGCGGTTTTTGGGCAAGACTTACTTCTTGAATTTTGAGAAGGCCTTCAATCAGTAAGAGAGTTATTGCTGCAAAGGATATAGCTATTGCGAGTGATACCACGTAAATGGATCTTGTCCTCAATCTTCCAAGTAGTGGAAATTCATATGCAGAGTCGTAGTGGGCTGAGATAATTACAAGTTTCTTCGCTTCTCTCTTTGGCTTGATTTTACCGATGACATGGAACTCTTTAACTCTTGGGAAAAAGATGTCTATCACTTCGTAGTGTAGACATTGTTGAAGGAAGAATATTAGGAGAGCTAATGCTATTGATATGGCAGTTATTAAAGGATAACCTAGAAAGTATAAGGCTACGCCAATAAGGTAGAAGGCAGTTGTGAACCATATGTAATCCAAGAAGGCACGTGGTCTTGATTCAAAGTACTCTTTTTCAACTTCGTCGCAGAATGACGTTAACTCCTTGTATATCATTTCTCCAGCTTTATTCTCACCTTCACTTCCAGCAAGTCTTGGACCACATTCCTCACATACTCTCTTAACAAAATCTACGGCTCTTCTCTTCTCCACGAAGATATGTAAGGAATAGCAGTATTTATAATCATTGAGTTCAAGATGTGGGGTGTGGGACTATGAAAGGTGTAATGTTCATCTTTAGCTTGCAGTCTTAATCTCAAGCAACGGGCTTTACAAGAAGTACTTCTTCATTTCAATTGCGTAGTCTTCAGGAGACTCGACTACTTCACTTTCATGGAGTAGTGTTGCTAATGCCCAGAAATCGCTTAGAAATGGCTTATTTAAGCCGAATCTAGCGCATATCCTTATTTGTGGATGGAAGGAGCAATGCGCGTCCTTAAAGGGTGGAAGGAGCAATGCGAGGTTTATGCATATGATTCCTCTGTCTTCATAAAACTCTAAGATTTTAGAAAGACCATGAGCTAATTCTCTTATATGGTCAGGCCCTATGCTTGATGGTGTAAGAGGTTCTTTGAATAGCCCCCATACTTCGAGGAACCTTAGTGGAGCGAAGGGGGCTAACCACACCCAATATTTTCCCTCAGCTATGAAACGTTCTCCAACTTTCTTCTCGTAGCTAATGAGGTCAATCCAGTAGTTCCTTGATGTCTGCACGTAGTACTCATAACTTCTTGAGAGGAGGAGACGTTGATAGTTGAAGGGGGTGTTTGAAGCTAGTGCTTGCATGTGTGGGTGAATGATGCTTGATCCTGCAGACGGTAAGTAGTTCATAATTATTGTACCATAAGATAGTTCCAGGTTGGCTTTGTAAGCTGCTCTCAATGCTTCAAACCCAGCTCGAAAGCCTTCTGCTAGTGTGTTAGCTCCTAGCTCCTTGGGGTAGGCAAGGTGCTTATAGCCTAGCACTATTACAGCGTTAAAGTCCGCGTGCGCATGAAGACTTGGAAATGCTATACAACTACCGATCTTAATTCTTCCCTCTGGAACTACGTTTTCTGGAAACTTAGAAGTTAAGGACTCTATTCTTTCAGGGCAGAAGGGACAGGTTGGTTTAGTTACTTCGGCAAGCTCTTCAAGAAGATGCTTGTCTGTTTTAAAGTATTTCTCAATGTATTGAAGTCTCCCCCTAGCTATGATGGTTGAGAGTCCAGTTAAGGGATCAAACCTTCGCTCAAGTACTTGCTCTTCCAACTCAAATTTGCGCATAGGATTAAGCAAGTAAGCTTTCCTAATCTCTCTTCGAAGCTTTAGCTCCATGAGGGGCCCAAAATAGATTCTAGAACTTTAGAGCCTTATATGCAGTATTATTACCATTAAAGAGGCTCAACCATTCTGTTAGAGAATTTGTTAACATATACGCGGACAATACCATTTGCAAGCTCAACTTCCCGACTACGTAATGAAGAGGAAGGTGGGCAAAGAAGATTGAAGTTACGTCTCTAATTCTAGCTCTCTTAGCTTTTCTTGGCTTGGAACTCCATTAGGCCATTTTCTATATTCGTAATATTCTTGAACTTGTTTCTTCACGTCGGGCACGTTCCCAGCACTTCCACCTTCTACAGGCTGTAGTATGACTTGTGGAAGTACGTCATCTGTCTCAGGTTTTAGCCCGCATTTGAGGTTATATAGTCTCTTGAGGGTAATGATCCTTTCACCAGTTTTTGCTAAAATGTCGACGTCAAACTCAAAGCCTGTTGCATATCTAAGCATGTCAGCGAGCATGGTTGGAGTTATGGGCATGAAGGCACACATTGTTATGTCATTGAATAGCTCAGTAAAGCTTTGAACTTTAGCAAATAGCACACCTTTTCCTTCACTTGAAAGTCTATCGGTTGACATTACATTGTACTCCTCAAGAACCTTGCCCATCTCGTAGAGGTACATTTGATGTGGTAGGTGGCATGCCCCCCTTGGGTGAACTGCATAGGCGCAAGCAAGCGAGGCGAAAGCTCTAGGATCATGCATTGGTATCTCGAGACCCTTAACATGTGCTCCCCAACCCTTAACGCCATACTTCTCCTCTAGGAATCGAGTACCTTCAGCTAGCTCTGCACCAATACCCCTCCTGAAAGTTATTTCTCTCAAAAGCTCTTTCACTCTCTCAGCATCCCCCCACTTGACGTTGAATTCCCCTATGCCTTTATCAGTCATCCACATAGCGAACGCTATTGTAACTCCAGCTGAAATGGTGTCCATTCCAAGATCGTTGCATAGATAGTTTATTTCTACCAGTGATTCGAGGTTATCATTCAATTGAAGCGAGCCAAATGAAGCTACGGTCTCGTATTCGGGGCCATGTATCTTTCTTCCCTTAAGTTCAACTACTCTACCGCACCTGACGATGCAGCCTAAGCAGCCATCATTGCCTCTCAATAGCGTGTTAGCCATCGCAACACCAGATATCTCAGATGCAGCTTCAAATGTTCCTTTTGAGAAGTATTTTACTGGAAGATCTCCGAAGACCTCAGCTGTCTCGACATACCCTGAGGTGCCTAACTCTCTAAACATGTTGCAAATCATGTTACTGTTTATAGTTTCTACAAAAGAAGAGACTGTTTCCTTAAACTTCTCACTATCAGCAAGTTTGATCTCGAATCTTTCAGTAGGATCAAAGCAAACAGCGATGCCCTTCAGCTTCTTAGATCCCATTACAGCACCCATTCCAGTTCTCCCGGCATGTCTCGAATTGTCTACATGGATACAAGCATACTTCACTAAGTTTTCTCCTGCTGGACCTATGACTGCGGTGGCAACCTTCTTCTCACCTAGCTCCTTGACCATAGCCTCTTGAGCTTCATAGCATCCCTTCCCCCAGATGCCGCTCGCATCCCTAATCTCTGCACCGTTCTCGTCTATCTTTAGGTAAACCGGCTTCTCGCTCTTCCCTTCAACTATGATGCCATCCCAACCACAGTACTTAAGATAGACGGGAGTATTTCCTCCAGAAGCTGATTCTCCCCACATTCCAGTTAGTGGGCTTCGGGCACAGAATATCACTTTGCTTGTTCCTGGGGCAGGGGTTGCTGTAAGAGGGCCAGTCATGATTACCATGGGGTTTTCCGCTGATAGAGGATCATTTTGGTACGTCTTTAGATTATAGTGAATCCTTACTCCTATCCCTGAACCACCGATGAATAGCTTTGCTTCCTTCTCGTCTAACGACAAAACAGAGGTGCTCTTATCGGATAGGTTAACTCTTAAGATCTTTCCACAGTATCCAAACATATCTTCTACACCGCTAGAAGTCTATTCTCCTTCCTTCAAAGGCATACTCGTAGATCCTCTTGGTTTGTTCGTAGTCTGGAATTCTCGGACTCATACCGAAACTCGCATCGTTCATCGCGTCCATAACTAATCTTTCAAGGCTCCCTTCAAAATCTTCTTTGGTAATTATTTCTGAGAGCTTCGTGGGTATATTCACGTTCTGCATTAAGCTTATGATCCTCTCTATGAGCATCTCAGAATCAGCTAAACCAACCTTCCTAGCTAAAACATCCATCCTAGCC
>QNVF01000064.1 GCA_004347965.1 Candidatus Nezhaarchaeota archaeon WYZ-LMO8
GTATATAGCTAAACCCAGCGGTAGCTCAACATCTTCATTGCTGTATGGGCCCCACTCCTGACCCAAGAAAGTTATCTTCGGCATATTTAAAACTCTAACCTTAACACTATCTTTATTAAACGCTACAGCATGGCTGTATGGGTCAAAGGTCTCAACATCTCTTAGTTCAATCTTCATAACTATTAGCCCTGTTCCTCCATGGAGCGTTCCAGGTAACCTTATCAACCTCTTGATATCGGTGGTCACTCTTTCATCTACTTCACAGCGCTTATACTCTATGGCTTTTTCAACAGCTTTAAGCCAAATTTTGCTAGCTATACTACTTAAAGTTGAGCGGTCTCGACCTTCTTCAAGCATCTTAATTATTTTCTTTACACCCTCCTCTATTTGAGGGCTTTTCTTAAGGCCAAGTAGTCCTATCAGATTGTCCATGTCATTTGAGTTGAATAGTTCATAGACTCCTTTAGCAATTCTTCCATGCCACCCACCTGCATTTAATGCGGGTAATAGGACCTTCCTTTTTTTATTGGGCATAGCTAACCCAATACCCTTCACGTAGTCAACGATCTCTCTCCTAGCTCTTTGATCCAAGCTTTTCACAACGTCGTTCTCCACGTGCACATGAAAGCCCCTTCTCCCAGAGAACACGATTGACACTTCTTTAGGTGAGAACCCAAAGTCTTGGACCAAGTATTCTTCAACAAGTTTCATGGTTTCTTCCTTGGCCACCTCAAGGCATTTACCACAGAACCATGCTTTGACTTCTATCCTCTTACTCGAACACTTGGGACATACCTCAGGAAGCACGCCTTTACCAACGATGCCGCAGTCCAGACACACCCATTTATCGTGCTCTTCCTTACAAGGAGTGTATATGTGATCCACATCTATGTCAAATATTAGGTCAGCACCAATCCATACCTTGGCGTCCATATCTGGAGCTGATGGTTGAAGGTAGTAAGCTGATGAATAAAATACGTGTAGTGGAGCGTTCTTACGTAGAAACTCTCTCACCTCATTCCATGAATCAAAGGCCTTGTGCCTTATCATATCGCTCTTTCTTGAAACGATGAAAGCATACTCCCTCATATTATAATCTTTGGGAGGCTCACCATCCCACTTAGAGTAATACTTTTTAAACATCCTTCTTACAAAAACCTCATTACTGTCTTCGTTATCTGATCTCTCTCTCATGTCATCACCTCCTAAGAATCCTAAGCTTTTTGTTGTAGTAGATCAATGGATGCTTGACTTTATGACATAACTCATCTGGTAAGCATAGGTTGAAGGTTCTTAGCGTCGCACAGCTAGGTGGAATGTACTTCGTCCTTGAGCCTATTTCACCTGCTACATGTCTCAGATGATATAATGTCTTGTTTTCATCAAAATCTGGCATCTTACGAAAGATATCAAGTAATTCTTCAGGTCTCTTTCCTATTGATATTAAAAATGTCGCAAGAGTGAAACGAGCCATGTGAGGTAAGTTCTTGCCTCGATCAGCATCTTCAAGCAACCTTAAAATGCATGGAGGAAACGCTGCAGGATCGTATTCACCACTAATGTCAGTTATGCTGACATCAACTTTAGGTAGAGTAGCTTGTACCTCCTTATTAAGTTCTTCAACAATACCTTCAACACGTTCAGGAACTTGGGTAACCTCTTCTTGGCTGGCCTTCTCTAAAATTCTTGTTTTGTAGGCCTCGGCCATGAGCCTTGAAAAATCTCTTCTCGACAGCTCAACATAACCATTTACAAGCCTTCTATTAACAAGCTTCCAGTAAGAATCTATAATGTTTATAGAGGCTTTAAGGTAATCGTCAAACCTAATGAAAAATATATCGTTTTCTCGCCTTACGTGCCAGTTAAATCCATCAATTGCTAGCGCCAAAAGCTTCTCGTAATCTTCACTGAAGAGATTCAAAAGAACCCTATTCTTTTCAGCTTCAGCATATATGTGGAGCAACCTTAGGTTCTTCATACTCTTTAAGAGTAATATGGCAACAGGGTGGGACAGTATCTCTACATCTAAGTCTGCTTTGTAAACTGACGTTACTCGAGAATATATAGCCTCTTTGATCCTCTCAACACTTCTTTTAAGGACTTCTGAGCCAGGAGATAAGATGGTATTTAATCCTAAATTTTCCTCCAGCTCTTTAACTATCTGTGAAGCTAAGTTTATGAAGGGGTATATGGCGGCATCCAACTTAGAAAAAATCATAGCTTCTCATTACTCTTCTAATCTAGGAGCTAGATAGTACCTTATGGTTCCTCCACCTGGAATTGGAAACGTTAAACTTAGAGGCATACCACTTGAAAATTCCAAGGTTACCACTTCAGCTGCCTTATTCGCCGTAATCATGTCCATTAAGTACTCCAAGCTATATGAAGCTATAGCCTCCTCTTTCACTTCTAGCTCTAATAATGCTCCGGTTTCAGTTGTTAGCGTAGTTTCCACTTCACCCCTATCACTTTGTCCTTTAACCACAATTGCATTGCTTCGTCCCTCTAATTTAACATAATCGCTTACCAACTCCACATCCTTTAAAGCCTCCTCAAATATATCGGCCATAGCTGTAGCTTTAACGTTGAATGAAAGCGATGGTGTAGGTAGCTCCTCGTACTCTATGTCTATTAAAGGGATTGAGAAGCTCCTTGTAGCTTTGCCTTTAAAAATTATCTTAAGTCTAGCACTACCGGGTGGTACTTCAAGTTGCACTTTCTCCTTAGCGCTTCCCCTCTTAACTACCTTCTTTACTTCATCGAAGTTTAAGCCTAGCATCACCTCTCCGTCGCACTCATACTCGTCGAAGGCATCTCTAGGCATCTCGAAGTCTATCATAGCGATCTTGGATGGATCCATAGCCCTCAGCCTAACTCCCTCCTCGCTTGCTTTTATGGTGCCCTCGTCGATTAATGAGGCTAAGGCATCAACTATTCTATACCATAAACGCGCATCTCTAAACACTGCCTTAAACATAAACAGGTCCTCCAACTAGAGATTATGCTAGTTTCAGTATATAGCCTTACATAATGTCTCTCTTCATCATTGATATTCTCTCCAGGTTCTTCCGCACTTCACGCAACGATAAAATCTAGTCATGCCCTCATCACCCCTACGCGTCTGAACCATCCAATAGTAAGCTTCATTGTAGCCACACTCAGGACATGTGGCTGCTATCTTTGGCATCGCCTTGTATGAACTTCCTTCCTCAATCACGACAACCTTCTCTTTTTGCGTGTGGGCTATCTGCTCCTTCTTCACGACCTTTACACTTTCCTCGAAATAACCGCAGCGCTTACATATCCACAACGACTTCTCACTGCTCTTCTTTAAGGTCATTAGCGTACCACACTTTGGACATAAAGGTAGCAGAGAACTCACCTCACTTAGTTTTTCTGAATCACTTTTCGTACTTCGTAAAAAATCTTCCTTGCAACCCTTAAAGCTTCTAAAAGATTGATTTGAGAGCATGTGTTCTCGTATTTTTTACATTCTCGAGATCGCTCATAATCCTCATCTTTTACAATTATCACATCGACTCTACCTTCCATCGACTTCAAAACTGACAGCGTCCTCTCAGGATCATCATAGCTCTTTAACAATCCTTCATCAACTAGGATTGTCCTAGCCTGGTTTAAGTACTTCGATCTTAAAGTTTCTTCTATGGAGGATTCGCATCTTAAAACTTTTACGTCCACACTTTCAAACCACAGCTTCCCTCTGTAGAGAACGCTTACCACGATCTCCTTATCTCCGGTTATTGCTAAGACCCTTCGCTCTCTTTTCATCGAAGAATACCTTCTGATCATCTACTTCATGGCTGATTTAATCATTGCCTTAAAGTCTTCCAGCGCACTAATA
>QNVF01000065.1 GCA_004347965.1 Candidatus Nezhaarchaeota archaeon WYZ-LMO8
AACCACAATAATCTTCAGCTTAACACTTATAGGCATTGGGTTAGCACTATTCGTCTCGCCCAACACCAAGGTCATAATGAGCTCCACTCCAAGCAAATTCTATGGTGTTGCCTCTGCAATGACAGCAACGATGAGGAATCTAGGTCAAGCCATAAGCATGTCCATAATCACACTACTAATGACACTGTTCCTAGGTAAAGGCACAATCATAGAGTCCTCAACCTACAACCTATTCGTTAATTGCTCTCAACTAGCATTTCAAGTGTTTTCAGCACTATGTGTTGTAGGCATGCTCCTCTCCATCACTAGAGGAAAATCTTGAAGGCCCTTTAAGCATGTGCATTACCTAGACCTAGTTCAACAATAAAAATATTGGAAGACGAAGAAGAGGGCGTGAAAGAGGTGAACAATCACATAATCATAGCAACAATACTTCATTTCAAGTTAATAGTGACAACATTTAATTGCAAGCTGGGAGAAAAGCCATAATCAAGGGGTTTAAAGTGACTCCTTAATGTAAAAGCTCGACTCCACAGTCCGCCATGAACTTCTAGTTGAGGTTAAGAACTAAACATTGCTTCTAAGAGTCTGAGAGATTTTAACTTAGAAATTTGATGACCTAGCCCTAAAATAAACATGACAACCTAAAAAGATTGCTAGCTCTCAAACTATCCCTTCATCCTTATAACATTTAATGGCGGCTTCAACATGGTTCACGTTACAAGCTCTTATTTGAACTTAAGCTTAAGGTGGAAAAAAGTCTATATCTTTAAATATTCTTAAATAATAGATGTATTCATGAATAAGGGAAGGGTATTACCCAAGCCTTAAATCTGCAGGGGGAGAAAATAATTGGAGAGGAGACTTTTGGTGTTAAGAACTATGTCTCCTAATACATCATCCTCAGATATTTCTAGCACGAGTAATGCTGAAATCCTCCGTGAATTGTTTAGGAAGATCCTCCATTCATTATTAGGTGAAAGTGCAGGAGAGACTGTGCTATTACTTTTAGAGAAAAACCTTCAGCAAGATCTGGGTAGAACTTTATGGGAGGACCCTAGAAGGATTTACTATGAATTGTTTAAGATATTCGGTGAAGGCACGAAAGTTTTGATTAATATCATGATCTCCAGAATAAACCAAGAATTTAAGTTGAATATAGAGTCCGAGAAGATTATGAAGCTTGCGTGTAGTAAGGATCAGAGCAGCGCAGAAGAACTACGCTCGATCATGAGGTTAATAGTTAAGCTTTATAGGGATTTCATGAACTGAAGACAACGAACAAGCGCCAATGAACTTAAATAAAAGAAATAACTTTAATCCTAATAATTTATTGCATTTTAGAGGATCTTAATACGCTGAAAGAAAAGACGCTTAAACATTCAAGTACAGATTGTGAAGGTGTTTTACGTGCATTACACTGTTGGTAGTCGCATTAAGTTTCTACAGCTTATCTTTCTCAATGAAGTAGAGCACCATGGCTATAACAGCACTAGTGGCAAGCATCATAACCGTCACCATCCGATTGCGCTGTGGAGTAAGTAAAGGCATCGTGGTCTCTCGAGCCTTTCTTGACCCTCTCACAAGCCATTTACGAGCTCATGCAAACCTCTAGATAACAATACCTCGACCTTTGTGCTACAATAAAGGCAACTTAGTTGCGGAAATGTGCAAGATGCTAATCCATCCCTCATCACCACACACTAGGCAATTCTAATGCTGACCTTAGAGTTTGGCAACCTTAAAATTGACGGCTAACCAGATCTTGAGCTTACAAGCTTTAGTACCATATCTTCATACTTGGAAATCACCTTAACTATTGGAGCTAAAACTGTTATCGTTGAGAATATGCGAGTTAAGCCATCCAGCTCCCTCTTAGTTAGTACTTGAAGGAGTGGGGCTATCGTTAGGTACGCTATTAAGTAGATTAGTGCGCTAAACACTAAGTTAGCAATGCTTGGTAGAAGCTGGTGTAGTGAGAACGGCATGATGATGATCGAGGCTAGTAATGATGCTAGGTAGATCTTAGCTGAAGCATTCAAGTCCGGCATTAACTTATACCTTCTAACAGCTATCACTAGACTGTAAATGGTTGAAGCTGTTGCAGCCACTATAATCGCCATCAGCATCCCCTCAACTTTAAAGGTGAAGGTTAATGGAGCAGATAAGGAAGCGAAAACGATCGTGTAGAGCACTGCTGCCTTAAAGTTTATGCTTGATGCCCCTATACCGCTGAAGAAGCTTCCTAGAACGGTTGAGCCTAATCCAGCGAGGAGGTAAGTTACGGAGTATATGGTTAAGTATAAGGGGGCATGAACGTAGCTCTCACCATAAAGCAGGAATACGAGGTCCCTAGACATGAAGGCAACGAACATGGCTGCTGGAATTATGAGAGCAGCGGTGTACTTGACTGAGAAGCTGAATAACGTCTTCACCTCACCTCCAAGGCCGAGCTTCGAGAATGCTGGGAAGAGCGACGTCGCTACGGGAGAGGAAATGAGGGTTATCGGTATGGTGGCGCTTAAAGCAGCTCTGAAGTTCCCGATGAGCTCGTTAGTAACTGAGTAGGCTAAGACGACCCCTTGTAGAGTTGAAGTGAGACCGTGTAGGATGCCTGAGAGGTAGAGAGGTAGGCCGTAGCCTATCATGTGTGGTAGAATGCTTTGAAAGTTATCTCCTTGAACTTCTCTTACCCCCACGCTCCCTTCTCTAATTCTCCTATAATGTCTGTAAAGAAGGATTAAGCTCGTGAGTGCTCCAATGGAGAAAGCTACGACGTAGCCAGTTATCGCACCGATAACACTGAAACCTAAGATCACTAAGAGGGGGCTTAACAGAGCTCTAAGTGCTTGGCGAACAACATCTATAGCTGCGCAAGCACGCATATCCCTAAAGCCTAGGAGGGCATTGCTAGCAGCTGCTGAGATTGGTTGAACAAGTATTAATATCATGCACATCGCTGTTAGGTACGCTATCTCTGGTCTATTGGTCAGAGTTGTTGTAAGCTGCTCAACGAACATGATGCCTGCGATGAAAATCGCGATCGATACTGTGAAGCTAAAAGGTAAGCCAACCTTAAGGACTCTCAAGACCATGCCACCTTCTCCTCTAGATTCATGAAGAGCAACAAAGCGAGTTAAGGCAGGGCTTACACCGTAGTCTGTAAAGAGCATTAAGAAGCTTGGGGCGACAAAAGCTAGTGCATAGATACCGTAAAGCTCTGGACCTAAAAGGCGAGCTACTATCATGGCGCATATAGCTGATAGCAACGTTGCTAAGCCTCCACCCCAAAACAAGTGAAAGGTCCCGCTAGCAACTTCCTCAGCAGTAAGTAATAGCCTCCTTTCCAGTGAAGCACTGTCCTGCGACATAAGCCTAAGAACTAACTGGACAAAGACTTATAACTTTTTACGAGCATAAAAGAGACTCGTAACCCTAATACTAGGGCTTACCTCCTTGGGGCCCAACTTCATGAACGCTAGGAATGTTAATGAAGGAGCTTTCAGCAACTCAAGGGACTTCGCAATGAATGAGGGGTCTCGAGGAGGATCATGCGAGTACGTCGTTGATGCGTCTCCAAATCTAATTACGGTGGTCATCCCAACCCTAAATGAAGCTGAGGCTATAGGGAAAGTGATAGACGAGTTGAAATCAGAAGGTTTTACAAGCATACTTGTAGTTGATGGTTACTCTAACGATGGAACCCCTCAAATAGCGATGGAGAGAGGGGCTAAGGTGATCTTCCAGCATGGAGGGGGGAAGGCTGGAGCATTGAGGACTGCGATAGAGCACGTTAGGACCCAATACATG
>QNVF01000066.1 GCA_004347965.1 Candidatus Nezhaarchaeota archaeon WYZ-LMO8
AACTAAGCACGATTATGGCATCATCGAAAGGTGCGTTGACGAGTACGAGAGAAGCATTAAGTCGAAGTTCTCATCTAGGCGCCACGTATTCTTCACCTTCTTTAGCGACAAACCCCTACTGGATGTCGACTTCGCTGTGTATAGCATTACGACACATGTAGCCAGTTCCTACGAGGTCTTAGGAAGGCTTTGCAGGCTGATAAGTAAGGAGTATGGTTACTTGGCCGAGAGACTGGGAAGAGACAAGGTAGTTTTCCCGGTGTCTGGGGTTGAAGAACTACCTGAAAAAATGAGGTTCAACGTCGCTGGATTGGACTTGGAGCTTACCCTTCACGGCATCAAGCCTTTAAACTTCTCTAGCGCTTATGAAGCGAATTGCATTAAGAGACTTTTACATAGAGCGATAAAGATAAAGTTGAAATCCAAAGGGTTCATAGTGAAGGGGCTTCAGGCATATTGGAGCAACCCCGTAGTTGAAAGCGATAAAATCGAGGTTAGGAGGGGGTTCGAGTTCAACGTCATTGTATTTAGTGATGGGGTCGTGGCGCTGGCTCTATCTCCTAAGAGCGAAGTTTCATCAAAGTTGACCCTTTGGGAGGAGAGTGGTAAGAGCTACGAAAGTCTGCTGAAGATGTCTCGAGAGCTACATGGTAGAGCAGCCAAGAGACTCTACGATGGCGCCATCATAAGGATATTGAGAGTTGAGCCGATTAGAGTGCATGAAATTGTTAGCGGAGCCAGCGTTCTAAGCATCTATGGGACTAGGGGCATCTTAAGTGGACAGATTTCAGTTGAAGAGCCAGTAGTCGTGGGGGACCTAAAGGGAGAGGAAGTCAGAGAAGCTCCTTCTATGCTAAAACTCATCTACACCTTGAAGGACCTCAAGAGAATGAAAGTTACCAGTGAAGTTGTAAAGTTCTTGCATTCGCCACCCCAATTGTGGCTAAAATCAGCTAAGGACTTCCTCAAATCTATAGGCCACATAGAGCTAGGAAGAGAGACCATAGGCTTCATTGATGAGCCGCCAGAGGTGGAGCTTCTATGAGAAAGGGAGGGTACCTTAAAAGGCCCGTGCTTAAATTTAGGGATGGTACGGCCTTAACCCCGATTGAGGGCTTTAAGCTGAATTTTAAGCCCTATAGAGGGGCTAAGTCAATATCTTGCTACGTAATATGTAAGGGTAACGTACTACATGCCGCCAAAGAAATGATCAACAACTTGATCTATGGAGTCAAAGGTTATGAGGGGTTAGAAGCATGGTTCGATTGTAGCCTGAACGTCCACTCAATAGTCAAGGTCGATGCCAATGATGAGTACGTAAAGGTAGCTAATGAAGTTTCTGAAGACCATGACATCGTAGTAGCCTTCATTCCCGACGAGATGGCGGTAGAATACGAGGAAGACCCTTACATGCCCTTAAAGAGGATCTTAGCGGCTAAGGGGTTGCCCAGTCAAATGATTGAGGAGTCGACGTGTAGGCATTTAAGAGATAACAGTTACGTACTATTTAACGTTGCTTTGAGCCTATACTCCAAGACTGGTGGCATTCCTTGGACATTGTCAGAGCCTTTGTACTTCGACTGCGTAATAGGCCTCGATTCTATGAACAAGGGGGTTGCTGCTACAGTGGCATATGCCACGCCCTTATCATTCAACTGGTTTATTGAGAGTGGAGGGCGTGAGGCGTTGACTGAGGCAGTGATCTCGTGCTTGAAGGAGGCTAAAACGTATAAGCCGATTAGGAGGATCGCCTTTCATAAGGATGGACCGTTGCACGAGTCGGAAGTGGAGGCTTTAAAGGCTGCACTTAATAGGGCCGAAGAAATAGGGTTAGTACATGACCCCCTATGGTGTGCGTTTGAGGTGAAATCTCGATTCACACCTAGAATATTGGGAACTTCGGCTCTGAGGTTCTACAATCCCGAAAAGGGGGTTTACGTACAATTAGATAAGTTTAAGGCGATCGTAGCAACGACAGGCTTTCCTGAGAGACCTTTAAGTCCAGCTCAAAGTCCTGTAAGACCTATAATGGTCGAAGCCGTTGACGGTTCGTGGTGGGATTTTGACTTTGAGAGGGCTTTGACGGATGTTTATTGGCTCTCAGAGCTACATTGGGCTTCGGGATTCACGTCTACGAGACTTCCAATAACCACCCTCTATGCTAAGAGGATATGCAGTTTTTGGAGAGCTGGAGTTGAGCCTTCGAAGCAGCTGTATGGTAAGCTGTGGTTCTTATGAAGTGGGTCTATGTCACATGCCTTGGCGAGACACCAGAGGCCGTGTATGGTCCACTTTGGGCACTCGTTGAGAGGGGTATAAAGCCGTCGAAGATCCATGTACTTTACACTGAAGGGGTCAAGTGGCTTTTGGACAAGGTCAAGAAGCAGATGGCTATAGTCGCCGAGACGAGCGACGACGTCGTTGAAGCAACTGAAGTGGATGAGACCGACATCGAAGATAATGCTAGGACTGTGAGGGAAATTGTGGAGAGGTACAAGGCTGAAGGGTTTAAGGTATCGGTTGATGTGACCCCAGGTAGAAAGCCAATGTCAATAGCAACGTTTCAAGGAGCTATAGACGGTCAAGCGGACCTGGTAACGTACCTCCACTTGATGATGAAGGATTTTGAGAGAAAGCCCTATCCACTGATACCAAGAAGCGTAGCGAAGCTTGTCTTGCTCAAGGGAGTGGGATCGTGGGTTTCTCCAAAGCCACCATTAGTAGAAAATCATGAGTACGTGGAGATAGACCAGATGGAGATATACCCATTCATAAACCTACTTTGTGAGGTCATCGATCGAAACACCATAGCTATCGAGATCCCCTACTTAGATCTAAAGCTTTTAACACTAAGGCTCGAGCATCCGAATCCTAAGGTAGAGTACGTAGTTGACGAGAAGACCTTCAACGAGAACTTGAAGAACAAGGGTCTCTTGAGCGCCGAGGCCTTCCTACCATTTGGTAATGAGAGGAAGCACATATTCCTGTTATTCAGGGATGCCCTCATAGCTTCTGGGGTCGTGGACATTGGGCATAGAGCCTTGATCGATGAAATCAAGAGAGAGGTAGAAGAAGGTGCATTAAGAAGGGGATTTGCGGCTGTGGCCGTAGACACGAATGCTTTATACATGAGGGTCGTAACTAATTACGTGCTAAGCTTCGTGGAGGCTAGTAGGCTTAAAGTGTTGGTCTCGAACATCGTTGTAAGGGAAGCTTTAGCTCCCCACACTTTAAAAGAGATGGTTAAGGAGAAGGAGTGGGTCGAAGAGAGCGATAAGATCAAGTCTTTAGCGTTAAAGGTCGGGACTGAAGCCCTGCAATTACCAGTTAAAGCGGAGCCTCTAAGGTCAAGGTTATCAAGATTAGCCGCTATTGAGTTAAAAGAGCTCCAAGAAAGGACCAACGTAATGATCGTTAGCTCTGTAAGCGGTAGAGGAGACCTAGCTTTAATTGAAAGTTATAAGCAAAGCCCCGATAACCCCATATTCATAACCGGTGACGTGTCTGCTGCTAATGTAGCCGAAACTGTGAAGTTGAGGACTTACTTAATATCCTATGACGTAAGTGTAAGCAGAGAGGCTCTTAAAATCACTTACACAAACTTTCCAAGACTCATATTCAACTTAGCAACACTCTTAACGATGATCTCAATAAGGGTACCGAAGACGCGAATAGAGGTCCACGTATTAGGAGCGTGGAGGGATATGATAACCTCATGGAGTAAACCAACGATCTTAGTTAGGGCGCCAAATCCAATACACGAAAAGGCGAG
>QNVF01000067.1 GCA_004347965.1 Candidatus Nezhaarchaeota archaeon WYZ-LMO8
ATAGAAAGACAAAAAAGGAAATTTGGCGAAAACTAATTTTGTTCCAATTTAATAGCTTGGAGGCTAAAAGATGAGTAAGATGCCCGACTTTGTAAGTAAGAGGATTTGGCTTGAGAAAGCTTGGGTGAAGGGCGTTCCAGCAGACGTTGAGATCCCTGAAAGACCACTACACGACGTGATAGACGAGGCTTGCCAAAAGTACCAGGATAGAACCGCTATAGTCTTTTACGGTGCAAAAATATCGTATAAGCAGTTAGGGTACCTCATTAGATGCTTTGCAACATCCCTTGCAAATATTGGAGTAAAGAAAGGCGATGTAGTTGCAATATATGCCCCCAACTGTCCTCAATTTGCAATAGCGTACTATGGAGCGATGATGGCTGGTGCGACGGTTACTGCACTATCTCCTCTCTTCGTACCTAGAGAGGTTGAATTTCAATTAAATGATAGTGATAGTAAGTACTTAGTAACTGTTGACGTTCTCTACAAAAACTTTGCAGCTGTGAGAAAGAATACTAAAATCGAGAAGGTTATAGTAGCGAGTCTCCTTGGCGAGAAGATTGAAGGGGACTTCATAGACTTCAATGCAATGCTCAAAGTTCAGCCCAACCCACCAAAAATTGAGTGGGACGTTAAGGAGGATATAGCAGTTCTACAGTATACTGGTGGAACAACAGGGCTACCCAAAGGTTGCATGCTTACACACTACAATGTGGTTTCTCAATTGTACCAGATGATGCCCTACAACGACGTCCTCATGGAATGGATAAGATCTCATAGAGTTGTAAGGGAAGAGGGAGAGTACGTAATCCTAGATTTTGATGGCAAAGAAGTTAAAATCTTCAAAGACTACTACGAGAAGAGCTATGGTGCGAGGATAGCTTTACTTCCATGGTACCACATCTACGGGCAGACTGTCGACTTAAGCTTCGGGTTAACAGTCGGCGATGTACTCGTAGTCTTTAGCCGATTCGAACCAGATAAAATACTTGAAGCAATAGAGAAGTACAGGGTTACAACCTTTATGGGTGCTCCAGCAATCTTCGTTTACTTTGCGAATAACCCTGAACTCGTTAAGAAGTACGATCTCTCCTCCCTCGTATACGTTAACAATGGTGCAGGCCCAATAGCACCAGAAATCGTTGAGAAATGGGATGAACTGACGAGTAGTTCTGCTAGAGGGCTTCTCGTAGAAGGATATGGATTGAGTGAAGCTTCACCAGTTACTCATACAACTTTTGGGCCACCATTCAGAAAGAGGAAGGTGGGATCAATAGGTCCACCTCTTCCGAACACTTACGCTGCAATAATCAATCCAGAAACTCTAGAATTCATACCAATAGGTGCGGAAGGCGAGCTCATAGTAAGTGGACCACAAGTGATGAAGGGATACTGGAAGAGACCGGAAGAAACGGAGAAAGTCTTCTTATACATTAATGGCGTAAAGTGGCTTCGAACAGGCGATGTAGCTAAGATGGATGAGGAAGGATACTTCTACATAATTGATAGGTTGAAGGATATGATCAAGTACAAGGGGCATAGCGTGTACCCAAGAGAGATAGAGGACGTCATGTATGAGCACCCAGCAATACAAGAGGTTTGCGTTGTTGGGATACCTGATCCAGAAGCTGGAGAAACGATAAAAGCCTTCGTTGTTCTAAGGCCCGAATATAGAGGAAAAGTTACTGAGCAAGACATTATAGCGTGGTGTAAGGAGAGGTTAGCTGCCTACAAGTATCCCAGGATAATCGAGTTTCGAAGTGAGCTTCCAAAAAGCGCTGCAGGTAAGTTCTTAAGGCGATTACTAAGAGAGGAGGAACTTAAGAAACTAGGTCTTAAGAAATAAGGAAAGTTCTTTCTTTTCTCCTTCCACTTCTTTGAGCATACGATCTCTCTACCGCCAATTGCAAGGAAAGGATGTAAAGATGTCGGCAATAATCCAGGACCTCCATTCAATTAGGTGTTAGACCTATTGTCATGTAATTACACATTGTGTAGTCCACATAGAAGTCCAGCTCTTCAACTAAAAATCTTGCCCCACTCCTTCAGCTTATTTACTCGTGTCGTTTCAGCAGTAAAGGACCAGTTGTATGTATCGAGATCCAGCTTATCTTCCCACGAAGGTTGGTCTCCTCTTTTCTAGAAACGCCCTCATGCCCTCCTCTCTATCACGTGTTTCAAAGCACTTTGAGTAAAGCAAGACCTCCTCTTCATCTATGCTCTTAACTATGCTTGAGTTTATCAGCTTCTTACAGAAGCCTATGGCTAAGGGAGCTCTTGTAAGTATTCTTTGAGCAATGTCCTTGGCCTCTTCAAGAAGCTTTTCGGGTTCAACGACCTTGCAGACTATTCCCAATTGGTATGCTCTCTCTGCATCTAGTGTTTCACCAGTAAAGAAGAGGTACTTAGCCACTATAGGTCCTACAATCCTAGCTAATCTTTGTGTCCCTCCGAATGGAGTTATTATTCCAATAGCTGGAGGAGGTTGACCGAATATCGCTCTTCTCGATGCTATGCAAATGTCACATGCTATTGCTAGATCGAAGCCAGCTCCAAGTGCTACTCCATCGACTGCAGATATTATGGGCTTAGGGATACCCTCAATCTCTTCGAGAACCTTGTGAGCCGTTTCAGCAAACCTCTTCGCATCACTACTAGTCATCTTAATCATCTCCTTTACGTCGCCTCCAGCACAAAAGACGCCATCAACAGCACTTGTTATTATCATGACCTTCCTCTCAGGATCACTTTCAAATCGCTTTAATGCTGAGTAGATCTCAAGTAATGTTCTTTCTCTTAACGCATTCCGCACGTGAGGTCTATTCAACTTTACTATCTGGATGTGCCCATCAACATCGATAATTATGTCTTCCAAGGATGCCAAGAGCAACACCAGAAACGAGTTTAAGTCGTTAAGTCATTATTAATTTTCCTATTAAGCGAAATGCTTGTAAAATTTTAGGTGAAAATTAATGATTCATGGAGCCTTTGTCGTAAAGCTATGGACTCCTCGCTATTAATAATCAATGGATTGGTAGATAAATTAAGCTCGATAGAGGGTGAGGAGAGTAAAGTTAGATTATTGAGGCGAGGTAGGCTGCTTGATAAACTGCATCCTTGAGCTTCCCCGGCTTAACGCAATCGCCTATGTAGTAGCATGGCACGCTTAAGTTTAGCTTTAGCTCACGAGGGCGCATTCCGATTGCGAGCACTAGATCGTCAAACACCACTTCGATCCTCTCTCCATCTCTATAACCTATTACTTTATTCTCCTCTACCCTCTCAACCCTAAAGTTGCATATCCACTTCACATTCCTATTCCTCAGCTCCCTTATGAGGGCGTATCGATAGTTCCTCTCCATGTCCAAGGCTATGTCCGATAGCATCTCGAGTATCGTGACCTCTCTCCCCTTTTCAGCCAAGTAGAGGGCAGACTCGCAGCCTATCCTCCCTCCTCCCAAGACGACGACCCTATTCCCAACATTGGCTTTTCCGAGAAGAACGTCTACCGCCTTTACTGCCCTCTCTATTCCCGGTATTGACGGTACATCGTGTTCTGATCCTACAGCAATTACCACAACATCTGGGTTTAGTTCTTTAATTCTTTCAGGAAGAGCTTCGGTGTTCAAGAGGACCTCAACGTCTCTTAGCTGCCTCTTCAACCACTCAAGGTAGTCACGTAAATCTGATTTAAAGCGCGGTGCTGAAGCAGCTATCAAGTTCCC
>QNVF01000068.1 GCA_004347965.1 Candidatus Nezhaarchaeota archaeon WYZ-LMO8
CTGCTCCACAACCCGCTTCATGTTCTATAGATTCGAATAAGCTTGATCGTGGAGTGTCTGCTGCTATCACTAAAGCCTTTTCGCTCGTGCTCTTCACGTAAGTTGAGGCTGCTATTAGAGCAGAGGTCCCGCTCCTTATTGAATAGCCAAGATTCAACGTGTATGCTTTCGAGATGCCTAAGAAGGTCGTCAAAGTTGAGGCGAGCTCTTTCTCAACATAGTGAGAAGTTGTCGTGGCGAGAAATACGGCTTTAACGTCTTCTAAGTTCACAATACCTCTCTTCACAATTCCCATGCAGGCCTCAGCAGCCATAGTGATGACATCCTCATCTGGGTAACAAACAGCTTTTTCACTCACTCCCGTGCCCAGAAACTCTCCCCACGCTTTTCTAATGTCTTCAACCTTTACACGGTATTTCGGGACATAGATGCTATAGTCCAAAATCCCTGCAATCATGCTATTACCTCCTCGATCCAAATATGTGTACTACACAGGTCCCACCAGAACCTCCCACATTGTGGGTTAGCCCTATTTCAGCTCCTGGTACTTGTCTGCTACGTTCTTTGGCTTCGTTTCTTAATTGCTTAAATATTTCATAGACTTGAGCTGTTCCCGTAGCACCTATTGGATGACCCTTTGCTTTCAGCCCTCCACTAACGTTTACTGGAATTTTTCCGCCAATGTAGGTTTGACCTTCCTCTATTAGCTTTCCTCCTTCTCCTTTCCTACAGAATCCGAGGTCCTCGTAAGCTAAAATTTCAGCTATTGTAAAGCAATCATGGACCTCAGCTAAATCCACATCTACCGGTTCAATTCCAGCCATTCGGTAGGCGCTCCTGCTAGCCTCTACAGTAGCTCTCAAGGTTGTTATGTCCTCACGCTCGTACACTGCTATGTAGTCTGTTGCAGCTCCAAGACCTAGAACATAGACCGGCGAGTCTGTGTACCTCCTTGCTATATTGCTTCTACATACGATTACAGCCGTAGCTCCATCGCTTGTTGGACAACAATCGTATAGCCTAAGAGGTCCAGCAACCATGGGCGACTTTAAGGCCGTCTCCACATCTATTCTTCTCCTAAACTGCGCTTTGGGATTATCAGCTCCATAGTAATGATTCTTCACAGCTACCATAGCTAAGTGCTCAGGTTTCGTTCCATACTGCTCCATGTGTCTAGTAGCTATTAGAGCGTACATGCCTGGAAAGGTTGTACCGGCAAGTCTCTCCCAAAGAGTATCACCTGATACTCCAAGCCAGTACCTGCCTCTTAGCCCTGCAACATCCCTCATCTTTTCGACCCCACCCACTAGAACCACATCGTAAAGTCCAGAAGCTACGCTCATGATGCCGAGCATGAAGGCAAAGCCTGATGATGCGCAGGCATTTTCAACACGTACTGCTGGTATGGGAACTATGTTGAGGTCACCAGTTATAGCGCATGAGAGGTTACCAAGTTGAGAGCCTCCTGACCCTAGAGTGCCTATGAAAACTGCTTTAATTGCCTTGGGATCAATACCTTTATCTACGCTCTCTATTGCCTCCCAAAATGCTTCTGCAAAGAGTTGCGGATACGTCTTCTCAGGGTATTCTCCAAAAGCTGTGTGTCCAGCTCCTATGACTGCCACTTCCCCCTTCATAAATGCTCCTCCAGGAAGTCATAGAAGGTTAGCGTAAAGTTATCTAAAGAACTTTATTTCGCACCGACCTCATAGCCTAGTAAAGACTACGTTATTGCGATAAAGCATCATGACGTGTATGACTCAATTTCACTTGCACGAGCATTACAATGAAAAATGCATTAGCTAAAGCGTTCACCTATTAAATAAATTAAAACAAGGCAGCTATTAATGCTAACTAGGAAGTAAATAAAGAAAGATGGCTTGCTATGATAAAACAAAGAGGAGGTTAAGATGGCTTAATTCATGTCAAATAGACAGAGTAACTTGAAATGAGAGGCTAAGAGGGTTGCAGTAAGATAAAGGATTGAAAAGGATTTGGTGAAGAATCATAAAAAGGTCTTTTATTTTGCATTCTTCCTCCTTTTTCGCTAATACTTGTAGAAGCCTTCACCGCTCTTTTTACCTAGTTTGCCCTCTTTTACAAGCGTTAAGAGGAACTCGTCTGGATTATAGATGGCAGAGTAGGGCTCTTTTACCTTCTCAGCTTTAGCTTCAAGTACCTTAACGACGTTGTCCAAACCTATTAAATCGGCGTATTCTAGTAGCCCCATCGGGAAGTTGTAGCCTAACTTGAGCGCGGTATCGATGTCTTGTGCTGTTACTATGCGGTTCTTAATGAGCCATGCCGAGACGTTTATTGCTGGAGCCACTACCTCAAGTGGATCTGTCTTCTCCGCGTATTTTTCTGGTATATCTGGTCTAACCCACTTTCCTGGCTCAGGATACTTGTAAAAGCCTTGCCCAGTTTTAACACCAAGCAAGCCCTTATCATAACGTTCTTTAATTAACTTGAAGGTTGCATTCTCAAATTCAAGGAGCTCTTTGTGTGGCTCCCATTCAGGATATCTCTTGAGTATCTCCTCCATTAACGTGCGAGCAGACACTCGTATATCAACGCTCCCGGTGAAATCCGATAACTCGAAGGGACCTAATGGTAGCTTGAGCTTATATCGACATGCAGCATCTATCTCTATTGGTTCAGCCTCACCTCTCAGATACATCAATAGAGCCTCGTTCCCTATCACGCCATAAACTCGATTAGCTATGAAGCCTCTAATGTCCCTGTTCACTAGTATAGGTGTCTTGCCCAGTTTCTTCGATAACTCGAAGACCGTTCGCAAAGCATCATCAGATGAGTACTTAGTCTTTATGACCTCGACGAGCCTCATTAGTTGAGGAGGATTAAACCAGTGCATTCCAATAACTTTATCGGGCCTCTTGGTCGCTTCAGCCATGAGCGTGATAGGTAAACCGCTAGTGTTCGAGCAGAATATGCAGTGCCTTGGTGCTACAGAATCTATCTCTGCAAATATCTTGTTCTTCAAGTCTAACTTCTCAGGAACTGCTTCGATGACAAAGTCAACATCTCTTACCGCATCAAGAAGGTTGACTGTCGTTCTTATCCTCTTCATTACTGACTCTACGTCCTCTTTAAGGACTCCCTTCTCAGCTAGCTTGCCTAAGCTCCACTTTATCTTCTCGAGAGCTTTACTTAGTATGTCATCGGATATGTCTACCAGGCTTACTTGGTATCCATTCATAGCGAACACTTGAGCTATACCATGCCCCATAAGGCCAGCTCCTATGACGCAAACATTCCTTATTTCGAAGCCCAAATTACTACCCCTCGTTAATTTGGAGTTTGATATCTTTTAAAGCTTCTTTGAGCTTGGCTTAAATGCTGAAGAGATAGAATTTTGACTCTACATGCCGTTATTGATAAAGTATCGTTGATAGCATGGAGGCGCATTCTCCTGCCCCTTACCTAGTTGCTCCTAGTTCTATCTTATTCAGGCACTTCTCTCCAGTTTAAGGCTGAGAAGGTAGAATCCTGTCAACGAGGAAAGAGGAGTTTTTCCTCGATTAGCTATATTACGTTTGCCTATTAAGTTAAGTGATACTTCATGTATAAGTGCTTTGACAATTAAAACTTTGATATTTTGTAATGGCATAAAAAGCTTCACTACATAGTAAAGTTTTTCTACGTAAAGATTAAGAAAAGAGTGCAAGGAGGAAGACTTTTTAATGGAAAAAA
>QNVF01000069.1 GCA_004347965.1 Candidatus Nezhaarchaeota archaeon WYZ-LMO8
CTGAGCTACGGGCCCTATCCATGCTTGACACGATCTTATATTGGTTTACACGTTTATTACTTTGGCGTCTTCAACTTGCTTATCCATAGTCGCCATTCTCTGTGCACTAGGCTTAAGTGATTAGTAGGAACTTTAAGGGTAATAGCGAGCCTCGGCGTGGTCGAGTTTTTTATGATTAAGCTAACGGAGCTTGGTGGTGTTCGTCGAGCAGTTATAGTCGAGAGACTAAATAGGTTTGTGGTTCTAGTTGAGCTTGATGGCGAGTTTGTTAAGGTTCACAACACTAATACTGGTAGGCTTCACGACGTCCTTGTTAAGGGCTTTAGGGCGATAGTTACTTCGATAAGTGGTAGGAAGCTTAAGTATAGACTTGTTGGTGTTGAGCATAGGGATGGACTCTACGGTATAGTTGACACCATCACTCAAGAGGAGGCCTTCAGAAAGGCTTTGGAGCTAAGCTTAATCCCATATCTTAGAGGTTACGTGTTAGCCAAGAGGAATCCTAGGGTTAATGGTGTTGTCCACGACTACTTGTTAAAGCGTGGTGACGAGTATGCAGTGATTGAGATCAAGAGTGCTGAGTTTAGGGGTAAACGTGATGAAGCTATGTACCCTGACTGCCCCACGATTAGAGGAAGAAGGCACATAATGAACCTGATAAGGCTCTCTAAGGAGCTGAACGTTAAGACCTACCTCATATTCTTGGCAGCAATGCCAAGACCGAGGTGCTTCATGCCCTTTAGAGAGGCTGACCCGGTAGTGGACGAGCTAGTTAGGGAGGCTTTGAGGAGTGGAGTTGAAGTGAGGTCGGTAGCCATGTTCATGGATCAGCAAGGTCGTATATACCTCGAGGACCCGGATCTACCAATATGTAGTGAGTGGTTAAAAGCTAGTAACGTGCAAGCTGCTTCGAGCTCATAATGTTCATTAAGCTCTTAGCGTATAGAAAGTTCTTGAGTTTGTCATTGAGTCTCCAGATTAAAGATGAAGAAGTAAAGAGGGGCTGGTGAGATGGCTATGGTTCTTAGGTATTGACTTGAGGAAGCTTCATTTTATGGTCTCTAGGGAGTAGTAGCGTTGATATGAACGCTATTGATACAGGCAGGGTTATGTACGTGAAGTAGAGACTTGCATGACTTATGAAGTACATTGCCCCTAAAGTCAATGCAACAGAGATGACTCTACTAGTTAGACCAACAAAGCCTGTAGCACTCCCTTGAACCTCTCTTGCACAGAATTTCCCGATCCAATCCATTATTATGGGGTATGCTGGTAGCATGAGAAGGCCGCTTGTGCCTATGAAGGCGAATATCATTAGGTCGTTTATCGTGAATATCATGGTTGCAAAGAGCACTGCAATTATTGGAGTTATGAGTCTCAAGTAAATGGTCCTGGTGTTTTTCTTTGCTATTCTATCTGGGATTAAGGCTACACCTATTAGACCAAGTATTATTGCAAGAGCAACTGCATCTCCAGCAATTCCTCCTAATCCAACGCTTTCCAGTGCAGGCTCAAGCCATGTTGCAAGGTTGTCAAACGTTGCTATCCCGAATCCTAGTATTGCACCGATCACCCAGAGGTCTCTCCTCTTCACTACCGCTCTAAACTCCTTTATAACGAACTTCTCAGTTACGTGAAACCTTACTCTGCCAATCGATGTTAAGATGCATAGTATACCTATTGTGGCGATGGCTGCTGTCGGTAGGAAGAGTGTCTGTAGCTTACCTATGCCGTAAAGCTCGAGCCCCACGGCTAGCGCGAAGACCGTTCCAAGGTACATTGAGAGACTAAGTATTGAAATGATCATTGTCCTCCTCTCTTCGTAGAGCTGTGAGGCGTAAGGAACAAAAGCGTTTAACAGGAATGGCTGCCCAATAGCTCCAGATAGCTGACATACAAGGAGCCAGTAGTAATTGAAGCTTAGGAACCTACCAACTGCTGCAAAGAATGTAGTCGTTGCACCGAAGAGAAACCATAACCTGAAGTTCTTGTCTAAGAGCATTCCACTAGGAATAGTCAAGATTAAGAAGAAGATGGGGTACGTTATTGCGAGGAAGCCGAGCATCTCAACTGGGACACCTATCTCCTGAGAAACTTGGGTTAGTACTGGTGAGAAGGTTACCCAAACTGCTTGAGATGCGAAGACTATTAGGATGAAGCCTAATGTGAGTAGCCACTTCATTGCTTAAACCACTCCACGACTATGCTCTTAATAAGTTCCACAGCCACTTCTTCTGGAATAGTCTCGAGAATCTTGGGGATTATGCTTGAATCGATAACTCCCTCCTGCAGCCACTTCACTAATTGATCGAACTCGCCTCTCTCAACCATTGCATAGACTCGTGCTGCGTCTATCTCCGGCTTCATCTCAAGAGCTTTGACTACATCGTTAAGGAAGTCATTTACTACGTTAGCATGTATTGGGCTTATGACTAAGTGAATGTTGTCAGGTATTGCGTACTCCCTCAAGCCCCTTTGCAAGCTGAGGTGCCAGCCAAGCTTCCTCATATTGCTAACAAAGCTTATCAAGTCGATGTTGGCGTTGTAAAGGGCCATAACGCTGCTCTCTACCCTTCCTATGCTCTCGAAGCCCAGCTTCTTCATGCCTTGGTAAATAGAGTTCCTAGCGTAGAGGACCTTCTTCGCCAACTTCTTGTAGCCTTCAACTCCAAGGTACTTTATTACGGCAAATGCTGCAGCCAGCGGTCCTTCAGGTCTCGATGATAGAACTGCTTGATTAACGAAGACGTAGCCTGGAGAAGATACGTCTACGAACATTGAGTACTTCTTAAGCTCAGGGTTCCTAAAGAGTACGATAGAAGCTCCTTTAGGAGCATAACCGTACTTGTGAACGTCTAGAGAGATGGAGGTTACTCCTTCAATCCTAAAGTCAAATTTGGGAACAGTTTCTCCAAGCATCTCGAAGAATGGCAGTATGAAGCCTCCTAGACACGCATCAACGTGTAAGGGGATGTTCATGTCTAAAGCTATCTCAGCTATTTCTTCTACTGGATCAATGGTTCCGAAGGGCCAGTTTGGGGCTGAAAGAGCAATCAGTGCGGTTTCTTTGTCAATTGCTTCCGCGAAGGCATTGACGTCAGCTTTGGCATCTTTTATCGGGAGCCTTACGACCTTTAAGCCTAGGTAATCAGCTGCTTTTAAGAAGGCAGGGTGAATTGTCAATGGAGCTAAGATTTTAGGTACGGTTGCTGCTCCCTCCCTCTTCTTGTAGTGGTCTCTAGCAGCCTTCACTGCCAACATTATGCTCTCAGTACCTCCAAAGGTGAAGGAGCCCACAACGTCAGTATCACCATGCATTAACCTTTTAGCGAAGCCGATAACTTCTCTTTCAAAGAAGATTGCACTTTTGAAGACTGTGAAATCCAGTAGGTTCTTCTCAGCGAACTGTGTGAGAGCTTTCAATGCAATTCTCCTTAAGTTCTCATCACCAGCTTCATAGACGTAAGCGAATAATCTTCCTGTCCGAGGGTCAGGATCTTCAGATCCCACTTTCTCTAGCAGCGAGAGAAGTTCGTCAATGGGCGAATTGGTACAGTCACTATGTAAAGTATTTGATGGTTTCATCTACATCACCATAAATTCATTGCTGCTTAGAAGAGCTACGTATAATTGATTATTGGTCATTACTATTTAAGAGTTTGTTTAAGAATTACATTGCACAATGCACAAATCTCAGCAG
>QNVF01000007.1 GCA_004347965.1 Candidatus Nezhaarchaeota archaeon WYZ-LMO8
ACCAACCATCCGCGAACTTTGCCGTCATTTCTCTTGTTTTCGGTGAGTTGGCTCCGAAGTATATTGGTACAGGTTTTCTCTTTGGTTTTATTTGAAGAAAAGCGTCTTTAAGGTGCCAGAACTTTCCTTGATAGTCAAGCCTATCCTTTAGCCAAAGCTCTCGAATGATCTTTGTGAACTCCATCATTCTTGAGAGCGGTTTGTCCCACGTTATGCCGAACTGATTGAGATTCATGACCTCACCCGCTCCTAGACCTACTATTATTCTTCCTTGCGATATCTGGTCAATGGTTGCCACTAGTTGAGCAAAGACTGCTGGATGTATTCTATGAGGGTCTGATACGCAAGTTCCTAACTCTATCTTTTCGGTTTGAGAAGCTATTACACTGAGGATCGGCCATACGTTTGGAACTATGCCCGTTGGTATCATTAATAAGTGGTCAGCAGCCCATATGGAGTCAAACCCTGCTTTTTCCGTTCTCACCCCAATTCTAATTAACGCATCAATAGGAGATACGGGGATCGGTAAAAGTTGTCCAAACTTTACTCGCTCCTCGCCCATAATTCTCATCTACCTCTTAATTTTTCTCGATACCACTTAGATATCACTTACTATTACTATACAATTAACCCGTATATCTTTTGGTAAGGCTCTTAAACTATTAGATAGTTCACGTCGTTTATACCTCCATTGTAGAACACCGCTGGTAACAACATTCTAAGTAAGTGTTATAAAGCGAGGCTCAAGAGAAAGAGAGTGAAATGATAGAGATAGCACTCTACATAGCTGGATTAGCGGCCTCAGCCTTCATGGCTTTCTGCATAGGGGCCAATGATGCTGCAAACCCAGTAGATCAGGCTGTTGGTGCAGGTACCTTAACTTTGAAGAGAGCACTCTTCCTATTCTCACTCTTCACCATGACAGGAGCTTTAGTTCAAGGAAGATGTGTAATCAAGACTTTAGGAGCAGGAATAGTTCCGAAGATAGACATCATAGCTGCTTTAATAGCAGTTGTAGCTGCTGGAGCATGGGTGCTTACTGCCACTCTTCTCGGCTTACCCATTTCTACTTCACAAAGCATAACTGGAGCTGTAATAGGAGTGGGCTTGGCTTACGCTCTAAGGGGGTTGATAAGATTTGATGACATCAATTGGAGCGTTATGATAAGAATATTGCTAAGCTGGATTACGTCACCAGTTGTAGCCATAAGTTTAGTGGTTATCTTTTACTCCCTCTTCGTTAAGCTTGAAAGGTTTTTGAGAGCTAGGAGGTATGATTCTGAGAAACTCTTCTTAATCCTTCACGTAGTGTCAGTAGCTTTTGCTGCTTATGCGTTTGGTGCAAATGACGTTGCTAATGCTACCGGAGTATACCTTGCAGTAACACAAGAATACCTTGGACTACCAACAGAGGAAGCAATGTTCATGCTCTCTGCACTTGGAGGTGTTTTTATAGCTATAGGTGGCTTTACGTTAGGGTATAGGGTTATAAGAACAACGGCTTTTAGGGTAACTAGGCTGGATCGTCCAAGCGGAGCTGCAGCAGGCTTCTCATTGGCACTAACAGTCTGGCTTTTCACCACAATACCTTACATGATATGGGGCTTCGGAATGCCAATCTCGACAACTCACGTAAGTGTCTCATCGATAATAGGTGTTGGTATAGCAAGAGCTAAGAGTTTAAGAGGGCTAAACTTTAAGGTTGTGGCTGCCATCATAATCTCATGGCTTTTAACTGTTCCAATGACTATCGGGATAGCTTCATGCCTATATCTTGTAGTTCGAGTTTCCATGTAATCGTACAGCTTATTTAAAATAAAAATATATTTTGGGTTAAGTGTAGTAAAGTCTCAATAAGTGTGGTGAACTTTTTGGTTACTTGGATATGGGCGTCTAAGAGAATCGAAAAAGGCATAATGTCGAAGTGCATGGAGCATGGAACTAAAGTGTCAAATGTTGTTGAAGGTCTCGTTTCAGTACTTAAAGCTATAGATGAAGGGCGACTTAATGAAGTAGCTTCGATTTTTTCTAAGGTGTTTAAAGCAGAAAGAGAGGCTGATGAGATTAAGAGGGGGTTAATATACGATTTATCAAGGGCTACCCTATTACCGCTTGACAGAGACTTCATAATGAGACTCACGCTAAGGTTAGACGATGTAGCTGACTACTCTAAAGCTGCGGCTAGAAGATTACTGATAGCTATACAGATAGGGATTATCTTAGACAAAGAGATTACATCAAGTCTTTTGAACATGGCGTCTAAACTTCATGAGGCCATGAACCTGATAAATCGAGCATTTAAGGAGTTAGCTGAAAGTCCTCAGAAGGCATTGAGCACAGCCGATGCGATAGAGCGAGTAGAGGAGGAAGTCGATGATTTAAGAACCTCGCTCTTAGAGTACATATTCTTAAGGTGCGATGAGAAGGGACCTAAATGGTGCACAATAGTCAAAGAGATAGTAGATGAAATAGAGAACTCTGTTGATAGGTGCGAAAACGTTGCCGACATGATAAGGTACATAAGCGTTAGCTTGAGCTAAGAAGTTTTCTCCACGTAACCCTTTAATTGTCGGGTCATCACATATCGGGATGACGAGAGGGTCACGACATGAACCTATATACAATTGAATGTCCCTCCGACATCAGCTCTAAGTTACGGCTAATATAAACTCCTTATATCAAGTCATAGGTAGTTCATGAGTTACGAGGATCTCTCTACGTCTGGGGAATGTTCAAGCCCCATTGGAAACATAACTATTAGAAAGAACTTGAATAACTTAAGATCAGGGGTAAAAGCTTAGAACGAATAGCTTATGATCTAGCAAGGCATCGCTTATGGGGGTATGGTCGTTAATTGTAGAGTTATATCTACGGCCTTTAATTCAAAAAGTTACTGACGAATAAGAAATCAAGCTTCACAGCTACGTACTCATCGGCTAAAAAGTTATGGTTGCTTGAACTCAGTTGCCGTAATTCGTGCGATGCATCAGATAGAGATGGAAGACTAGACGTCGATAATCACTTGCAAAGACTTAGCCTGTAGCCTAGCTTTTTAACTTTAAGCCAAGTAATTATTCTCCGATATTCAATTGCATGTTCCATCATTTCTTGGCTAAACGCTAAGACGTATCTTATCGACTCCTCAAATACTCATTTCTTAACCTGTCTATCAAGCTCAAAAGTGCACTACTAAGCTCTATGATGAGCTTATGAGGTACTACGTGGGCTTTTGGACATAATGGATCGACCACAATGCTATCTTTCTCTTCATCATATATAAGTGGGTATAAGCGGCAACCCTCAGGTCTATCTGGATAAATAATACAAGCATTAGTTCTTGGGTCAAGGAAGACGCAGTGCCCCTTCATGTTCTTCAACCTCGGTATTCGACCTCGACGATCAACAAAGTACTCTTCAGGATAGCCAATCTTCTTAATTCTCTCTACGTCTCTCTTTGTAAGAGGCATTTTGGTGTCGTAACAGCACTTGCCGCATAACTCCTCATTGATCCTGCAATTAATGTAGAGAGTCGGATACATGCAGTTCAAAAGAAGTTGAGGGAACAAGTTAAAAATCTCTCCGGTCTTCACATTTTTTTGGGTTGCTAAAGTGGTCTTCGAAAGCAGTGTACGTTATGTAGCGGAGATGATTATTGAATCTAAGAAAACTGTAGCATTAACTGGGGCTGGAATATCAACTGAAAGTGGTATACCTGATTTCAGGGGTCCTGAAGGGCTGTGGAAGAAAATAGATCCTAGACTTGTAACCATACAATCCTTTAGGATGTTTCCAGAAGTTTTTTGGTACTTCATAGCTGAAAGATTCGAGAGCTTGATGAAGGCTCAACCAAATAAAGCACACTACGCCTTAGCTGAGCTTGAGAAAATTGGCAAACTTAGCTCAATAATAACTCAAAACGTCGATGGTCTCCACTTTAAAGCTGGGTCTAAAAACGTAATAGAGCTGCACGGTAACATGAGGGAAGCCATATGTATGAACTGCAGTACTATCGTGCCCATGGATGAGGCCCTAAAGATGGCCAAGAGGAATTACTACCTTCCGATGTGTAAAAGCTGTGGAGGAATCTTAAAGGCAAACGTCATACTATTCAATGAGCCTTTACCAAAAGAAGCGATCGAGAAAGCTCTTTGTGAGAGCAGAACATGCGACTTGATGTTGGTTATAGGAACATCATTACAAGTGTACCCAGCTGCATATATGCCAGCTATTGCGAAGCAGAGAGGGGCAAAGCTTGCGATAATAAACATGGAGCCAACACCGTTAGATGATAGCGCTGATGTAGTGATTCATGCAAAAGCTGGTGAAGTCCTGCCAGTAATAGTTGGGATCATTAAAGAAAAGCTTATGAGAGCATCCTAGTTAATGCCTAACTTAAGAGGTCTTTCTATAGTAAAGCTTAAAGAGACATAATCTTATTTTGAAACACACTAACGATACACATTTTGAAGTAATGTCGATGATGAGTACTGTTTTTATTAATTTAGATTAATTAGTGGGAGAAGCCAAGCGCCTCCGAGATTTTTAACCCTTTAATCCATATCCTCAAGACATGATAACCGCTTTCGCTATCAGTGCTTTGATTTATTCTCACATGCTGAGGATCGATGAGACTCTACTTCACCGAGATAAATTTAAGTATTTGTGCGCTACGCTCTCCCAAGAGAAGTAATGAATACTTCAGGTGAGGACTTAATAGAGGTCAAAGTTACTGGAATAGCGATGACCACAACTCCTCAAGGACCCATACCTGTAGCCTTCTTAGAAGATTCTCAAGAGAGAGTTTTACTTCTAGCAATGGACGGGGCTCAGGCCATGAGCATTAAGTGTATGCTTGATAGAGAATCAATACAAACAATCCACGGCTTTATGCTAGACGTTCTAAATCAGCTACACGTAAAAGTTAAGAGGGCGATTATTTACGGTATGAGTGGTCCAAGATTTCTAACAAAGATAGCTCTAGAGACTAGTGAAGGTCTTAAAGAAATAGAAGGTAGGACGGGTGACATAGTAACTTTAGCTTCTATAGCCAATGCACCCATATTAGTGTCTAGTGAAATAATGAATGAAATTGCACTTGATAAAGCGGAGCTTTATAAGCCATTACCGGAACCAGAAGAAGAGGAGGAAGGAGAAGAAACCTAAACTTTCTTCTTCATTTTTGTTGTTGTAAAGATAGTACAAAGTGAGCTGATTAACCCCCTTAGAAGGGCTAGAGAACGTAGTGAAGGCTATAGGGCTTCAAGATTTAGCAAGCTTCAATATCTATTTGCTATCAACTTCACCCTTAATCATGTTTAGGGATCTTCTAATGCTTATTGCCACGTTTTCGAGCTCGTCGAGGTTACTTAACTTCGCTGGCCAGTATACGTAAATTTCGTCGCCAACCCATCTAGGTATCACGTGCACATGGACATGGAAAACGTGTTGCCAGGCTGCTCTACCATTGTTTTGAAGTATGTTTACCCCTTCAGCTCCAAGAGCCTTCTTGACTGCTTTGGCTATAAGACATGCTACGCCAAAGATGTGGGCTGCTTCCTTGAAAGGCATTTCGAGTACAGTTTCATAGTGTTTTTTAGGTATAACTAGTAAGTGTCCTCTGTTTACTGGAGCTATGTCCATAATGGCGATGCATAGGTCATCCTCATACACCTTTACTGTCCTTTCAGTACCAGCTATGATTTTGCAGAAAACGCACTTTGTACCATTGTTATGCATCTTCATTAACCTCCTTAAGGCATTACTTAAGCTAAATAACTTCAATCCTCTGAGCGAATAAGATTTTATCAACACCACAGCATACGTCAACCCTCAAAGATTGATGTGTAAATCTAAGTTTACGATTTATTAGCAATTAAGCTCATGCCTTTGCCAAAGCATTTACCTGGGACCTTAGGGAAGAGTTTTAATGCAATACTTAGTCACTTATTGTCGGTGTAATTAATTGCTCAGAAACGTCATAGTCGAGGCTTTAATGTCTGCTAAGACTCGTTTTGCAGAACTTAAAGGATCTGATGAGGCTTACAAGGAGCTCGGTATTGGTGCTGGCGGTGACGTTATGAGACTTCTAGACTTTGAACTTGAAAAGGTGATAGTGGAATCCGTAACCAAAGATCTAGGAGACTTCACCCTAGTAAGTGAAGAAAGTGGGGTTAAAGAATGTGGGAAAGGAGAGTACGTAGTGGTAGTCGACCCATTAGATGGAAGCACGAATGCTTTAAGGGGTTATCCTGCTTGCAGCACAGCAATAGCGATAGCTAAAGGAGGATGCTTGGAGGACGTTGTCGCTGCAGGGGTCATTAACCTCGTGACTGGTGACCTCTATTATGCTGAGAAAGGCTTAGGAGCCTACATGAATAACTCGAAGATAAAGCCTCGCAACATAAGTAAGGTGGAGGAAGCCCTCATTGCTTTCGAACTAAACGTTAGAGGACAAATAAATGGCTATGTATCTAGAATTGCAGAGATCATTGAGAAGGCAAGGCATGTGAGGCTGATAGGTTCAGATGCTCTTGAAATATGCTTCATAGCTTCGGGAACCTCTGATGCCTTCATTGATTTAAGAGGTTTTCTAAGGGCACCAGACTTTGCTGCTTCGACATTCATTCTTAAGGAGGCTGGTGGGGTTGTAACTGACGCTTATGGGAACATGTTAAACTGCAAGCTAGACCCTAAAGCTAGATCGACCATAATAGCTGCATGCACGATGGAGCTTCACAGGAACATAGTAAGTAGATTAAGAGAGATAAAGGAGAGGTGATGCCCGCATAGTTTATGTAAAATATTTTTCTTAGACTGTGTACGCTTAATAGTACTGAGATAAAATTCTAGTCTGGGTCTTGATGGTAAAGACAAGCATTAACCTCTTTAGCAGCAAGCGACCTCAAGTTATCTACTGAAGTGAATCACTACCTTTATATCATTTAAACTTTGAAAGTTTAATGAGGGGTAGAACCCATGCTGATCTGGCCTATCGAGCAAGTAGGGCTCTTGCCATTGCAAGCTATTACTATATTCTTCTTAGTTATCGTGGCAATCATAATCTTAGCATCATCGATAAAGATGGTTTATGAGTACGAGAGAGCAGTTATATTCAGGCTTGGAAGGCTTCTTGGAGCTAAGGGCCCAGGTCTCTTCTTTAGGATACCAATAGTTGACAGGTTCGTAAAGGTAGATTTGAGGGTTGTGACCATAGATGTCCCTAAGCAGAGGATAGTCACAAAAGACAACGTTACAGTTGACGTTGATGCAGTTATATACTACAGGGTATTTGATCCAGTAAAGGCAGTAACAGCAGTCGAAAACTACATATATGCGACAAGTCTCCTTGGACAGACCGTTTTAAGAGACATACTTGGACAATCAGAGCTTGACGAGCTGCTTGCTAAGAGAGAAGAGCTGAATAGGAAGCTAACTCAGACGCTGGACATACTTACTGATCCATGGGGCATTAAGGTTACGGCGGTCTCAATAAAGGACGTAAGCCTTCCTGAAAGCATGTTGAGGGCCATGGCTAAGCAAGCAGAGGCTGAGAGAGAAAGAAGATCCAGAATAATAGTTGCCGAGGGTGAATATCAGGCTTCTAAGATAATGGCTGAAGCAGCTAAAGCATATCAAGAGCAACCCGTGGCTCTCAGACTTAGGGAGCTTCAAACCCTCCTCGACATAGCTAGAGAAAGGAACCTGATAATAATAGCTCCTCAATCACTAGGTGAAATGGGAACGATAATAGGTTTAGCATCAAGCATTAAGGAGAGGGAGAGAGGAAAAGGTGAATGAACTACCGGGGCTTAGGAATCTAAGCCCCCTCCTAATTTTTTCAGTACTTTTGGTGTTGAACTTTTTGACACCATATCCTATGATGTTGAGTGGACATGGCTCAATAGCCTACGTTTTGAGGATTGAGGGAACCATAACCCCAGCTACTGCTATATACGTTGAAGAGGGCATTAAAGCTGCTATCGATGCGAGGGCATCAGCTATTGTATTGCTATTAAACACTCCAGGAGGACTTCTTGATTCCACCATTAAGATTCTGGATAGCATAGAATTATCTCCCATACCAGTCATAGCTTATGTTTATCCTAGAGGTGCTAGAGCTTGGTCCGCTGGAACCTACATACTAATAGGCTCGCATCTAGCAGCCATGGCACCCTACACGATTATAGGCTCTTGCCAGCCGGTTGATTTCACTGGTCAACTTATCAACGATACGAAGATAATCAATGCTTTAATGACATTAATGGAGCAGAAGGCCAAGGAGCGTGGTAGGAACGTTGATGTTGCAATCAGGTTCGTAACTGAGAACCTTAACCTAGGAGCTGACAAGGCTTACGAGCTTGGAGTAGTTGATGTACCGCCGGTTGACGGCTTGAGAGAACTCCTAAGTATGGTACATGGTATGAAAGTGAGCACGATAGCTGGGCTAGTAACGCTAGAAACAAGTAGCGCAGAATTAGTTGAGTACAGCCCCTCTCTAAGGGTTGCTTTATTAAGCGCAATATCGGACCCACAGATTGCTTACATACTAATGACCGTCGGGGTATTGGCCTTAATATTTGGGCTTGCCTCGGCCATCTATCCTTCGGCCATCATAGGTGCAATAATGACTATTCTTGGCATAATTGGGTTGGGAGCTACACCTCTAAACCTAGGATCCCTAGCACTCATAGCCTTAGGGCTGATACTCTTACTCATAGAAGCTTTAACGCCCGGTTTTGGTCTCTTCGGTGTATCAGGTATAATATCTATTGTGTTAGGAGGATTGCTTATGATAACTCTTGAACCTGCTAAGTGGGCAGTAAGCCCAGAATGGATGACATCATTTATGTGGACCATAGTTGCTACGATAACTCCCATAACGGTCTTTGCAGCCTTCGTGGCTTACAAGGTCATTAAGGTTAGAAGAAGAAAGCCAAGCATAGGAGCAATAGTTGGTGAAATAGCTGAAGCTCTAGATGATATAGAGGAAGGAGGTATCGGCTTTGTGCGTTTTCATGGAGAGCTTTGGATGGCAAAGGCTACGAGGAAGGTCTCTAAGGGCTCTATGGTGAGGATAATAGGCAAAGAAGGTCCAAGACTCATAGTTGAACCTCAAGAGCAGAAGTGATATGATTGTTCGCAGAGGTCATTAGAGCTTAGAGCAGCATGACGTGGATTAAACTACGTAGTAGAAATTATGAGGTACATGAGCATCGAAGATTCGGGGTTCGAAGTGAAGGTCTCATCAATAAATCGATGAGGGCCAAAGTACATGCGTTGAAGTGTAGCGAATCACATGATAACAATAGAGAGATACTCCACAGAATCTCGAGGTTAATTCGATGGTTGTACGTCAATGAGACATCATTTGTAAAGGTAAGAGTTTAGGTAGAGCCTTCTCCTCGCCTCCAAAGCTCTTTTTGGACGATATCTAAAACCCTTCTTAGTGGCATTCCAAGCTCTCTCGATATTCTCTTGAGGTCCTCGTACTCAGGCTTAATTCTCAATAATTTGTTGCCTGGCGTTTTAGACTCCTTAACCAGGATTTCGAACCTTCTCCCTTGAACTTCAACCTCAACGCGTTTTTGAACTCGCTCAACTACGATTCTAGGGACTTCAAGGACTCTAACGCCTAATGTTCCAAGTTCATCGATCAATGCTTCAGCTAGCTCGGCATGGTTTTCAAGTTTGGTTAGCACTTTAACAATGCATACTGGTCTACCTTTCTTTCCAATACCTTGAAGAATCGTAACGTCGAGGGCTCCAAGCTCAACTAGCCTTTCAATGACATTGCCTAGAACTTCTCCAGCAACGTCATCGACTGTTGTCTCAAGGACCACGATTCTATCCGTGGCTTTCAAGCTTGAGCTCTCTCCTAAAACCACTCTAAGCACATTAGGTATTAATGGGGGGTCCTTTGATCCGGCTCCATAACCAACCCTACTAACCTTCATTGGTGGATAGAAGTCGATAGCCTTTTTAGCTAAATTGACGAGCAAAGCTGCGCCTGTCGGCGTTGTAAGCTCCTGATCTATTGAAATATTGGAGTAAGTGAAGTTATGCTTACGTAGGATTTCTAGAGTAACTGGTGCTGGAACTGGAAGAACGCCATGACATGTCTCAATAAATCCTGAGCCCAGGGCTGGTGGAGTTGTGTAGATCTCAGAGTTGAAGAGTTTCAGCTTATCTAATAGTAGAGCGACACCTACAACATCGAAGATTGTATCTACTGATGCCACTTCAAGTAGATCGTGCCCCACATGAACCCTTGCTTCAGCCTCACAAATTTCTTCAACAACTTTCCTAGAGAAGCTCTTAGCCTCATCGGATAGATCTAGCGCCCCCAAGACCTTCTCAACATTGTACTTAAACTTGCTGGGAGTGATGTTCTCAAGTCTCTCCTTAACCTTAAGCTCAACTCTCTTTGCTCTAATTCCTCTTCTATGAACATCGTGGATTTCAAGTTCAACCTCCTCACAGTAATCGACCTCCCTCTCGATTATTGACGCTAATCGATGTAGAGGATCGGTCTCTCCAGACATGTCAACTAAAGCTGATAACAACATGTCCCCCGATATTCCAGCCAATCTTGGGTCTATTATCAACATCTTCATTTGTTCATCCTCCTAAACTTAGCAACCCTATTGGCTATCAGAGCTGCTGCGACGGCTGCTCCCACGCTGTTATCTATGTTTACTACTAGTAAACCAGGAGAGCAAGATTGAAGCATGCATAAGAGCGCCGTAACCCCCTTCCCACCTAAACCATAGCCAATCGACGTCGGGAGACCTATCACCGGGACATCCAAGATTGAAGCTAAGATTGATGGTAGAGCACCCTCCATACCTGCTATTGCAACAACAACGTCAACGTCCTCCTCCAAAAGCTTCTTAGC
The DNA here is from genome assembly GCA_004347965.1 of Candidatus Nezhaarchaeota archaeon WYZ-LMO8. Lineage (GTDB taxonomy): Archaea > Thermoproteota > Methanomethylicia > Nezhaarchaeales > WYZ-LMO8 > WYZ-LMO8. The sequence continues at coordinate 10,895 of QNVF01000007.1, forward strand.
AGCATCGATTGTTCTGTGAAGACCAGCTACTCCCACATCGTAGATGGTAATTGCGTCGCAGCCAAGTTCTTCGGTTATCAGCTTCACTTCGTCAGCTATGGAGACGTCAGCCGTACCAGCAGTAACTATTCCAACTATTCCGCCACTCTTGATGGTCTTGTAGTCTCTCCTCTTTACAACAGCTACTCTACGTGATGTACTTAAAGTAACATTGTACTCTTGCTCAAACTTCTTCAATACTTCAAGCTGGTCCTCTCTCAACCTAGATGCTATTGCTCTTCCACGAACCCTCAAAAGCACTCGTATAGCTTGCTCTAATTGATTTAGGCTCTTATGCTCGCTAAAAATTATTTCAGGAACGCTTTTACGAAGTTCTCTTCCAACATCTAGCTTCAAGACGTTGGCGATTTCTTCAAGTGCTAGCAACCTTAATTGCTGTTCAGCCTCCTCAATGCTCATGGAGCCCTCAGCAACCCTCTTCAAGAGCTCTCTTAGCGTCATGTAATCTCCTCAGGAAGAAAGTCAGTAATTAACTTGAAAAACTTGCTCTTATGCTATGCACTTCTTTGGCTATGTGGATATACAAATTTAGGTTTATTACCTTAAGCATTGAGTAATTAATGGAGATCGCAATGCGCTCCTTTAGAGATAGAGACTACGTGGAGACGGTTGAAGGGCTGTTCTTTACGGTCATTGGCAATGTCCACCCAACAAGCCACGTAATAGCTTACCTGAAGTATGTTCCAAGCCCTGAGGGCAAGTGGGGGAGGGAGAAGAGGTTTAAGAGAGCTCTTCCATATTACACGGTGCCCATGCTCCTCGATACTATAAGCTACTTGAAGCAGCACTATCCCCACTACGTCACCTTCTTCGATGAACTTGGAATAGAAATGTCCGCCATACCCTTAAGTAAGTTACTTAAACACTACTGCCCCGAACGCAGACTGCAAGAGATGTTTGAGAAGCCCAAAGATAATTTAGAGGCAATAGCTATTGATTTAGCTCAAGTAATAGCTGATGAAGCTGGCATATCGATCAACGACTTAGGCATAACGGGCTCTCTACTGATAGATATTCACCAACCATTCTCCGACATAGATCTCATAGTTTACGGTAGAGATGGTGCTATGAAGGTTAAAGAAGCTCTCCTCAAACTTTACGAGGAACCTAAGAAGAGGATAGAGAGGTTACCCAAAGATCGACTCGAAGAGTTAATGGAGAGGAGACAGAGACTCTTTTACCTCTCTAGAAATGATGTGGAGGTCATATGTTCAAGGAAGTGGAATAGGGGCTTCTTTAAGGGAAAGGAGTTCTCAATTCATCCAGTAAAGAGGGATGATGAAGTGGAAGAGGTTTTTGGTGAGTTCACGTACAAGCCCATAGGACTAGCTATCATCAGGGGAATCATAGTTGACTCCTCAGAGTCCATGTTCATGCCGTCAAGATGGTTAGTAAGCGAGGTTAAAAGCTTGTGCGGAGTAAAAGTTGAAGGTTTAACAGAGCTGTGTAGTTATGAGGGGCTCTACGTGGGGGTCGTGAATGAGGGTGAGATGTTCGAAGCTAAAGGTAAGGTGGAGGCTGTCTATCATAGGGGCAAGCTCGATCACTACAGGCTTTTGATAGGCTCGCCAGAGGCACGAGGCCAAGACTATTTAAAGCCCATAATTTAGACTTAGCGTTACGAACTTGAGATAGATTTAATTAACTAGGTCTCCTTCTTCTTGCGAAACCCTAAGCGAGGGTCGTACGTTGAAGAGACTTAAAGAGCTTAGCTTTAGAACTAAGGCCATAACCCCCTCGGGCATTAGAAGACTTTTTGACTTAGCTCAGAAGATGTCGGGCGTAATAAACTTTGGGATAGGAGAGCCAGACCTTGAAACCCCTCTATGCGTTAGAGAAGCAGGTAAGAGAGCTATAGATCTCGGTTACACACACTATACACCAAATGCTGGCTACCCCGAGCTTAGAGAGGCAATAGCTAAGAAGCTTAAAGTCGAAAACGGAATTGACGTTACAGCTGAAAACATAATAGTTACTACCGGGGCCTCAACCGGCCTTTTACTATCTGCTCTAACGCTGATTGAACCGGGCGACGAGGTTCTGATTCCCGATCCTGGCTTTGTGATATATGAGGCGATAGTAAACATGGCCGGCGGTAAGTCAGTAAGGGTACCCCTCATCGAGGAAGAAGATTTCAGGATGACTCCGGAGAAAGTGAATGAGCTAGTGACAAAAAACACGAAGTGCATATTTCTAAACAGCCCTCATAACCCTACAGGAGCAGTCTTAGAGTTCAGTGACATCAAGGGAATAGCTGAGGTAGCTATGGATAACGGGATATACGTCATCTCGGATGAGGTTTACGAGAAGTTAGTCTACGATGGAGCTAAGCACTACAGTATAGCATCGATACCCGGCATGGAGGATTTAGCGATTACAGTCAACTCCTTCTCTAAGACCTTTGCCATGTGCGGTTGGAGGATAGGCTATGTAGCTGCGAGTAGAAGGTTAATAAACGAGATGATAAAGCTACAACAGTACACGGTAGTTAATGCTCCAAGCATTTCTCAGATGGCTGTGCTTGAGGGCTTAAAGAATCCTAAGGTAAAGACATTCATAGATGAGATGGTTAGGGAGTACGATAAGCGGAGGCGTTTCATGGTCGAGAGGATAAACAAGATAACCGGGTTTAAGGCGAAGTTACCTAAAGGTGCATTTTATATCTTCGCTAACGTGAAGGAGCTAGGGTTAAAGTCAACAGACCTAGCAGAGCTCATATTGGAGAAAGCAGCTGTGGCAACAGTTCCAGGTTCAGCCTTTGGACCTAATGGTGAAGGGTACTTAAGGTTCTGCTATGCTACCTCCTTAGCTAACATAGAGCTTGGGTTAGAGAGGATCAAGAAAGTTATTGAGGATATTAGGTGAGGAAGTCTAAACCTAAGACGCGAGAATCTTGAATATGTAAGCTGCTACAAGCCAAAGTATTAGCCAAAAGACTCTAAACAGTATCTCAACATTCGTAGCTATGAGCCCCAGCAGGCCTAAGGCTATGCAGCCAATTGATAGCGAGTACAAGATGATTCTCTTGAAACCAGCCCTCCTAACGATGTAAGTGAGATTTAAGATAGACCCCCTAGCACGAACCCTCACTTCGGTCTTCTCACGCTCCATGGAGCTATTGATGTTGGCAGGCTCGGTCTTAACTTTCAAGAACGTTATCGCTAAAATCCCCTTATCGGTTATGCAATACTTGGGCTTCTTATGGTTGGTCCTAGCTATAAAGCCATGGTCTATGAGCTCCTTTAAGTGTCTCTTAACAGTACTTTCGTCACGCTGAACTTCGTCTACAAGATCTTTTAGCGTGCAAGGACCCTTTTCGTGAATCCTCACTAAAAGCTTGAGTCTCGTTGGGTTACTTAGGACGCCAAAGTCGCATGCCATGTCCTCAACCTTAGTTCTTTCTCCTTCCTCACTCAAGTTAACAACCTAATATCGAATAGCAGAAGAGAACTTAATTAAGATTGCTTGATGACTGAAGATCACAAAGAATAATTTTTAGTCGAATTAATAAGTTAAGAATCGAAGATCCTAACAATCACGACGTGACTTTAAAGAAGCTTGCTACACCGTGACACTTACATGCAGTTGTTAGGGCTATGCTAACGTCTCTTCCATCAACACTAGTCTCAACTTCGTGTATGAAGTTTCATAGAGTCTCAAAGTCGAATCCACCAGCAAAGTTTCCTGTCTTCCTACTCTCTAACACTAAAGCTAGGTCAGTGAAGCATAGGATCTCTTCAGCCATTTTTGTGATGGGCTTAAGCTTTAATCGACCAGTAACCGGACAAACGCCCGGTTGATTACATGGGACTATGCATCGAGACCATGAAGGCATACAGCTAAACGTGAATGTTGAGCTCTCAAAATCTAAGTTAAGGATCAATTCTTTTGGGAATAGCTTTAAAGCTTTCTTGATGCCATCAGGTGAAGGGATCACCTTAAGTCTTCGCATCTCAAGCTCACGTTTCAAGAAGTCAGCAGCAAAATGTCTTGGAATTGCTGGAACTACGATTTCTGGCTTTAAGCCTAAGCGAATCACTTTGCTTAAAGCATCTGACGCATTGCCTACGATAAGGATGGACTTGAACTTACCAAGATGCTCTCTATCTAACTTATCTAGTGGAATTACTAAGTCAACGTCTTTACTAGCAGGGCATCTACCCTCAACGTCAGCTACTAGAACTAAGGAGTAGCTTGAAGCTTCATGCAAAGCCTTGAATCCAAAGAAACCTCCACCAGCTATGAACAGCATACTCCCCCTCATAGTGGTCAGTCCCGCGGATTTCGAGCACTAGGAGCTCCTCATCCCTTCTTCATCATCCCGAGACATTCAATACACAGTTTAGCTAATAGCTGAGCGTTAAACATCCACGCCCCTCTCACGAATGCCCCTTACAACCTTACCTATTAAGATGAAGTCATTAATCAGCATATTCTTCAATTTAGGATTATAGAGCCCAGCAGCTGGGTGATAGGTGGGTACGACTAGGAGGCTAAGATCTTCGAAGTTTATTTTAAATACTTGACCTCTAACAGTTGATATTCTCCCCCTATACGTCTTTACTCCACCTTTGAGAAGTATGTAGTTTGTTGAGTATCTGCCGAGACACACAATTAACTTGGGCTTTATAACTGCTACTTGCTTATCAAGGTAGGGAGTACAGGCATCAACTTCATCAGGCAGGGGGTCTCTATTACCTGGAGGTCTACACTTCAAGATATTGGTTATGAAGACCTCATCTCTCCTAAAACCAGCCATTTCTAGGAGTTTATCTAGAAATTTTCCAGCAGCTCCAACAAAGGGTCTTCCCTCCACATCCTCATTGTACCCCGGGGCCTCCCCTACGAGCATGACGTCAGCATATACGTCTCCTTGACCTGGAACTGGCTTCATCCTTGAAGACCATAACCTACACTTTCTACAACTAGCTACCTCCCTCGCTACCTCTTCTAATATCCTGACCCTCTCGTTTTCCATAACAGCTATAGAAGATTACTGAGAAGAGGCATCTTTAAGCTTTGCAGTATAGATCCATAGATCCACCACGACGTTGCTAGTAGGGGTGTGCACCTCTGCAATGTCGTTTCAAGGACCTCTAAGTGCACCTCGATGATCCGAGTGTTTATCAGAAGCCAAGTTGATGTCGAGACGATGAGCCTATGATAAGGACCTTAGGTGGGACTTTGTTCTTAAGAAGAGGAATGATGAGTTTAAGAATAATATTATTTCTGCTATTATTACTATTGCTATCAACCATACTTCCTTGGCTCCTCATACCTATAGCCGCTTACATTGCTTACAAAGTTGGGAGATGGCTCTACAAGCTTGTTAAGAGCCTTAAATGGCCTAAGGCAGGAGGGAAGAGGAAGGAGCGCGTGAGCAGCGTTTCAACGGTTGGTGACATTCAAGTTTATGAAGTTGAAGGTATTGGACAAGCTCTCGTTGTGAAGAACGGTCTCGAAGCCCTAGGTTTAGGATGCTTAGAGGTAAGGTCTCTTGGTGGAGGTCGACTTGCTGAGCTTCTTAGTGCTATCGATGCGACGGTGAAGACAGGATTCGAGAGTAGCTTAATAGTTTCTAAGAGAACGTCGGGGGATGCTTGCTTCATGATCATGATCAAGGTCCGTAAGCCAATGATTAAGGACTTCCTGGAGACGGCCAAGGAGGTCGTAGATGACGTGGTTAAGGGGCTTACAGCAGCCATGGGAGCAATTAAGGCTAGGTTGCCGAGGTCTGAGGTTCACGTATTGGAGTTCGATGACCTCTTAAAAGCTATTAGAGGTGTTGTAGCGTGAGCACCATAGTGGAGGTTGGGTGGATTGTTGATGGGGATGCGGATGCGCTGGTGGACACATTGAGGATCGATCTCTCTAACGTACATTTGCTAACGGTCAGCGGCGCCTGGAGCTTAAACGCTACTTGCCACTTATTGGGTCAAGTAGCGGGCTCAGTGAATTTAGTAGTAGTATCTCCTTACACAGCTGAGGGGCCTCAATGGCTTCGGCACTTGAGCCTTGGCTTGAACGCCTCGTTCAACCCCTTTAAACCCGTTGGAGACAAGCTAGCATACTCACATTTCATTGCCGACATCTTCAAGGGAGCCTTTAGTCTGAACAATGCGCAAACCTCAGCTTTGAGGAGAGCGCTGATGAGAGCCTATCTAAGCAGTAAGGAGCCAACCGCTGAGGACGTTCTATCCGCATTAGAGATAGAATCAACCGAACTAACAAACCGAGATTCCATCGAGCTGATAGAGATCGTGGAGGCGATGTGTAGAGGTAGACTTGGAGCTGCGTGTACTAATCGATTAGAGCTCACGGATCTTCAAGCCATAATCTCGATGTCTGAGCTGCCACCAAGCTATGCCTCAATTCTATCCATGGCTATGTTAATGTATTTGGTGAAGAATGGCTTTAAAGGGGTCGTAGTACTATGCAACCTCGATGTTCTCAGAGAATTCATTGGTTCCGCTTGGAGAAATTTCGTATACCTGGTTAATAAAATGAAGGTCGAACCTTTGACAATCATCGCCTGCACGAGCAGCGCATCGTTCACGCCACTAGAGTTGAGGACTAGAGCTCACATGATTATTGTCGGCTCACCTTTAACTCCTGAAGATGCCAAGTACGTTAGTGCTATGGTTGGCCGAAAACGTCTTAAGCTACTCAATAGCAAGGAGAGGTTCGCCTATAACCTCATTTCCTCAAGCGGAGTCATCGAGATACCGCTTGAAGAGACAGTGAAGATGCATGTGGAAGAGGAGCTGAAAGCTCTTCTGGAAGCTCCTCGATCAATGCTTCACGCAAAGCTTGGCAATAAAGCTAAGATGGCATACGATATCTTAAGCTTCTTAAGGGATGGAGCGTCGACGAGAGACTCCGTGATATCTTATGCAATGCATAGGCTCGACGTATCATCGTTGGAGGCCTCAAGGCTTGTTAACACACTACTGATCCATGGACTTGCAAGTGAGGTTGTTGGGGCTGACGGTAAGTATTGGCTCAAGATTACAGTTCGAGGGCTCAACGCTTTAGAGGAGCTTGAAGCGTTAGAGGGGTGGTTGACACGAGAATAGAGAGAAGGGGTAGCTCATTAACTTGGGTTGTGGGAGTATCGTGTAAAGGGCTCTATACAGTCTCATTAACATTGTATAAATCAAGTAGTGGTTGGAGGGTGAAGAGAGAGTTAAGATTGAAGATTAAAAGAGCAGAGGATGAGAGGACCTTATTCATTGAGGATTACAGCCTACCAGAGTTCCAAGCCATTTTAGAGGCCTTCCAGTCCATGACGTCAGAGATCGACGTCGATGAAAGTGCTCGACGTCTTACCCTCGCTCTTAGAGCATCAACGATCATCAACCTTCTCGTTCAAGAGCTCGGAGGTGTCTCTAGGTGAAGGGTGAAGTGAAGCTTGAGGACCTAGAGGGTATAGGACCCAAAACCGCAGAAAAACTTCGAAGCATTGGTATATGCTCAGCTAAGCACTTATCGCTTTTCAACGTTGATGAGCTCCTCAACTTAGTTGACGTCGATGAGAGGACTTTAAGGAGAGCTCTAGCTCACGCTAGAAGCATTTTCATGCCGTTAAGGGCTATTAAGGCCTTAGATAACTTGGCTCAAAAGTCTCTACCGCAATTAACAACTGGTGTCAAGAGCATAGATCTCCTCCTCAATGGTGGTCTAAGGCCTAGAGCAATCTACGAACTGTGTGGGCAACCAGGAGCTGGGAAGACTCAGCTTTGTCTACAGCTATCAGTTACAATTCAGCTCTCAGCCAATAAGGGAGGTATTGGAGGTAAATGCTACTTCATGGATACTGAGGGAACCTTCAGCCTCAGCAGGGTCAAGGTCATAGCCGAGAGGTTTGGGCTCGACTCCGAGTACGCGTTAAGCAACATCTACGTCATAGACGTCATAAACACGGATCATCTACTTCAAGTGATAACCTCAGACCTCGTTAGGGCTGTGGAGGATGGAGTGAAGTTAGTGATCGTGGACTCTTTGATGTCGAGGTTTAGAACTGAGTATGCTGGAAGAGAGTCTTTAGCTTTAAGGCAGAGTAGACTTGGTTATGCGCTTGACTGGCTTGTAAGGATAGCTAGGCTCTATGAGGTCATAGTGATCGTAACAACTCCAGTAATGGAAGTGCCAGTAGCATTTGTAAGCATAAATGAAAGACTAAGACCTGTTGGAGGCACGACATTAGCTCACGCTACGACTCACAGATTCTTCCTGACCACTAGAAGTGAAAGGGGCGTGCTTAGAGGTACCATGACCGTCCTAGATAGTCCATCTCTACCTCATGGAGCTATAGCAAGCTACTTGATAACCGACAAAGGGATTGAAGATGCGTAATAGAGAGCCTCGTATGAACGCTAAGATCTTAGACGATCGCATAATAGAGAAGCTCTTAGCGCTAATGGAGAACAAAGGATCTTCCTGGATCAAGAGGAGCATGAAGAGGGTGCATGATGTTTATGAATGCGACAGGAATACATGGATCGTTAGAGGGAGAAAAAGTCTCGGAGATGAAGAGACAATATACGTGGTTGAGTATGATGAAGAAAAAGGAAGCTTCAAGTGTACTTGTCACCAACCCTACAAACCCTACGCTAGGAGTAGGAGACGAGCATGCACTCACGTGGGTGCATGTCTCTTTCATCACATATTTTTCTAACTTCTTAGCATCGAGGTAAGAAAAGTGGGAAGATCTTATCTAGTAGTTGGCGACGGCAACAAACCCTTACTGAAGTCGCTGGAGATCGCAAAGGGTAAGAGGATTGTGGTCTCTGACAAGCCATTAGAGGTTGATGGTTTCATCGAAATTTTAGATATATTTAAACAGTTCAATCAAATAGCTTCATTACCTCTAGAGCTTTCAGAGAACGATAGTCTTGTACTAGACCTGTATGCTCACGTCTCTAGACTATCTGCTTTAAGTAGGTACGCTAGCGTGAAGTTGTACTTGAGGTTGTGCAGGATGTTGATTGCGTCAGCTAAAGCTAAGTGCTTTAATATCTACATTAATTGTAATAGGAGCTCGAAACTTTATGTGAAGCTAAGGGCTACTGTTGACGAGGAGGTGCCTTGCTAATGGAGGTGAAGATCATACCGATAAGAGGCATACCAGTACCAGTCAAACCTGGAGATGACATAGCGAAACTCATATGCGAAGCAGCAGAAAGGCAGGGGACACCGCTGCTTGACGGCGACATCCTCGTCGTCTCCCAGAAGATAGTTTCGAAAGCTTGTGGTCACATATTCAGGCTAAGTGAGGTGAAGCCATCAGAAGAGGCAGTTAAGATATCAAGGATCTTGGAGAAGTCTCCAGAGCTTGTAGAAATAATACTTAGAGAAACCAATAGAATAGTCAGGCTTAAGAACAAGCACATAATATGCGAAACCAAACATGGCTTTGTTTGCGCCAATGCTGGAGTGGATGTCTCCAACGTTGATGGAGGTTTAAGTGCGGTGACCTTACCCCTAGACCCTGACAAGGAGGCATCTAAGATAAGAGAGACAGTAAAGAAAATGAAGGGAGTGGACATTGCGGTCATAATTAGTGACACTCATGGCAGAGCTTTCAGGAGAGGTCAAGTGAATGTGGCGATAGGCGTAGCTGGGATGAAACCTTTGAGGGACAGGAGGGGGGAGAGAGACCTCTTCGGCTACATCCTCAAGTTCAAATTCATAGCCATAGTCGATGAGATAGCATCTGCAGCTGAGCTAGTAATGGGTCAAGCCGATGAAGGTGTTCCAGCAGCAATCATAAGAGGACTAAGGTATGAAAGAGACGAGTCTGCATCAATTAAGGATCTTGTAATGTCTCCAGAGGAGGACTTGTTCCGTTAATTTAAGCCTAAGCGAAGAGTTTAAAACTGACCAGCTACAGAAGTAGCAGACTACCACGAGGTCAGCGATTCGGAGGTAGCAAGAAATGAGCAAACCAAGACCTGGAGAGAATGTTGTCCTTGTTGGGAACAAACCAACTATGAATTATGTGCTTGCAACAGTAATACAATTCAACCAAGGAGCTGACAAGGTCGTCATAAAGGCTAGAGGAAGGGCTATATCGAAGGCTGTCGATGCAGCTGAGATAGTTAAGACGAGGTTCCTCATGAACCAGGTAGAGATAACTGATGTAAAGATAGGGACAGAGAAAGTCGGTGAAGGCGAGCAGTCCAGAAACGTCTCCACAATAGAGATAACGTTGGAGAGAAAGAAGTAGATCAAAGCAAAAGTTCTAGACTTCAACTTTTTTATCCCCCTTTATTTCAATACAATTACCTACTTTAGACCAAATTACCTGGTGTAAATGGAAATTGCTCACCATGACGAAAAGACATCGGAGGTAGGAACATCATAAAATTTCTGTGGAAGGAGATGATCTCTAGAGCTCCTTAACTTCAAATCCTCTCTCTGCTAAAGCTCTTTTAACTTCTGTTGAACCAACTTGAACTGCTAGAACTGCATGCCCACTAGGCCACTCAGATAGGACATCTAATGCCTTGGACTTGAGCTTAATGGTTACCTGAGTTCTGCACAAGTTCTTAAGTTCAAGCTGACTTCTATCGACATAGCATTCGACTACGTAGGCATTTTTGAGTTGATGATCACACCCAATCATGACCGCTCTTCCTCGTCTTATTGGTACGTCGACAGCAACGCTCTTACCAGTCTCAAAGTGGCTCTTTAACTTCAAATCACCTTCGTTAGAAGCTAGTGTAATTGGTGCAGTACAGTGAGCTAATATCAATGTGTCTTCTGATTCTACTGCGGCTATGTTGCCCATGAATGGTTGTGTGAGCTCCCTTATTGTCATCATGCATGCTGCTGCCTGAACATCGGCTTCGCATACTCCTAAAATTTCATTTGCAGAAAGTAGGGATATGGCTAAGCAAGGAGTGACGTTAATTCTCTTTATGACCTCGAAACAATCAATGGTAAACACGTCACATTTAAATCTTTTAAGGACATCATTTACAGCTTCCTTCAAAGCCAGGCTTAGTTGAAGCTCCCGCATTGGCACATCAACCTTGCCTCTAAACCATGAGAAGAACTTGTGGATAAGCTCGGTATCCTGCTTATGCTTTTCAAGATATCTTTCAAGCTCCTCCTGCGTTAAGTGTTTGACTTTGACCTTGAACCTTCGCGCTATGATTGCTGGACAAGTAACATCAAAGGTTCTCGGAGAAACCTCGCCCAAGATAGTCATGCTTTTCTTAAAGTCAGGGCCTTCACTCTTAATCTTGATCTTGCCGTTAATTAAATCAATTGTTGCTAGTTCAACATCAAGTCCTAGACGTCTGATACGAGAACGAGCTTCTAAACTCGATGGAAGTGAATTACTCTCATCGTGGGCAATGAGTGTAATGGTGGAGTTACACCACTTCGCTACTTCAACTGCTGATTTAGATGTACCACCAGTAAGATGTAATACGGCTAACGGTCCATCAAGGTCCAGGATCCTATGTTTAATAGCCCATACCTCCTCGATTGATGATACTGGCTCAGCTACCATGTTTATTTCAAGTCCCGAATCCTCCATGGCCTTTAAGATCCTCTTTAGGATTATTGTTTGCTGCATTTGTGGGTGAACCCGAGAGACGAGAGCAATAACGAATACCTTTCTGCTCATTAACTAGCCTCCTAGCCACACCTCTAAGCCTTCCAAATATGAATTTAAGCTATTCAAGACGTGCCTCCATAGAACAAGAAGGCTTAAGGGAAAAAGGTAATTTCTGCATCTCAATCCTTGAAAAGCTCATTACATAATAGGAAGCGTTGAAAAATGTTGTAGACTTCATTTTAGAGATCATTAGAATAGCTAGCATCTAAAATGAGCTTGAATTTGAGCTATGAAAACAACAATGCAATCAACGAATACTTTTGTAGTTACAACTCTGTTTAATATTTTAACCCTGTGGAGCCCCTTCAGATCCCTTAAGTATCTTGCTTATTTTCGAGTAGCCCATTAACACTAGTAGCACTGTTAAGTCATTGACGTTTATCTTGCCTTTAACCCCCATCTTCTTCAATCTCTTAGTGAATTCTTTAAGCATTGCGAATATCTCGTCGGGCATAGATATTTGATGAGTTTTCCCCGTTAGGGCTATGGTCTTAAGGGCATAGGTCCTCGCATAAACTTCCTTAAGATCTTCCAATGTTGAAATCTCCTTTGTTTCTAATTCGTTTATTAACTGCTCGATCTTGGGCATACCAAATCACCTCGAAGTGAACGCTTAGCTACTAGAATGAGTCTACTTATAAGATTTTCACTTTGTGGAAGTAATATTAGTTGCTAAAATTATTTGTTATAATGCACGATAAAAATGAAAGGTTTAAGGTACTAATATGGAGAGCTCAATCACCGTGTTGTGCTAACTGTTTGTTGAGCCTTACCTCAAATCAATAAGTTCTTCTAACCCCTCTTTTGAACCAAACTTGTTTACGTAAACAAGCTCTCTCAAATCTATTCTACTTGAGTAAGACTTTTCATCCGGATACCCTAAAGCTATTATTGATAACAATATCCAGTCACTCGGTACTCCAAGTAACCTCTTAACTTCCTCCTCGTAAGATGAACCATAACTACCTATCCAACAAGCACCGAGACCAAGTGCATGTGCAGCTAAGAGAATGTTCATGGTTGAAGCGGCACCATCCTCTACTGGGTGTCTAGTTAACTTTGTATTCACAGTTATTGCTATCCCTAAAGGAGCTTCAGCCAAGAACTTACCTGCAGTTGTAGCATCTGCTATTCTTCTCTTTAAATCCTCGTCGACTATCAATATGAATTTCCAAGGTTGGCTATTTCTAGATGAAGGCGCCCATCGTCCAGCATCTAGAACTTCCTTTAATATATTAGGGGCTACTTTTCCCTTCTTAAACCTCCTTATGCTTCTCCTAGTCTTGATGGCTTCAAGTGCATCCACACTCAACACCAACTTTCCTCAACTTATGGCACTCTTAAAGAGATAAGACTTTTGGCTGGTATAGGTTAATCTTGTAATGTGAAGGCTGGAACAGCTGACCCTAAGTGACCTCTCAATTAACTTTGTAGGTTGTACTTGAGGAGAATTGGTCTTATTGAAGAAACGTTTTATAGTTCAGCTAAGGAGTTGAGAGGTCCTCCACGTCTTTAATTGCTCTCCACGCCTTAATGCTTGAACCTCAATTAAATGAGCTATCCCTGAGCTCTTTATCTTAGCACCCAAGACTTGTTCTACTTGAAAAATCCCAGCCTCATTATCCATGTCCACGATTATCTTAACTGGCCTATCCTCACCTCTATCTATCTCAACTCTCTTAATTGCTAAGGCAGAGAACCCGTGAATATCGCTCTTACCAAGCTTGTATGGTATTCTAGCTCTACCTTCAGCCATATCGGTTCCATCAGCAACTTTGACTACTCCAGCCTCAATCGTTAGAGGAACCACGTTCTCGTCGTGAGAGAATATCGCATGGAGAATCTCCTGCTTTACGATAATTGCCTTGTGTTTATCGTCAGTATAGAGCTTTAGTAAGAGCTTCCTTAAGATCCTATCGGACACGTAGACTCCATGTAGATGATGTTCATCTCTATGAACAGCGTTTCCTATGTCATGTAGGTATGCACCGCCAACTGTGACGATCTTGGAGTCCTCTACATCACCTTCTCCATCCTTAACTATGGTAGGCTTAATTCCCCTCTCCATCAAGATGTCCAGTATCTCCAACGCAGAGCCACTTACTATCCTGGAGTGAACAACGCCGTGGTCATTGTAGAATAGTCTCGTAACGGCCATGGTGTTGGCCATTCTAAGTAGTGATTGTACTTCATAATTGTCCTCCAACATCTCAAAGAACTTAGCTATCTTAGGGCCTTCTCTGACCTTAGAGTATACTAACTTAGAGCTTATAATCACCAAACATCACGCACCCAATAAGTTCTACGGCATGGAATTAGAAAAGTGTTGCCCAATACCTATCACCTAACATGGTTCGACGAACGCTGGCTGAGCAGTAGGTATAAAAAGATATAATTATAAATATGAAGAAGCACAATCAATAAACCTAAGCTTGAACTTCTCGGTGAGCCTATGAAGAGGCTAAACCTGCTTTTTATTGGTTTCGGGATTGTTGGAAGGGGACTTGCCGAGCTTCTCCTAGAGAAGGAGGGCATGCTTAAATCAAGGTTCGATCTTGAGGTTAAGACAGTAGGTATATGCGACTTAAGGTGGGGTACCATAGTTAACGACGATGGGATAAACCTTTCAAAGGCTTTAAAACTTGTGAACTCAGGTAAGGCCTTAACTAATTACGATTCACCAGCTAAGCGCGACCTCACCAGCCTTGAAGCTATAAGGGAGACGACGTCAAACGTGGTGGTCGAGGCCACGTGGACAAACATCGAGACCGGGGAGCCAGGCTTAACACACATAAGAGAGGCATTGAAGTTGGGGAAGCATGTTGCCACCACGAATAAGGGCCCAATAGCTTTGGCCTACAAGGAGCTCATAAGCTTAGCTAAAGTGAAGGGGGCTCAGTTAAGGTTCGAGGGAACAGTCATGAGTGGTACGCCAACCTTCAACTTGAAGTGGTCTTGCTTAGCAGCTGCTGAAGTAAGAAGAATCGTCGGGATATTGAATGGAACCACCAACTTCATACTAACAGAGATGGAGAAGGGATTGAGCTACGAAGAGGCGCTACACAATGCTCAAGAACTTGGTTATGCCGAAGCCGACCCAACACTAGACGTTGATGGATGGGATGCAGCAATAAAAGCCGTGATACTTGCTAACGTGTTAATGGATGGAAATTTGAGTTTGAAAGACGTGAAGAGGAGAGGGATAAGGGGTATAAGTCTCGAAGAAGTACTAAGCCCGATCAAGCAGGGCTGTAGACTAAAGCTACTCGTTGAGGTGAGAAGGGAAAGAAGTGATATCGTAGCTAAGGTGGACCTAACACCTGTACCAACAACGAGTATCCTGGCAGGAGTATCAGGGCCCCTCAATGCCATGGTGATGGAGACCGACGTTTTAGGCGACGTTACAATAATAGGTCCCGGAGCTGGGAGGAGACCTACAGGCTACGCCTTATTAAATGACATCCTTGAAATCTCAAAGCATCTATGATCTCTAAGAGAATTCATCTTATTAATAAGCCTACCTTGATCCCTATGGAGGCTGCAAAGCTTTCTATTAGAGTTATGTAGTAAAGTTTTTAGTTTGACCTTCAACTATTCAATTGGCGAGACGTTCTTGAGCGTTAAAAGCTTACTGCAAGTCATCAGATTAATCCTTGGGAACACGCTCTCTCGCTCCTTCATACGCCACATGTCATCTTCGTGCCCTCATGGGCGTAAAAGCAAGCTGGAGCATGTTTTGGAGTATATAGCTGGTGACGCTAAAATCCCTCTAAGCTCGTGTAAAGTTGAAGGGTTGATCCTTAAATCCATGATATCTATGACAAGTAGGGCTATTCGTGCAGACCCTGATGCTTTTAGAGAGTACGTTAAAAACCCGTCCGTAAGGCGAGGATTAGCTTTAGTTCTTAAGGGAATAGCTGAGTACGGCATTACCGTCCCACAAAGATTACCGGCACCTTTCTTAGTGGTCTGGAACTTCACGAACATGTGCAACTTGAGGTGTAAGCACTGCTATCAAAAAGCCGAAAAGTCTCTACCAGATGAGCTCACATTGAACGAAAAACTTGCGGTTCTAGATCAACTTGATAGAGCGTACGTAGCAGCAGTAGCTTTTTCAGGTGGTGAACCCCTCATTCATCCAGACTTCTTAAAGGTAGCACGCGAAGCATCTTTAAGAGGAATGTACGTCTCTGTTGCAACTAATGGAACAATGATAACAAGGGAGCTAGCCAAGAAGTTAAAGGAAGTGGGGGTTAACTACGTCGAGATAAGCTTGGATTCCTCGAATTCGAGGAGACACGACAGCTTTAGAGGAGTTTCAGGTGCATGGGAGAGAGCTGTTAGAGGTATAAGGATCTGCGTTGAGGAGGGCCTCGTAACCGGTGTCGCAACGACCTTGACGAAGATGAACTACGACGAGATAGAGGATATCGTGGATCTATGCGAAGATCTTGGAGTGAAGAGGGTAATATTCTTCAACTTCATTCCAACCGGTAGAGGATCAGACATAGTTAACTGGGACTTAACCTGTGACGAGAGGGAGGAAGCTCTTAAGACAATATACAAGCTTGCCACGAGTAGGAAGCTGGAGGTAGTGTCAACAGCCCCTCAACTTGCTAGAGTTGCGCTACAAGAAAGTCGTGGCTGTACAGTGGCTCCAACACATTTTGCAATGGGATCTGATCCCGGAACCTTAGCATTAGCAGAGTTCATAGGCGGTTGTGGAGCTGGTAGAATCTACGCTGCAATAGAGCCCAATGGAGACCTCACTCCTTGCGTTTTCATGCCAATTAAAGTTGGAAACCTAAGGCAAGAAAGCTTCGAAGACCTCTGGAGCAAGTCTCCTATATTCCTGAAGTTGAGAGACAGAAATGCATTCCAAGAGCCTTGTGGAAAGTGTCAATACAGATTTGTATGTGGTGGCTGTAGAGCAAGAGCATATGCCTACACAGGTTGCATAACTGGACCAGATCCTGGATGCATAAACTTTAAGCTTTCAACATGCTTGGAGTCCAAGATCTTAAAGTGCGATGCGATTAAGTTAGGCGAAGAGCAACGTTAAGAAGAGAGCCATTATGCCACTCAAGTAAATGCCATCAAACGTCCCAGCACCACCAATACTAATTAGGGGCGATCTAAGTTCATCAAAGTGCTTAATTAAGTTTACCACGTCTGCACCTATGAGCACTCCAATAACAGCTCCTGAGTATGCTATGGCAGGAGCTAGCTCCACTAAACCCATAAAGCTAGACAGTATGATGGTCGATAGCGCAGCCGTCAAAGGGGGGATGAAGGCAGGTGCGACTATGCCTAACCCTGGAACAATCCTAGAAGAAGAGTAAGAGACTAGCGATACAAGCAAGATAACTAACGTTTCAACGAAGAGAGCTTGTAGAGCCTTGGTGGTCGTTGACATGAGGAAGATCATTAAGAGTGATATAGTAAGCGGCACGATGGCTCCGCCAACGTTTATAGCAACCAAGGTCTTAGAGGTCACAAGTCGAAGCCTTGGAACTGGATAGTATATTCCGAAGAAGGAGATGTACTCCACATCTGGTATGAGAATTTGGTGTGGTATCTCTACAATAGCTATGTTAACGAAGCTCAAAGTTAACGACAGTAGTACCATTACGAGAGCTACGACGTAACCAATGGAATGATTTAAACCTAAAGGCTGAAAAGCGTAAGCTAGAGCGCTCGGTGTGAAAAGCAGCCAAATTAGTGGCGCAAAAGCTAGGAATAAGAAGGATAGCAGAAATATTGGGTGAAGCGGTACTTGCACGATTATCTTTTTACCCATGCTTACAGCTCCTAGTTTTGCTGCAAACAGTAATGCTTACACCATATAGAAAACTATTTTCTTACATGCTATAGCCACATCAATAATAGTGCATGAGCCAAAATAATGTCCCCTGCTCATGTCTAACACGTTATTCAGCCCATCTAAGCCATGAAGACTAGGGCATTAACTTAAGAGCTTAATTCAAATTCTAACAACTATCAAATTGTGTATGTATAGCTCTACAAGCAATGCAAGCAAAATAGTAGGTAAGCATTTCTATCGTCGAGATCCTGCAGTAGTAGCTGTTGAGCTCTTAGGTCAAAAACTTGTCAGAATGTATGAAGGAACCAGGCTTTCTGGGATAATAATTGAAACTGAGGCTTACTATGGTAGGTGGGATCCTGCTTCAAGAGCTTATAGAAGTTTTAGGGGTGATTTAGCTCAAACCCTTTATGGTGAAGTGGGCCATGCGCTCGTGTACGGAGTTCATGGTCAATGGCTCCTAAACGTGGTTGCACATGTGGATGGTGATGGTGGAGCAGTGCTCATAAGAGCGTTGGAGCCATGCGAGGGCGTGGAGGTGATGAAGAATATTACAGGTACCAGGAACGTTTACATGCTCACTAATGGTCCTGGAAAGTTGACTAGAGCTTTAATGATAGACAAGAGCTTTCATAAGAAGCCCATTTACACAATAGAGCATGGACTTTGGGTTGAAGAGTATGTAAAATTGGGTCCAAGTCAGATAGCTAAGAGTAGGAGGATAGGTGTTTCAAGGGATCTTCCTCAAGAACTGAGGTTCTACGTACATGGCAACCCTTTCGTCTCTAAGAAGACCTCCATCAGATAGCTATCCTTTAGCAGCAAACAACATATTCTTAATAGAGAAAAGTAAGGGTTGAAATGCTGTGACTGGACCAGGCGAGGGTAAGTTAAAGATTGAAGCTCAGGTTTACGTTAATGGAGAGCTTTTAAGGGATGTAGATGTCTACGTGCACGTTAAAGGTTACTCTCTCGCTCGCGTTACTCATCTCGACATAGAGCACCCAGATGTGAATAAGTACGTGAAACCTCATGGTGGGAGGTTCCTAAAGATCGTTGGGATCAAGGGGGGCTTTATGGTTAAGGATAGCTCGTGGGTCATGATCGTTAAGAGCACATTCCTTGAAGACCTCCTTAAAATAGGCGAGGAGACCTATGCCTGGGTCGGGGGAAAGCTTGGAGGTATGTACATAGGCTTCAAGAAGACGTATATAGAGAAGTTGGAAGAGAAGGCTATCAAGCTCTACAACATAATCCCACGACGAGCACGTTAAATTGAGTTCTTAGTGGCTTGCTTCGTGTACTTTCCCATTTCTTAGCACTCACCTTCGCATGAAGCATACGTTCTAAGTTCTTGGCACTCTAAGAACCACATGATTTGATACTAGTATCATTGACTCTTAATAAAAATGATAAGCGAGGAGAGAGATGAACTATACTGGTGCTTACGTCTTGTGTAGTCGAGAAGGGATTCTCGAAAGGATACGTGAGAAAATTAATCGAGATCCCTACGCAAACCTACTGGGAATAGAGGTTCTTGAAGTTAAAGAAGGTTATTCAAGAGCATCAGTAACAGTTAAAGGAGAGATGGTGAACTTTCATGGAATGGCACATGGAGGCTTAATAGCGTCACTAGCTGACGTAGCCTTTGCAGCAGCAAGTAATTCACATAACAAGAAAGCTCTTGCCCTCAACTTAAATATAAGTTATCGAAGACCGGTCAAGGTAGGTGAAACTCTGGTAGCAGAGGCATTTGAGGAAAGTCTTGGTGACACTACGGCTCTCTATAGGATTGTAGTTAAGAACTTTAAGGGCGTTTTAGTTGCAGTATGCCAAGGTCTTGCTTATAGAATAGACGAACCTGTTACATGAAACTTATGAGCTCACCTCATCAGGGCC
Source organism: Candidatus Nezhaarchaeota archaeon WYZ-LMO8 (assembly GCA_004347965.1). GTDB lineage: Archaea > Thermoproteota > Methanomethylicia > Nezhaarchaeales > WYZ-LMO8 > WYZ-LMO8. The sequence continues at coordinate 30,307 of QNVF01000007.1, forward strand.
TCTTCATTTCTCTACATTTCGGGTTAAAGCATTTGTAAGGTCATAGCGATAACGTAAGCTACTACTTCAACTATTAGCATTAGCCCTTAACGAAATCTTTAGTTCTGTTGGTAATAGGTCTCTAACTTAATTATGACTGTGGTCACTGCTAAGACACCATACTTTATTGCTAAGATTATGTCTGGTGACATGTTTTACCTGCATAAATCATGTTCGTACGGTGAAGGCTGGAATGTTTGGGATAAGCTTAACAGCAAGACAAGAGTTAAAGGCTCACTTTACATAAGAAATCCAGTGGAGGGTAATGAGGTTTTGAAAAAAGTAATTAATGGGCTACTTTTTGGAACGGCTGGTATACCCCTAAGTACTCCAAAGCCTGCTACGAGCGTTAATGGCGTTTTAAGAGTTAGAGAATTGGGGCTCAATGCCATGGAGCTTGAGTTCGTTAGAGGGGTCAAGATGAGCGACGACTTAGCCTACAAGGTTAGAAGCGTTAGCGAAGCTGCTAAAGTAGTTCTAACAGCACACGCACCTTACTACATAAATCTGAACTCTCCCGAGAAGGCTAAGGTTGAAGCAAGTATCAATAGGATACTTGAGACAGCAAGAGTTGCTTACAAGGCTGGTGGATGGTCCATAGTATTTCATCCAGCTTACTACGGCAAGGACTCAGCGGAGCTGGTCTACGAGAGGGTTAAGGAGGCTCTTAAGGTTATAGTCAGAACCTTGAGCGATGAAGGAGTAAGCGTGTGGATTAGACCTGAAACCTCTGGTGGACTAGCAGAGTTCGGTAGCCTAGAAGAGGTTGTGAGACTTAGCCAAGAAGTTGAAGGAGTGCTACCATGCATAGACTTCGCACACATGCATGCTAGGAGCAGGGGAGAGTATAACAGCTACGAGGAGTTTATGAAAGTGTTCAACTATGTAGAGAAAGAGCTGGGCAAAGATATCTTGAAGAACATGCACATGCACTTCTCAGGAATAGAGTATGGAGAGAAGGGGGAGATAAGGCATTTGAACATCCAAGAATCTGATTTCAAGTACGTTGATCTTGCCAAGGCCTTGAAGGACTATTCGATTGAGGGAATAATAATAAGCGAGTCGCCAAACATAGAAGACGATGCATTACTTCTAAAGAAGGCTTACGATCTATCCTGAAGCGTTCGTGACTTAAGGTCTCATGAAAGCCTTCAAGCGAGAATGTAGCTAAAAGCCCTCATTATCAAGCGAAGAGAGAGTGAAGTCACATGCTAATCGAAGTAATCTGAGATTAAATTATAGTGTAACCCTCTTTTTACTAAACTGCCTAGCATCGTTAATGAGTGAACCCTCTGGCTTCGCCTTGCTTGTAAGATGACCAGCATACAACTTTTTTAGCGGCACCTATTACTACTTAAACGGGTAGGAGGGATGCCCAAGATTAGTAAGAAAATACTAGCTGCTATCGTTGCTGTAATCGTGATAGTCATAGCTGTTGCTGCTTATACGGCTCTAACACCAAAAGGGCCTGAGCTTAAAGAGAAGGTTTCTTGGGTGATCGGTACATCAGATCCAGGCTCTGTAGGATACATAGCTCACGCTACAATAGCTGATATACTCACGAGAACCTATCCCGAGTACTTTGCAATCTCGATAAGTGTTGTTGGTGGCGCTGCTGCAGGTCACGCTGCTTGGGATGCTGGAAAATGCGATATAGGGTATTCAGCTATGAACATAGTTTACCAGTATGTCACGAAGACTGGACGATGGGATCCCGCGAAAGCGACGGCAAAAAGGTACGATGAGATGACGGTCATAGTTTACCAATACCCGCTGATATATACGCTGTTTGTAACGGAGGATTTAAAGGATCAGGTCACGTGCTGGAGCGACCTCAAGAAGTTCGGTAAGACAATAGGAGTTTACGCTACTCCGGCTGCCTATGCAAGCCACGAGGTGTTTAGAGAAGCTTTCTCGATATTGTTCGACTGCAAGCCCGAAGAATTAGACCAAATACTCGCCATCGATGCATCTGGCGTCGCTGCTGTGCCAGACCTGTTAATCACAGGCAGGGTCAAGGCTGTTTGGGGTTATGGTGATCCAGGTGGCCCTGCATCGTGGGTTTCAGATGCCTTCGCTAGGTATGGATATAGACTGGTTGCGGTCCCACCATCGAAAAGTGAGCTAGAAAAGATATTGGGTAAGTCACCAGATCTCGTAAAATTCAAAATGGATTTAACCCCCTACAATGTGAGGACGAGGGCTGGAGAGACATCCATTGACACAATAGCTGTTGGCTTCGGGCTCGTTGGGAGCAAAAACCTCAGTAAGGATCATGTTTATGTGCTCTTTGAGGTGCACATAAAGAATGCAAAGGATCTTGAGGCAACAGGTGTAGCAACCTTCAAGAACTACAGTAAGTGGTTCTTGGACTTCTGTGTAGAGTGCTTCAAGAAGCAATCCACCTTTGGAGCTAAGATACACCCCGGTGTGGCTGAAGTTCTAAAGAATTACGGCTACGATCCGGAGAGGTTGGGAATACTTATAGCTAAGTCATAAGCACAACTTCGACACAACAAACCTTTTATACTCTTTTTTCCTTCTAAAAGTCTTCTTTTAGAAGAGCAGCACTTAACAGCTTAGGTAGGGTGGCATTATGAGTGATGCTTCAGGCAGAAAAGACGTGTTTTTAAGGGCCCTTTACATTGCCCTTTGCCTGCTACTGATATGCTACGTTATGTGGTATGCTGGTACTCTCTATATTGAGAGGGAGAGGGCTGCTACATTGTACTTAGCGTTTTCGTGTATGATTTTGCTTCTTCACTCACTCATGGGACGCAATAAACTGTTCAACCTAAAGAGTCCGCTATTAAATAAAGCATTGTCCTCGATCTTCATCTTATCCGTAATCATGAGTGGCATCTACTTCTTCGCTGAGTACTACAACATAATATACTACAGGATGGGTATAGGGAATGTGTATGACATAATCTTCGGGGCCATCATGCTGATAGCAGTGCTTGAGTGTTGTAGAAAGGATGTTGAGAAATGGTTGCTCATAGTAGCGCTAGCCTTCATGGTCTACGCGCTCTTAGGTCCCTATATACCCCATCCGCTCTTAGGTCATAGGGGGCTGGATGTGCCATCCCTTGTAAGATCTCTTTCAGCAGACATACCATTAGGCATCTTTGGGCTGCTGACTCAGATAGCATTCACATGGATTTCAGCATTCATAATATTTGCAGCATTCCTCAGAGCTCTTGGAGGCTACGACACGCTCTTCAGCCTAGCAAGATACATGGTCACGAGAAGCCCGTATATGGTACCTCAAACTGGCGTCGTTATGAGCGCCCTCTTCGGAATGTTTAGTGGTAGCGCACCTGCAAACGTTGCTGGCACAGGCGTCTTCACGATACCCATGAATAAACGCGTTGGGGTTCCAGCATACTTTGCAGGTGCAATAGAAAGTGTGGCTTCAAGTGGAGGTTTAATAGTCCCACCAGTCATGGGTGCAGCAGCCTTCATTATGGCATCACTTCTAGGGGTGCCCTACATATACGTATGTGCTGTCGCTGTGATCCCTGCTATAATTTACTATTTGGCTGCGTCGATCGCCGTATTTTGCATTACGCGTCAATACTTAGATGTTCAAAAAGCTCAAGCCCTCTTAAAAGAGACTGCTGCTGTAAGGGCTATCGACATTGTAAGGATTGGCATACCGTTTTTCCTTGCACTAGCAATCCTCATATTCCTGATGGCTTACTATAGAATGGATCCATTGCTTGCATGCTTCCGAACAGTAATAATATACTTACCATTCGCCTTCGTTTACAACTACTTAGTGGTGTTTAGAAGAACCTCAAAAAGTGGATCGCTCAAAGAGTACCTTAAGGATTTTGCAAAACGCCTTCGTGATTCGATAGAGGAAGGTGGTTCGCTCGCCGCAAATGCTGGAGTTATGTTAGCTACCATCGGCATAATCACAGGCGTCTTAACAGTTACGGGCTCCGCTCTAAAGTGGTCGATGGCCCTCGTACATCTAGTAGGCTACAATCTGGTGCTTCTGGTCGTAGCTGCATGGATCATTACCTTTCTCCTAGGATTCGGAGTTTCAGCTACAGGTGTATACGTAATAGCAATATCCATACTGCTTCTGCCTTTCGGGAAGTTAGGCGTTGAACCTATTGTAACTCACTTCTTCGTGTTCTGGATGGCAGTCCTCTCCGCCATAACACCGCCTGTTGCAATAGCTTGCGCCACAGCTGCGAAGATAGCTCAAGAAAGCTTCGGCAAGATCTCATGGGAGTCCGTAAAGATAGGGCTACCGCTATTCATGTTATGCTTCTCGTTCTTCGTGTGGCCAGAGCTGCTAGTGTGGTCTTCAGAGACCATTGCGGCAGCCATACTATTAATCGTGGCTGCTATGTCGATGCCGATAGCCATATATGGTGTTGGAGCTTTAAGAGATGTCGTTAAATCGAGGACCCTTCAATACGCCATTAGAGTGTTGCTGGGAGTGACGTCATTACTCATATTCCTTGGAAGGCCACTGATCCCGATATACATATCGTACTTAATGGCTGCATTAGCAGCCGCCATAGCAATCTATCTAATAGCTTTTGAGGTCAGAGCCTACGGACTACGAATTAGGGCTTTAGGCTTCACAAGATGAACCTAGCCACTTTCTTTAACATTGATGACTGGCAGTGGTAAGACATATATTTCTGATTTTTAGGAGTCTCAGCGTTTAAGGAGGATTACTAGATGGTTAGGCTCTATGAGTATCAGGGGAAGCAGATATTGAAAGATAATGGCGTTCCAGTACCTGAAGGCTATGTGATCTTCAGAGCAAATGACGTGGCAACGGTCTTGGATAGAATAGGTAAAAATGTTGCGATAAAGGCTCAGTTGCTTACGACTGGGAGGCTTAAGGCCGGCGGTATAAGGTTCGCCTCGTCAATTAATGAAGTTGTATCCATAGTAAACGACATGATCGGTAAGGAGATTAAGGGCACGCGTGTTGATAAGGTCTTAATTGAAGAGAAGCTTGAAATAGTCAAGGAGTTCTTCATTAGCATTACGGTGTCAGATTCCTACAAGATCAAGGGCCCCATCATCCTTTTTAGCACAGAAGGCGGCGTTAACATTGAGGAGGTTGCGGAGAAGCATCCTGAAAAAATACTCGCAATGCCAATAGACTACCTTAAAGGTATCGATAGGGATGACGTCAAGAAGGGAATCATGAGATTAGGCGTGCCAGAAAACTTGGCTGAGCAGCTCGCTGACTTTGTAGCAAAGCTTTACGATGTGTTTAAGAAGTACGATGCTCACACGGTTGAGGTCAACCCACTAGTCTTGACGAAAGATGGAAGGCTCCTAGCAGCTGACTGCAGGATAACGATTGACGATAGCTCAATGTACAGACACCCTGAACTGGGCATTGAGGTTCCACGCGATATTGCAAGGCCGATAACTGAGTTTGAGAAGATGGCATGGAAGATAGAGGAGAGCGATTATAGAGGTGTGTGCTACTTCATGCAGTTTGTTAGTGACGTTAACGAGATTGCGAGAGGTGGCTACATAGCTTTCCATGGTATAGGTGGAGGAGCTTGTATGTTAGCTTCCGAGGTTCTTCTTAGGCGAGGCTTCAAACTGGCGACTTACCTTGACACGAGTGGAAACCCAACAGCATTTAAAGTATATCGGGGCATGAAGGTCTCTCTGTCACTGCCTAACATTGATGGATACTACTTGGCTGGAGCAGTAATAGCTAATCAAGAGCAATGGTATCATGGATTCGCCATAGTCAAAGCATTTAGAGAGTACTCAAAGTACAAGCCGGGATTTCCAGTTGTAATATTGATAGCCGGTAATAAGGAGGCTGAAACCCATAGGATAATAACGGAAGGCTTAAAGGATGTTCCGCTGAGGTGGGAACTGTATGGGAGGGAGAAGGTTCTCGATATAGACTTCATAACCGATAGGTTCTCTAAATTAGTCGAGGGTTACAAAGGAGGGGATGCGAAAGCTGTTGGAAGCGTAATGGATTTCGTTGAGGCGAAAGGACCATCTGAAGACGAGTTAAGGGACTATTTGTGGTTCAAGACGTCGACTGGAGGAGAGGTGTACGTAAACCTTAAGAGGTGTGTGGCACCCAACTGTGGCTTTGCCTGCGTTAAGGCGTGCAGGTGGATGGGTACCGGGGCTCTTAAGGTGGAGAGGGGCAAGCCAAGCCTTGCTTCTAGAGACCCTGAATCTCTACGAAGATTGTGTAGTGAGTGTCTTGCTTGTGAGTTCTACTGCATGGTCAGAGGAAGCAATGCCATAAGGATAGTAGTCCCAGTGCAAGGTCTAGTTGACGTTGTAAGCAAGTACTTACATCTGTATAGGTGATGATGCATGGCGATATTAGTGAACGAGAAAACAAGGGTTCTTGTGCAAGGTATTACTGGTAGAACCGGGGCCTTCGGTACGAGAGCTATGCTGGAGTACGGTACAAAAGTCGTTGCGGGGGTCACTCCTGGTCGAAGAGGAGAGAATGTGTGGGGCGTTCCAGTGTTCAATACCGTCAAGGAAGCCATAGATGAGGTGGGCCCCATAGATCTTAGCGTGACGTTCGTACCTGCTCCTCAAGTGAAGGATGCCGTAATTGAGGCTCTAGAAGCAGGGATCAAAACTATAGTCGTACCTGCAGAGAGGGTTCCCTTACACGACATCCTCGCGATGGTGGGCCGAGCAAAAGCTTTGAATGCCAGGATTATTGGTCCAGGTTCTCTAGGTCTCATAAGCCCTGGCAAGGCATCGGTTGGATGGATAGGTGGTGCTAGAGAGCTTATTGAGGATTCTTTTAGGCCAGGTGACATAGGAGTCATCTCTAGAAGTGGTGGAGGAGTGACGACCATTTGTTGGCTACTATCTCAAGCTGGGCTGGGTATAAGCACGGCTGTCCATGTGGGCACAGAACCTGTAGTAGGTACGACAGGTGCTGAGCTCTTACGTGAGTTTCAAAAGGATGATGAAACGCATGCGGTAGTAGTTTTTGGCGAAGTTGGCGGCCTAATGGAGCTCGAGATGGCAGAGATCATGAGGAAGGGGGAGTATGAAAAACCAATAGTCTTCTACATAGCAGGAAGGATGTTGCCGTCGGGAATGCGTTTCTCTCACGCTAGCGCCATTATAGAGAGAAGATCGGATACGGCTGAGTACAAAGAGAAGCTCTTAGAGGAAGCAGGTGGCTTCATTGCGAAGAGGCCCATGGAGATAGCTGAAATCGTCAAGAAGATATTAAGGAGGTAGTGAATATGAGACCCATATTGCTTAGGTCCTTGCTATTCGTCCCTGGGAACAATTGGAGGTTGATAGAGAGCGCGAAGAAGATCGTTGAAGCTGATGCAATAATCTTGGATATGGAGGATGCCGTCCCTATAGACGATAAGGAGACCGCTCGATGGTTCGTTCGTGATGCTGTTAGAGAATTGAAAGATGCAGGGCACTTTGTCGTGGTTAGGGTCAATAGTATTTCATCGAATCTAATGGAAGAGGACCTCAAACACGTAGTGCAGGAGGGTGTTGATGCCATAATGTTGCCAAAAGCTGAATCTAGAGAAGATGTAGTAAAGCTGGAGGAGCTGCTTGCAAAGGAAGAGGGGCTCAAAGGCTTAGCTTCAATAAGCGTAATACCACTAATCGAGAGCGCTCGTGGAGTTCTAAATGCTTGTGAGATAGCGTTAGCAAGTAAAAGGATTATAGCTTTGGCATTCGGAGCTGCAGATTATCTTAGAGACCTTGGCCGCAGCTACTTTACGCTATCACCTGAAGAGTACGAACTGCTGTTTCCCCGCTCTCAGCTAGTGTTGGCATCGAGAAATGCTGGCATAGCCGCCATAGATACACCATATCTAGGCTTAATAATAGATCTTGAAGGAGTTGCTAGAGAATCAAAATTAGCCTTAAGCTTAGGTTTCAGAGGTAAGATGTGCATCCATCCATCACACGTAAGGATAATAAATGAAGTTTTCACGCCATCAGAAAAAGAAGTTGAGTCAGCTAAGAAGATCGTTGACGCATACGAGAAAGCTGCGGAGCAAGGTTTGGGCGCAACATCTGTGGAAGGTAGAATGATCGACAAAGCAACGTACGATCAGGCAAAAGAGCTATTGACTTTAATCGAAATGCTAAGGAGGAAGAGAAGAACTTAGCTCTTTCCATTATATTATTGGATTTACTTAGTCAGAAACTCTTCCCAACAATTTGTCATATCATCTAGCATGAGCTTTTACTATGCACTTGATTAGGTCGCCGTATCGTATATTAAGGGGAGATCCACGTTGAGAGTTCGAGAATGTATGAGAATACGTTGTAAGATCTCGCTAAGAGTTCTAAGAGCTACAGGAGATTAGCTCCTGATAGTAGAGCTAAGAATATTGATGCGGCAGTTAGGTCGGCGGTTGTACCTGGATTGTAGGCGGGTCCCTTAGCTTCAAGCTCCTCATCTAAATCTTTGATGACCTTCCTTCCTTCAATTGTTGTAAGTCCTCCAGCTTCAAGGGCTTCCCTAGCTCTCTCCGATATCCTTCTAGCTTCCTGCATCCCTAGCTCAACGGCCTTATCTATCGAGGCGTTAGGTGCCTTAGCCAGCCCAACATTCCTAGCTATGAACGTATCAGGTTTGTGAGATAGTATGCTTAAGAAGCAGTGAACTATAGCGATGTTTAAGTCCTTGGTCTTCTCGTAAGTCTTAATCAATGATGGAAGACCTACTTTCAAGCTGGTCCTCAATCCACTTACCAGCTCTCCAGCAACTCCATCCCACCTCGATGAGGATTCCAAAATCTCGTAGAGGGTCATGTCGATTCTCTGCTTCTCTTTCAAGGCATCTGGCAGCCCTTTAGGAGGTCTACCTAATCCACTGGGCTTTGCAAGCTTAATACCTCTCATCAATGCAACTGCGTCCGCCAAAGTTGTGGTCTTTAGGACCTCAAGTGTTGCTACGCCTAAGTCGCTTATGTCTCTACTACCTGCAATCCACATAGGTATTGAGGATGCTATTGGGATAAATAACATGATTACTCCAAGATGAGTATTGCCAGCACTATGAACCTTTAACTGATGCTTTACGGCTTTCTCTATTAGCTTTCCGATATTAATCGAGCTCAAGTCTCCTTGGAGCCACGCCCTATACCCCCTCATGAAGGCTTCTTTGACGATTGGTCCTATGGCAACGGAGCC
>QNVF01000070.1 GCA_004347965.1 Candidatus Nezhaarchaeota archaeon WYZ-LMO8
ATGCATCTTTAAGGTTAAGGTCTAAGCTTCTTGTACCACCTCTCATGACCTTGCTCAGACTCTAAGAGAGCATAGCTGACGCTGAAGATATTTTTTCCATGAAAGAGCGGAATAGACGCGCAAAGATGCTCTCTTAAGCACCTTCTAAGAAAAAGTAAAGAAGGCAATTAACCTATTTTAAGGTGGGAGAGCTAATCTTGAAGATTCGAGTAATATTACCAGTCTTAAAGAACGAGATTTTCGAGGAGATCACGTATAGAGAGTTTAAAGCAGCCAAGAGAGGAGATGTGGAGATAAGCGTTGTAAGTCTTGAGAGGGGACCGGCAACAATAGAATCGGTTTACGATGAAGAGGTAGCAGCTCCATGGATACTAGAGAAGGTGAAAGAAGCTGAGGAAAAAGGGTTCGATGCCGCCATAATCAACTGCATGGGAGATCCAGCCTTAAAGGCTGCTAGAGAGATAGTCAGGATACCGGTTATTGGACCATGTCAAGCCTCGATGGCCATAGCATCAACGATTTGCGATAAGTTCTCAGTAATAGCCGTATTAAAGAACATTGTTCCAGCATTTTGGAGGAAAGCGAGAGAGTACGGCTTTGAAGCTAGGGTTGCATCCATAAGGTCCATAGAGATTCCAGTACTAGAGCTTGAAGAGAGGAGAAGCGAGGTTAAAGCTAAGCTGCTAGCTGAAGCGAAGAAGTGCCTAGAGGATGGAGCTGACACCATAATACTAGGTTGTACTGGAATGGTTGGGATGGCTGCTGAGATACAAAATGCCTTAAACGTCCCAGTAATAGACCCAGCAATAGCCTCGTTGAAGCTCGCTGAGTGCCTAGTAGACATGAAGCTTTCTCACAGCAAACTAGCGTATCCAGAGCCTCCAACCAAGAAGAGAATACTATAGCACCCCTAAACCCCTCGTAACAATGCATGAGTTGAGACAACATCTAATCATATCCACTACCCTCAAACACTTGCAGGTGTAGACGACCTTGTAAAGGGCTTAGTGTAGCGCTAGAGATATTACGAGAAGCGGTATACACATAGCTAATGGTCTTAGCTTATAGCAAGTAGGTGCTCAACCATGTCGATGCATAAGCTAGAGGTAGAGGTTTTAAAGAAGAGATCTTCGATGTTTCTGGAGCTGTCAAAGCATGCTCTAAGTCGAGACTTCTACGACCTAGCATGCTTCCTTGCCGAACAATCTTTACAACTCTTCTTAAAGTCGCTATTACTGGAGCTGATTGGCGATTACCCTAGAACCCATAGCGTAAGGCAATTAATGAGTGAGCTAAGCAGAGTCCTTAAGTCGTGTGAGCTAGATGAGCTTGTGGCTGCGAGCAGAGTCAGGCTACTAGCTCTCGAAGATGCTTACTTGATGTCAAGGTACTACGTGAGAGAATACGAGAAGGAGGATGCTGAGGACATGATTAAGCTCGTAGAGGAGCTGCTATCCAAGATCAAGAAGATCCTGGGTGCTGACTAATGAGCTCACTCATGGATTCAGCAATTAAGCGCAGCCAGATGCTTAAAGAATGGAGAGAGTGGACTCGTAGAATAGCTTATGTAGCAAAGAAGATTATCCCAGATGTAGAGACCTATGTCATTGGTAGTGTAATTAGAGGAGATAGCGTCAGTGGAAGCGACGTGGATGTATTATTAGTTTCTAAACACGTACCAGAGAAGCTTGTTGATAGAGCAAAGCTTAAGGCAATCATCGAGGAGGAGCTAAACCTACCATTCTACCACCCATTCGAAATACACATGCTAAAGCCCGAAGAAGCTGGATACTACATAGAAAGATCGAGAAGCTCCATCCTTAGAATAGCTTAATCACAACGCACTGTTTTGTTTTTAGATATTCACCACTCGTTTGTCATTCCTTCACGTCTATGTCCTCTGAGTTCATTTATTGAGCGTTTGATCGAATATCTCGCTCTTCTAAGGCTTGGAATAATGCTCCTTCAAGGCATCGGGGGCAGCTATATATCTGACTTACACCATGATTCAACTTGTTCGAAGAGACTGAGTATCGTCAGCATGGTCGTCTAACCTACCTATATCTCTAGGAGGGGCTGAGTGATTGGGGGACATGATTAGGTTATGCAGCATTGATGAGGTTAAGGTTGGGGAGAAGAGGAGGTTTAAGCTCAAGGATTTAGGTGTAGAAGTGCTTCTAGTAAGGCTTGAAGACGGCTTTTACGCTATGGAGAATAGGTGCCCTCACGCTGGCTGCCCCCTCTCGTTCTACGGAGAGGTAAGGGAGGGGAACAAGTTGCAGTGCAATTGTCATGGAGCAGTATTCGATTTAAGGGATGGGAGGGTTATTGAGGGGCCAGCTCAAAGCCCTTTGAGGACCTATAAGGTCACGATATTCAACAACGAAGTATTCGTAGAGATCTAGTGTTGCTTTAAACAATCAAACAAAATAGCATGAAGAAGAGCCGCAAGAGAACTAGATCAAAGGCTTGTAGTTGAAGGGCTGAATCGTGAGATGGGATCGATAATAACGCCGTAGGCAAAGAGTTTCTTCAATTCCAAACTACTTACGTCGAGGAATATGGAGGTTAACTAGAGAGCAGACTTTGGCGAGACCACATAAGTTATAGCTGAGGTGGGTGCACGATCGTGTTCTTAAGATTGTTCTTCTCCACATACTCTCTTAGTTTAGCATCTAGGGTTAGGAAATGCATGTCGTTTGCAGCGGACAATCCATATAGGAGGTTGTCGACCAAGTCTTTATGTCCCATTCGATACAGCTTTAACGCTACTTTAACAGCCTCGCCATTCAAGTCCACTTTACTAAAGGTCCCTTTGATCAAGTCGATTCCATAGGCAACTACGCTCATCTCCTCCTCGGTCTTGATGATCTTAGATATCTTCCATAAAGCTTCGATTATACTTACATCGCTGTAATGCACTTCGTAATGACGTAGCTTAGATATTACCTCTCTTACCTCCATGTCAGTCTCAAATCCAAGCATTGGTAGAATAAATGAAGTGTCAAGGAGAACCCTGAAGCGCCTCTTGCTCACGCTCACTCTCCTCTTCAAGCTCATTAAAGCTTATACGTCCTATCTTAGGTCCATGAAGCGCATACCAAAAAGCATCCTTCTCAGGCTCTAAGATAACCTCATCCCCTCTAATCACGAATCTAACCCTCATACCCTCACAAATATTCAATTTATCAGTTACAGGCTTCGGTATGGCAACCAAGTTCTTCCTACTCACCTTAGCCACAAACACTCTTTGCTCCACACTCTCACCCACAATAACTCCCCAAACTATTTAATAAGGTTTAACTAACTTAAAAGTTAAACATACAATTAAGTATAACTCACCTAGAGACTAGGTTCTCTAGGGGTTTGGGTTTCATGTTGGTTGATGTTGTTTGATATCGACCCTTGGCTTCACGGACCTCGGGGCGCCTTTCATCGGTGCCCACGTCATCGATCTCCACCCGTTCAGGGTAACCCCGACCCACAGCTACCCTCCATCTTGTTCGGGTTCACAGCCGTGGGGAAACCCCACATCCTGGAGTACTTGAGGTAGATGTTGAGAGATGCCAGCTTCTGCCTATCCAGCTTGAACCCACATCTTGA
>QNVF01000071.1 GCA_004347965.1 Candidatus Nezhaarchaeota archaeon WYZ-LMO8
TCTTCATGGAGTAAAGTATACCTTAATGGAAGACTCATAGGTTACTACCCTAATGGAGTGGAGTTGGCAAACATTGTGAGGAGGATTAGGAGGTATGGTGATAGAGGAGAATATAAGATCAGAGCTGAGCTAAAGGATTTAGGCGATAGAATTCATGAAGTGAATGTAGCTTATGTAGAGACAGAGTACATTAAGGAGGTTTACATAAACTGCGATCCTGGTAGAATAAGGAGACCTCTTCTCGTAGTAGAAGACGGTCGTTTAAAGCTTACTCCTAAGCACATAGAGTTGCTTAAGAATGAGGAAATACAGTTCTCTGATTTAGTTAGAATGGGCGTAATTGAGTACTTAGATGCTGATGAAGAGGAAAATGCGTATATAGCTGTAGAGCCGAGTGAAATAACTAGTGAACACACTCATTTAGAGATCTATCCACCGGCAATCTTTGGAATAACTGCATCCATAATACCCTACCCTGAGCATAATCAAAGCCCCAGGAACTCTTATGAAGCAGCTATGGCTAAACAAGCCCTTGGATTGTATTCAGCTAACTTCCAAGTAAGATCAGATACGCGAGGGCATTTGCTACATTACCCGCAGAAGCCCCTTGTCCAGACAAAAGTCCTTGATATAATGGGGTATAACGCAAGGCCTGCTGGGCAAAACGCTGTTGTAGCTATAATGAGTTTTACAGGCTATAACATTGAGGATGCCTTAATAATGAATAAAGGAAGTAGTGATAGAGGTTTTGGGAGAAGCACGTTCTTTAGGCTCTACACTACAGTAGCGTACAAGTATCCCGGAGGACAGGAGGATAGAATAGAGATCCCGAGCCCTAATGTTAAGGGGTTCCGTGGATTAAAGGCATATGAAAAGCTTGAAGAAGATGGAGTAATAGCTCCTGAGACGCAGGTAAGAGGTGGAGATGTATTAATAGGAAGGACTAGTCCACCTAGATTTTTCACAGTCCAGGAGTACGGTGTTGGAGCTGGATTAGTTAGGCAAGATACAAGTATTGTAACTAGACACGGTGAGAAAGGAGTAGTTGATTCAGTGATGCTTACAAGCGATGGAGAAGGCAACTATGTAATTAAAGTAGTTGTGAGAGACTTGAGAATACCTGAAATAGGCGATAAGTTTGCAAGCAGACATGGGCAAAAAGGTGTTCTAGGCCTATTGGTTCCTCAAGAGGATATGCCATTTACTGAGGAGGGAGTTGTACCAGATCTAATAATAAATCCACATGCTTTTCCAAGTAGAATGACTGTTGGACAGTTGATTGAGAGCATAGCTGGTAAAGTAGCATCCATGGAGGGAGTATTCATAGATGCAACTCCATTCTACAAGAAGTCCATTGATGAAATTAGGCTAGCCTTGAGGAGACTCGGTTATTCACATACGGGAGAGGAAGCAATGTACGACGGTAGGACGGGCGAATTACTGAAGAACACCATATTCATTGGTGTAGTATATTACCAGAAGCTGCACCACATGGTTGCAGACAAAATGCATGCAAGAGCTAGAGGGCCAATACAGATCTTGACTAGGCAGCCTGTTGAAGGAAGAGCTAGAATGGGTGGCTTAAGGTGGGGAGAAATGGAGAGGGATTGCTTAATAGGCTATGGAGCCGCCTCTCTCCTCAAGGAGCAGTTAGTTGATAAAAGCGATAAGGTGACAATCTACGTCTGCAGTCTCTGTGGACATATAGGCTGGTATGACAAGAATAGGAAGGAAACAGTTTGCCCAGTTCATGGGGATAAAGGCAAGCTATACCCAGTAGAGATATCATATGCATTTAAACTGCTTATACAAGAGCTAATAAGCATGAACATTATGCCAAGAATAGTTATTGAAGGAGTTGTAAAGAGGTGAAATCATTGTCAAGCCCTATGAAAATCAAGGCAGTAAAGTTTGGAATACTCAGTCCAGATGAAATCAGAAAGCTTAGCGTTACAACGATATTCTCAAGTGAGGTGTATGACAACGACGGCCTGCCAGTTGATGGAGGAGCTATGGATAGAAGGCTTGGAGCTCTTGAGCCAGGAGAGAAATGCCCTGTGTGTGGAAATACTAGGGAGAATTGCCCTGGACACTTTGCTCACATAGAGTTAGCTAAGCCAGTTATACACGTAAACTTTGTTAAACACATACTTACGTATATTAAGACTACGTGCAGAAACTGTGGAAGGATACTTCTAAGCCAGGAGGAGGCCCAGAGATACTTAGAGTTACTTAGTAGACTTGAGAAACTTGATGTTAAGCCTCTTAAAAGGAGGTTAGTAGAGTATGTGAGGAGGAAGGCTTCTAAGACAAGTACGTGTCCTCACTGTGGTGTTAAGCAATATAGAGTGCGTTTTGAAAAACCATATGTATTCTATGAGGATAGAGAGGAAGCAGGCTTAGTTAGGCTTAACCCAAGTGATGTAAGGAAAAGGCTTGAGAAAATACTTGATGACGATGTGAGGCTTCTAGGAGGAGATCCTAAGGATGCTAGGCCTGAGTGGATGGTGCTTACAGTATTGATTGTTCCACCTAAGACTGTGAGGCCATCAATACTCCTGGAAACAGGGATTAGGAGTGAAGATGATTTAACGCACAAGCTAGTTGACATAATTAAAATCAATAATAGGTTGAGAGAACACGTAGATAGTGGTGCTCCAAATGCTATAATTGAGGAAGAATGGGATCTCTTGCAATACCATGTTGCAACATACTTCGATAACGAAATTCCTGGAATAGCTCCAGCTAAACATAGGTCCGGCAAAGTCCTTAAAGGTCTTGCGCAAAGGCTTAAGGGGAAGGAGGGGAGGTTTAGAGGCAGTTTAAGTGGTAAAAGAGTGGATTTCTCTGCAAGAACAGTTATATCACCTGATCCAAATTTAAGCATAAATGAAGTTGGAGTTCCAGTTGATATAGCTAAGGTTCTTACAGTACCTGAGAGAGTTACTTCATGGAACATCGATGAGTTAAGGAAGTTTGTCTTAAATGGACCTGATAAGTGGCCTGGAGCTAACTATGTAGTGCGGCCGGATGGTAGAAGAATAGATCTAAGGTTTGTCGACAGAAAAGCAGCTGCTGAATCCCTTGCCCCAGGAATGATTGTTGAAAGGCATTTAATTGATGGAGACATAGCTTTATTCAATAGGCAGCCAAGCCTCCACAGAATATCAGTTATGGCTCATATAGTTAGGGTATTGCCCGGCAAGACATTTAGATTAAACCTATTGGTTTGCCCTCCATATAACGCTGACTTCGATGGAGATGAAATGAATCTCCACATACCGCAAAGCCCTGAAGCAATAGCTGAAGCTAGAGTTTTAATGCTAGTTGAAAAGAACGTACTTACTCCAAGGTATGGGGGTCCAATTATAGGTGGGCTGCAGGATTACGTTAGTGGAGCTTACTTATTGACTTCAAAGAGCACTATACTTACAAGAGAGGACGTAATAGACTTACTTGGAGTAGCTGGATATAGAGGTCCTCTACCTGAACCAGCAATCCTTAAGCCAAGGCATTACTGGACTGGGAAGCA
>QNVF01000072.1 GCA_004347965.1 Candidatus Nezhaarchaeota archaeon WYZ-LMO8
ATATCATGAATATTATAATGGACGCTACAACGGCCTCAATTATCCTCACTTGCCCACTCTCTGAGCTATGTATCACCACGTCATCCTCCAAATCTTTAACCTGATGGTGTAGGTGGAGAAACCGATCCTTACGCTTCGTTCAAGTATGTACGCTAAGGGTGTGTAAACCTCTCCAGCAATAGTACTGTAGCTCTCTGGAATAACCTTGTATGCAGCTATGAGCTCGCCATTCTTAGTTAAAGCTACGACAGCAACTATGTTTGGCTCGACATAGCCCATATCGTATGCCTTGTAGTCTGCCACACCCACGCTGCTACTAATGCAGTACGTCACATTCCTCAACCTAAGGCCTTCATTTGATGGTATTGCAATGATTTGGAGTGCACTTGCATCATTAACTTCGAGACTAGATTTTACTAAGAGATATTTTCCAATAAGGTAGCCGCCATGCGAGCTTATGTTCTTGAAGCCTAACATGTGCAAACCATAGTAGTTTACGATCGCTACGAGGAAGCTCGGATTAATTTGTGAACTTAGATTTATGGTGCATTCTCCATCGAGATTCGTGATGCCAAGCTCTTCATCGAGAGCTATCCTTCCATCTCTTACATAAAGTACTCCAATAGTTACGTTTGCACCCACCACTGGTATACCTTGTTCTGAAGTAACTTTAACGCGAACCTCATTGCCATCAAAGCTGATCGCGACTCTTAGAGCTGGGATAAAGTCTATCCTAGCACCATAATATGAATATCCTGAAGAACCTAAACCTAGTAGCTCTAGGAACTTATCTGGCGGTATGTATAGGTCTGCTGGTAGATCTCTATTCAACCTTTGAACCTTATCTGGATCTAGAGAGAATGCTTCTTGTGTAAATATGGTGCTGATTGCTAAGCCGATGGACGATATATCTGAGGACTTTACGTCTATATTTTCACCCCAGTTCTCCGGTTCACCGGGGCTTAAGAGGAGTTGAGTGACAACCTTCTGTGCAGCCATCTTCAGCTGCTCTGCTTCGGAAACGCTTCTGTAGAGAGATGGCGATATGCTCGTTAAGAATGTCGCTGCTAGTAGCATAGCGATTAGTATTATGGCTGCGAAGATGTACTCGTAAGTCTTCACTTAGACTTAACCTCCTTCAAGTATTCCTAAACCAGCATATATGATGTCTCCACTCTTATAGCACCAGACGACTACGTTCGTTAATCCCCCACTAACCCACGGTCTCGGCTTAACTTCGAAGCCTTTCAGCAAGCTTTCTGCAAGATCCAAGTTATCGTTGGTAAGTATTACTATCTTTCGCTCAGACTTTACTGTTATGGGCGACTTTGCATGAAGGTCGCTCCTACCGATGACTTCAACGTAGACGTAGTATCCTCCATCACTCCTCAGTATTGTGAAGTTGTAGGGCTTTCCACTAACAGTCTTTGGGAGGACTAAGTGCTTTGTGACTGGATAAGTCGTATCTAGAACACCATAAGTGAAGTCTGTTAGGCTTATTACGTGCGCTAAGCTCATCGAGATGTACTCTGCTGTTTGGCTAAGCTGTGTCTTTATGACCTCTCCTTCAATGCTGCTAACAATGATGTGATATGCTAAAGCAAAAGACAGAACTAGGCCTATTAGTGCAACCGTTCCAATTATGTGCTGTATCGAGACGTGAACCAGAATCAGCACCTCACATTATCGAAACCACTATTGGGACGATGATAAGCCTAACAGCCGACACAAACACTCCTCCCGAGTCACTTGGGTAGTATTCGACTTGGTTACCAACCTTTACGCAAACCTTCACTTGCACGCTATCGAACGTTCTCGTCTCTATTTGTGGAACACCGCTTTGCACTCTAACTGTTACTGTTCCAGTACCTCCCGTGGTTCCACGATCTAAGCTTATGATGTATATGTCCATTACTTTGAGGTTCTCGTTCATGGTTATGCGCACTCTGTTGTAATCCAGTACCACCCATACTCCATTTTCAGTCTCTACTCGAACGTACCCTAATGGTTTTGAAGCATCAGTGACTATCAGCCCAACGGGTTGTGTAAGGTTTACTTCTGCAGCTGAAACCATTCTTCCTCCACGATACTTAATTACCCACGAACTTATCGTTCTACTCAGATTTAAGCTTGAATCGGAGTATATCATTATGTTGATGGCTTCTCCCTCATACAAACCAATTCCACCACTCCTCTGGTTAAATGGGATTGAGCTTGCTGCACCAGGTCTAAGAGCTACGTCAGCTATGGTCTTGTCCAGTATCCTCATTGCAGTCTTAGCCTGCTCAAACTCTGAGTTTTGCACTTGAATTTCCAGCATGTCTGTTGAGAAGTAGAAGGCTATGAATAGTATCACTAACAAGGTCGTTGTTATTATCACGGTCGATATGACTGTCGATAAGCCCCTCTCCGTAGCCTCCATGTCCTTCACTCATTAAGAAAGTTTAACCGAATGACAAGAAGAAACCGAATAGTTGCATGAAGATTATTGAGAGCATGGCTATTAGTGTAAGCATTATTGCATGGCTGAAGCCAGCTGAAATGTTTCCAGAACTAATCTTCCCCGTCACTATCCCCATCAAGTATGATTGAAAGACCAGAGCAGGTAGAATTACTATCAGTATCTGAGTGAATGGTATTGCTGTGCGAGCTATGGTTGAAACGGCTGAGCGCATGAAGCTTATCGTCACTAGGGTCGAGAAGATCATTAACGCAGAGCCTATGTAAGGCATTATCATTAATGGTCGGAGAGAAGCTCTCTTCTCCTTCTCTAGAGAAGCTTGCATTTCACCGAACCTCGCCATAGTCTCAAGTGTCTCAGGGCTACCTCCACCTATCTCTATCGCGTCAACTAGTAGGTAGATGTTCATTAGAGAGAACCAAGAGCTTATCTTCTTCTTTAAGGTTTCGTAGACGACTCTTACCGGTTGACCCCATCTTAGCTGTCTTGCAACCACTCTCAGGTACTTGCTGAAGGATCCGTAAGGTCTCGATGATAGCTGTATTATGCATGCCTCTGGTGAAGCTCCAGTCTTCCTCGTCTCAGTCATGTCTCTAAGAAAGTTTGCTACCTCCCTAACTATCTTTCTTCCTCTCCTACGCTCATAATAGCTGTGAGTTATAGCTGCTGGGACCGTTCCAGCTATCAAGGCTATCCCCATGCCTATAGAAGGTTCAACTCCATGCTCTAGACCCAGCATCAATCTAAGAGACGTTAAGAAGGACACGAATTGGCTTAGTGGGGGTATGGAAGCAAGTTCTGGTATGAGGTACGGAAGGAACATGGTGAAGACTAAGAACATCATTATTGGTAGTGAGGCCATGTATACCTTATATGGCGCCGTCTCATAGATTGGCTCTTGGAAGCTGGATAGGTCTGATAGGTACATGAAGAGTACTGAGATTACTGGTACGAGGATGTAGGAGTATAGTAGAAAGTTCTCTGCTGTGAAGCCTCCCTGCCA
>QNVF01000073.1 GCA_004347965.1 Candidatus Nezhaarchaeota archaeon WYZ-LMO8
CTGATGCTTTACGGCTTTCTCTATTAGCTTTCCGATATTAATCGAGCTCAAGTCTCCTTGGAGCCACGCCCTATACCCCCTCATGAAGGCTTCTTTGACGATTGGTCCTATGGCAACGGAGCCTGCAACGAAGTGCTCAAACTTCTTCCCCCATCTATCTCTAAGTCTGTGAACGTTACCTGGTTTAGGATAAGCTGATACTTCAAGTAGTGCCGCAAGCTGAGCCTTAATCATGACGTTGCTAGCTTCCTCTTCAACCCTCAAGTTCAAAGCATTAACACCACGGAAGGTTAATATTCCTACCAGCTGAGTTTGTCTTGGTGTAGTAGATGGAGATAAAATTTAGGGCTGTAGTAATGAGCAAGTCCATGTACAACGATCCTCTAGGGGGAAGAGGTGTTAGAATTGAGTTATCTGAAGAGAGAGACGTTCCTCCACCAGTAGTCATGTCAAGAGGAGAGACATCTGACATACTTAAGGACGTTATGCCCATAGTCAGTCAAATAATACAATCTCTGCCCTTTACTAGAGGAGGTAAAGTTACTGTCCCAAGGATGACTCTATGGTTATCTGAGGAGGAGTGGGATAAGCTGGAGCCTAAGCCAGATGTAGGAGACGAGATTGAGGTAGTAATATCCTCCTCTAAGATCTCAATAACCATTACGTAGGGTGATCGTTCTGCACAGCGATGTAGGGATACATCAGGGAGCGTCTATAAGTCTCCAAGACCTCATAGAAGAGGTTAAGAAGGGACCTCAAGCACATAGGATAGGGTGCATCTTAACTTTCACAGGTGTCGTCAGAGGAGTAGCCAACAATGGCTCTAAGGTGGTTAAGTTAGAGTACGAGGCATACACTGAAGTAGCGAGGTTGAAATTAGAGGAGGTAGTTAGAGACTTAAAGAAGATGCGAGGAATAGTGGACGTGAAGATACATCACTTCATAGGATCATTCTCTGTCGGCGAGGACGTTGTATACATTGTCGTTGCTGCCGAGCATAGAGAGGAAGGCTTTAGCGCCTTAAGAGAAGCTATAGAAAGATTGAAAAGTGAAGTGCCCATATGGAAGAAAGAGCACACCGTGAATAGCTCTTATTGGGTGGGTTTGAGGGAGACTAGCTCGCTCTAAGTGATCATGTATTGACCTTCTTAATTCCTGACCTTGAGACTACAAACTTTAAGCCTTGAATTATTGAAGTGGTGTTAGCTTAGGTTGAGGATAACCATCTGATACATCTAGCTCTACAACGTGCAGGGGCTTCCTAGGTTTAATGCCGCATAACAGCAAGCAACCGTGTTCTCGAATTAATTTTAAGTGTACTTCTGCTACCGCAGCTACAGCTTTTGATAGCTCCGGAGTGCCAGGTTTAAGTATCATCAACCCTAGGTGCTGCCCCCTCCTTATAGCATTTGCAGCTATCCTGATCATGGTGAAAGCAGCTTTCTCTCCATACCAATCTACGAGAGTATCCATGCCAAACATGTATAGCGTGTTCCCTCTCCCAGTTATCTTCCTCAGCTCTCTTCCAACTAGCTCGTACTTTAGAAGGTCTGCATCAATATCTTTGCCTCCAACTGGGATTATGTAGGACTTCAGCTTACCTTCAGTAACTTCCTTAAGAAATATCCTCACGTAATCCTTTACTTCGTCTATCATGAAACCGCCATCCTCGATTAGCTTACGTATTGATGTCTCCTCCACTCCTGGTGAAGGAACTATGAACAAGCCTCTCTTCTTGGCTAAGAAGTTCCACATAGTTGGAGCCACGATGTACTTGTGATAAGGTGCCACGTTCGGATCAACTTCTATGAGCGCTAGAGAACCCTTTGGGTAACCCCCTCCCAACAATTCATCTAATTCTTTCGAACCGCTTGAATACTTGTCATCAACTTCTGGCATGGGTTTAAACCGAAGCTTCTCTTTAACCTCCTTAGGAGTGAAGGGCATGAAACACTTGAAGCCATCCTTAATAGTGAATAGTAAGCGAGCTTCTTGAGGTACAAGCCCCCTCGACTTAAGAATTTCAAGCTCTCTCATGGTTCTTCCTTCAAGCTCACCTCTTCTAAGTACTATCACGCAATCGGCTACGAACTCTTCTATACCTAGACCTATTCCAAGTGATCCGTAGGGTCTCTCAGTAATGATTATTGTCGTGCTTTCTCGAAATTTTATGAACCTATTGAGGAATGTGTGTAGAATAACTCTAATCTCATGTGTTTCTCTAACTGCTTGAGCTAAGGCTGTGAAGGAGTCTAGTACTAGTCTCTTAGTCTCGAAGTCCATCATCTCCCTCAATATAATGTTTAAGGTCTCCGGTACTCCTTCCTCTTTAACAGTCAACATCTCTAAGAACCGAAACTTACCTTCTTTCTCAAGTTCTTCGAAGTTAAAGCCTAGGGCACGCATGTTGTTCATGAAAGTTCTTCTATCCTCCATGAAGCTCACGTATATACCTCTCTCATTATAATCAACAGCTCCACGATACAGAAACTGTGCTGCAAAAGTAGTCTTCCCGGTCCCCGGTTCCCCAGCTAGCACTATCATACTGCCCTTAGGGATACCACCTCTAAAATTCAAATCTAACTCCACTATCCCAGTCGTAGTTCTTTCAATAGCTTTAATAGCCATTTTTGCTCGTCCTCTTTTTTATTACACCTAAAGCAGATATTTTCTCCTGGAGTTAAAAGACTTACTTTGATTGCCCTGAGCATACTAATATTGCACGGTATGGTTAATATGCTGTGTAATATCCTTCACCACTTAGAAGCTAAAAACTGTGCATTGAGAGGTCAATGGAAATATGCTTATGATTTTACTAAGACTCCAGGCTTAAGAGACATGACATGACCTCAAAGCACCCATGTTACTGAATCAGAACTTTTGAGGTTAGAAGTCCTTGGCATCAAAACCCTTCTCTCTCAACTTCTCCATAATCTTCTGATACCAATCAGGCAACTTTATGTTCTCCACAACTCTTGAAGGTGTATACGGCTTTATATCTAAGATTGGTGTTCCATCGAAGAGATCTAGACTCCTAACCTTTAGGAACCTTCCATTCACTTCTACCAGCTCAACTATGGTCAAAGCTAAAGGATTGGGTCTATGAGGTGAATCCGTGCAGAAGACACCTACTTCGGGTATATCTTTCTCATTGAGCCCAAGTAGCTTAAGGCGCTTCGGTTTTACCTTCAATGTTTTTCTTTGAGTCTCTGAAACTTTATGCAATAACGTTATGACTATTAGGTGCGAGAAGCCCTCTATTCCATGAAGACCCTCAACATACTCCTCGTAGACTTCTAATATTCCTTCAACTCCCTTTAAGCTGGCTTTAACCTCTTCATCGCTTAAATTGACGTGTACTACACCTATAGGCTTAAGTTGAAGAGTCATTCCTTCCCACCCACCAGCCTAAGCATACGAAGATTCTTCCTGAGAGTTACATATTTTTCATCGCATCTCTCTC
>QNVF01000074.1 GCA_004347965.1 Candidatus Nezhaarchaeota archaeon WYZ-LMO8
GTGAAGGAGGGTAAAATAACAAGCATAGATGAGATATTCGCCAACAACCTAGTCATAAAGGAGCCGGAGATAGTAGATGCTCTACTACCAGATTTGAAGCATGAGGTAATCGATGTCGGCATAGTTCAAAAGCAGACAGACACCGCCTAGCGCCTGCTGGGCGGCTGTAAGCTGGCGAGACATCAAGGTTTAAAGTAGTTGTAGCTGTAGGCAACGAGTCTGGTTATGTCGGACTAGGAGCAGCTAAAGCTAAGCAAATGAGGGAAGCAATAGACAAAGCGATAGTTGAGGCCAAGCTAAACATAATTCCCATAAGGCTGGGCTGTGGAAGCTGGGAGTGTAGGTGTGGTAGACCTCATAGTGTGCCAATAAAGACTTGGGGTAAAGCTGGAAGTGTAGAGATAACGTTGATTCCAGCTCCTAGAGGAACAGGTCTCGCTGCTGGTGATACGGCTAAAATAGTCTTGAGACTAGCTGGGGTTAAAGACGTGTGGACATTCAGCAAGGGCGAAACGCGATCCAAGGAGAATATGGCTAGAGCCACGCTTGAAGCTCTTAGAAACACGTTAAGCTTCAAGTTTACGAAGGACTGGATGAGAGCATGACAAAGAAGCTGTATGCGGTCATAAGGCTTCGAGGTCGTGTTGGTCTTCCTCCAGACGTAAAGTTCACGCTTCGCTTACTAAACCTTACGAGGAGAAATCACTGCACGATAGTTGAAGCAACGCCATCAATTGAAGGAATGCTGAAGAAGATCTCGGGCTACGTAACATATGGGGAGGTGAGTGAAGAAGTACTAGCAGCTTTATTGGAGAGGAGGGGTCGATTGAGGGGTGATGAGCACCTCACAATTGATCACATCAAGAAGCTGGGGTTTGAGAGCTTTAAGGACTTGGCTAAAGCAATACTTGAAGGCAAAGTAAGTTTACGTAACATACCTAACTTGAAGCCGGTCTTTAGGCTGCATCCACCTTCTGGGGGATTTAAGGGAGCAATAAAGAAGCCCTTTGAGCAAAGAGGAGAACTCGGTTATAGAGGTTCAGCAATAAACGAGCTTTTATTGAGAATGATTTAGCAAGTACTTAATCCATTAAGGCACTAATAATGTCTCTACGCTTAACAGCGGGAACACCTAGTTGCTCTAACACTTCATGTACAAAGCTTAGCAGTCTACACTTAGCATTTAATAGCACCTTCTCTCTAGCCCTAACTTCTTGCAGCTCCTTGTCTATTACTTTGAACACGTTCTTTATCTCAGATAGTACAGCATCAAGCTCCTTACTCTCCTCAATCCTCCTCTCCAATACCGTTAAGGTATCCTTAAAGTAGTCGGGTACCTCACCTACAACATCGTGTACCTCTATTTCGCTGTAGCCCTTAAACACGTTAACGGAGAGAGATATTGGTCTAACAAGCTCGTAGTACTTCCTTGATGGACCTAAGGAGCCCGCCTTAACTTCATAAGACCTTATTAGCCCTGCTCGCATCAGTACATTTATGTGCTTAAGCACAGCTTGCTGGCTAACATTAAGTTCTCTTGATAACTGAAGCAAGTACTTAGGCTCTACAGCTAAAAGCTCTAATATCCTTCTACGTGTCTCATTTCCTAAGACTTCAAGTAGACTTAATATACGGCGAGCCACTTTGCTTCACCTTCACTATCCAAATCACTCCTTTTCTAATGAAAAGAATAGCTTAGAAAGATTTAAATATTTCTCACCTCTGGTTACTAACCAGAGGTGAGAAACTATGTGGTGGAGACCTAGAAGAATCTCAAGAATCTTCGATGAAATAGAGAGGGAATTTGAGGAGATAGAGGAAATGATTGATAGAATGTTTAGAACGTTCACGAAAGCGCCAAGAGAAGCTGGTGGGGCAGTTGTCGAAGGACCCTACTTCTATGGCTTCAGCATAACAATAGGGCCTGACGGTAAACCAGTAATACAAGAGTTTGGCAACGTTAGACCGTCACGATGGGGTGTTGAGAGGAGCGATGTTAGAAGACCCTACGTTGAGACTCACATAGACTCGAAAGCAGGTGAGATCAAGGTTATAGCGGAGCTTCCAGGAGTAGATAAGGAGTCCATTAAAGTAAATGCTGCGGAGGATGTAGTGACGATAAGAGCTGAGCAAGGAGATAGAAAGTACTACGCTGAAGTCAAGCTACCTGAGAGGGTAGATCCGGCAACCGCTAAGGCAAGTTACAGAAACGGTGTACTCGAAGTTGTGCTAAAACTTAAGGAGAGAGTGAAGGAAGAAAGGGGCTACGAGGTTAAGATCGAGTGAAGTCTCTCATCCTCATTTTTGCATTTATTTACACTTATGCATTTATTAATGCTTTAAGGTGATACCTCATGAGCAGCAAGAGCTCAGCTTCAGCTACCTTGCGAGTTGCAGAAGCAAGAGCTCGCGATGTGGGTAGGGGCATAGCTAGGGTAGACCCCTCAGTAATGTCTCAACTGGGCATAAACACGGGTGACGTCATAGAGATAGTGGGAAAGAAGAAGACAGTAGCGATATGTTGGCCTGGTTATCCAGAAGACTATGGCAAGGGAATAATTAGGATAGATGGCTATGTAAGGCGAAATGCTGGTGTCAGCATAGATGATAGGGTTACCATAAAGCTTGCATCAGTTAAAAAAGCCGAGAAGGTGGTTTTAGCGCCTACGGAACCATTGCGAATCATCGGAGCTGAGGATTACGTAAGACACTTGCTTGATGGTAGAGCCATCACTAGAGGAGACTACGTGTCCATAGGCGTTATGGGGAGAACAGTGGACTTCGTGGTAACATCGATTAATCCACCTGCTGATGCAGTCATAGTGACGCCAGATACTCAAGTAGTTATAAGTGAGAAGGTAGAGAAGGTGCCCAAGGCAATACCGAGGGTGACATACGAAGATATAGGAGGACTTAAGGATGCTATTCAGAAAATTAGGGAGATGGTCGAGCTGCCATTGAGGCACCCCGAGTTGTTCCAGAGACTTGGTATTGAGCCCCCTAAAGGGGTCCTACTTTACGGTCCTCCTGGATGTGGTAAGACGCTTCTAGCAAAAGCTGTTGCAAACGAAACTAACGCACAGTTCTATGCTATTAGTGGTCCAGAGATCATGAGCAAGTTCTACGGTGAAAGTGAGGAGAGACTAAGGCAGATATTTAAAGAAGCTGAAGAGAATGCTCCCTCCATCATATTCATAGATGAGATAGACGCCATTGCTCCTAAACGTGAAGAAGTAACTGGAGAAGTAGAGAAGAGAATAGTATCACAATTATTGACACTGATGGATGGACTTGAAAGCCGTGGTAGAGTAGTGGTAATAGCTGCTACTAATAGACCTAATGCTATTGATCCTGCTTTAAGGAGACCTGGAAGATTTGATAGAGAGATTGAGATTGGTGTTCCAGATAAGCAAGGTAGACTAGAAATACTTCAAATACAC
>QNVF01000075.1 GCA_004347965.1 Candidatus Nezhaarchaeota archaeon WYZ-LMO8
CGTGAACAGCGACGACCAGCAATTCTTGACTTTTTGTAGAACCTCCTCCTCACCTTCAACATTGAGGTATGTTTCCTGTTGCCCTGCAAAGCTTGCTCCGGGTAGGTCTTCAGCCGTGGCTGAGCTTCTAACAGCGACTGAGACCTTCACTACCCCTAGCTTCTCACAAAGCTTCTTATAGCTCTCCACGATAGCTTTTGCTATGTCTTCTGGAACTTCGTGTCCCTCTATCATCTTTCTAATTTCTACACTAACCTTCTCGAACAGCTTAGGGTCGTTACTATTCAAGACCTCCTTCAACGCTTCACCTATTCTCTCCTTAAGACCAGTTCTCTCTATGAACTCCTTGTATGCATGCGAAGTAACGATAAACCCTGGAGGTACTGGTATTCCTGCTCTTACAAGTTCTCCTAGATTAGCACCTTTACCTCCTACAAGGATTAAGTCGTTCCTGTCCACCTCTTCAAGCCATAAAACGTAAGCTTTCTCCCTCATGCTTCTCCCTTAGCGTGAAGCTACTGACTGATTTTCTAAAGAAGCTTAAATTTAAGAATTAATGAAGTCTAAGTACCTTATATCTTCGTGTAATACTTCTTCATGTAATAGCCAAACTCTTTGTGAGGTCCAAAGCTTTCTAATCCTTGAGAGTAAAGCTGCTCCCTTAACTCCTCAGCTCTATGCTTTGATATCTGATTGGTCTTTTCTAAGAAGCTTATAACCTCTTCAGCTTCTTGAACATTCCTGCAGCGCCTTATGTAATCTACAGCATCCGGCATGCCTACTTGAAAGCCTTCATCACTGGATCGAGAACCTCTAACTTCAATGCACATAACTCTTTCTTCCAGCTCCTTGGCTAAGTGGGGGTACTTCCTTCTAAGCTCCTCAATATCCATCTCTACCATACTACTTCCTCTTCACTCTCTTAGCCGCTACGATAGATATTACGTCGTTCTCATTTAAAACGCTATCCTCGCCAAGTCTCACCTTCTTCCTTGCATCAATAGCGTAAATGAAGCTCTCACCCAGTTCCGTGTGAATGATGTATGCGAGCTCTCGAGCTGTAGTGCCACGTGGAACTAGGTAGACGTCAGGCAGCACATTACCCTCGCTATCGGTCAAACTATCGGGGTCAGCGACTGGGTATACTGGAATCATGTTCAACCTCTTAAAGTAAGTTGTGTTTAGCACCTCTTGAACTCCCGTGGAACCCCAAACGTCCAAGACCCTTTGCTTAATTAGTTCGAGAGCTTTAAGCTGTTCTCGAGTTAGCTTCTCACGATTTGCTATCTTAAATTTGCTATCTCCAGCCGTGTACTCGATCAAGCCCTTCTCAGCTGCTCTTCGAAGAGCTAGCTCAGCTTCAGCACTACACGGAATTACAACATCGTCGCCATAAACCTCTTTAAGCCTCCTCACGTTATTCACGCTCTCAGGCAAATCACACTTATTAGCTGCAATGACGAATGGCTTAGCTATCCTGAATAGGTGCTTGACGAACGTTAAGAGAGTCTCTTCACTCCAAGCTCCAAGCTTCTTACTTCTCAAATCCAGCTTCTCGAGAGTCTCCCTTACATGTTTGATGGAGATCTTCAAGCCGCTAAGCCTTGAAGATACAGCTTCTTCAACACTTAGCTTGCCATGTTCTACGGACCTCGCAATCTTGGCCCAATCTTGTCTTAGCATCCCAAATATCCAGAGATCAACTTCCCTCTCTATCATCTCAACATCGAGGAGAGGATCGTGAGAACCAGGCGGGCAAGGCCTACCTTCAGCATCTGTGGATCCTGAAGCATCAACAACATGAATTATCCCATCGGCTTCCCGCATCTCGTCTAGAAACTTGTTTCCTAGCCCCCTACCCTCATGAGCTCCTGGTATGAGCCCTGCAAGATCTATTATCTTTACGGGTATGTACCTCACGCCATCTCTACATATGGAGTTACGAGGATTATCCTTAACGCCAAGCTCTCTACACACGCACTTAACCTTGAGGTACGCTATCCCCACATTCGGTCTTATCGTGGTGAAGGGTCTTGCCTCTATTTTGACCGGTAACATAGTCAAAGCACTGAAGAGCGTGCTCTTGCCAACGTTAGTTTTTCCAACTAACGCAACTTCTGGCATTTAAAGCCACAAGTATATTGTGGATTGTGAGGTAAATTTGTTATCGAGTCCCATTTTCCATCTCAGCCATGAATGGTTAAACTATAAATACGGTTCCTCAAGATACAGAGTACCCTGATATTACGCACGCTCACAAGAAGCTCAGCAGGGTGTTTCGATGACCTTTAAAATACTGGTTACGGATGAGGTTCATGAATCGTGCGTAGCTTTCCTTAAGTCTAAGGGCTATCACGTTGATGTTAAGCTCTCATTAAGTAGAGATGAATTGATCAAAGCTGTTAAGGAGTACGATGCCATCATAGTCAGAGGAAGAACAAAGCTTACGAGGGACATAATAATGGAGTCTCAAAGCCTCAAAGTCATAGGGAGAGCTGGTGTTGGGCTCGATAACATAGACCTCAAAGCTGCCTTAGAGAGGAACATAAAGGTTGTCTCATCACCCCAAGCCTCAACAGTCGCTGTTGCTGAAGCAACCATGGCCCTAATACTCTCGCTCGCCAGAATGATACCTGAAGCGGTTACGTCCTTGAAGGGAGGATCGTGGTTAAAAAGCAAGTTTACGGGGTTTGAATTAAGGGGTAAGACCCTAGGAATCATAGGTTTCGGTCGAATAGGAAAGGCAGTCGCTAAGAGGGCTTTAGCATTCGAAATGAAAGTGATAGCTTACGATATAAGGGATGTGAGAGAGGAGGCTAGAAGCATGGGAGTCCACGTAGTCCCAACACTCGAAGAGCTTTTGAGGGAAAGTGACGTAGTAACGTTGCACGTACCCCTTAACGAAAGCACATGGCATATGATAGGTGAAAGAGAGTTATCCCTCATGAAGAAAGGCACAATAATAGTTAATACTTCAAGAGGTGCAATAATAGACACAAAAGCTCTTTTAAAAGCACTAAAAGAGGGTAAGCTGGCGGGAGCAGCATTAGATGTATTTGAGAATGAACCCCCCAAGACCGAAGAAGAATGGGAGCTCATAAGGCTACCAAATGTCATAGCAACACCACACATAGCTTCGCAAACATGGGAATCTCAGATGGCAGCTAGTCTCATGATAGCTGAAGAGGTCTACAAAGCTTTACGTGAAGTATCGTCTACAGTGCATTAATAAGGAGATTAAGCAGTAGTTTGTGGTGGGTTCTAGTAATGTCTTCCACAATAGTGGAGGTGCTCAAGAAGTCTGGTCTTACACAGCATGAAGCTGAA
>QNVF01000076.1 GCA_004347965.1 Candidatus Nezhaarchaeota archaeon WYZ-LMO8
AGGGCCTGGCAACATTTGTGCTTCTTCTCTATAGTAACAAGAGATTAAGTGCAGAACCTATGAGCTGTCTATGTGAGGTGAGAGATCGAAAGCACCATAAGTTCTTAGCACTCGAAAAGAAGGAGCAAACCCTCGTTGTCTTAGTCAATCCTCCTCACTTAACAATGAATCCTCTCAGCTATCGTGAAATTTAAGAAGCAGGTGGTATAGGAAAAGTGAAGTGATGCTTATGCTGGAACTGCTAACTCTCGTTTCTTGCCAGCTTTTATGATGAAGTTCTTCCTTCGGCCGCTTGGATCCACGTAGTACCTGAACCTACCATTACATCGAGGACACTCGTAGAGGTACGAGCCCCACCACCTAAACTTCCAAACTCTCAATAGTTTGTGCTCTCCATCAAACTCGCAATGAGGGCATTTGATCACCTTAACCACCTAACCCTAAAGTCATCGAGAAACCTCTCAGAGATTTAAAAAGAGTAGTCTTCACCCTCAATCCTCCATCAATTAATTTGTTGAAAAATCATCTAATAAACTTTGCTATGAGAAACATCATGGTAGCTGGTATCACAAGTTTACAATGATACAGCATGTACATGCTCTTAGTTAAAAAGCGTAATGATATTGAGCGTGGAAGATTTGGAATATACGTGGAGTGGGCAGCTATCACTTTGAAGTCTATTTGAGGTGGATTAAACTAATAACTTCTTCATGCATCTGCTTGCTAAGTTTAAACGTCCATGGCATTAACTTCTTCACGCACGTTTAGCTACGTTGCTGATATGCGTGGAGACCTAGTCTTAACTAAGCATCTCGAAGATATTGCAGTAGTCTCTAAGTTCTTAGCCACTGTTCTACATCATCTCTATACTCCACATGATTAAGCGAAATTAACGCCAATAACGAACCTACAGCATTCCTTATTACCTTAGTAGTCTTAGACTCTAAACATACTTGTCAAGAAGAACCTTAAAGTCTTTTACAGGAAAGTTGGGGACTAATGGTTTTTCATTCGTGAAATCGCTGGGTTTTGGGGAAGAGCTTCTTAGTGGTTGGGGGGACATCGTCAGCGTCAACTTCGACCTCTACTAGCAGTGGCCCCTCACTCAAGTTCTTTAGGTCATCCTCCTTCTCAACCTTGAGGTACCTCATGCCAGTAGCCTCTGCTATCTCTCGAAAGCCCTTGAAGCCAACCTCCACATCACTTGCCAGGCCGTAATCTCTAAGCTGCTTGCTCCTAACCATCCCGTAGACCCCATTGTTAAAGACTGCTACTATTATCGGCAACTTGAGTCTAGAGATCACATGGAGAGCTGGTAGGTTCATGAGAGCTCCTCCATCACCAGTTATCGAGAGGACCTTACTGTTAGGCTTAGCTAGCTGAGCTCCTATGGCTGCTGGTATCGAGAAGCCCATGGTCGCCAAGCCACCTGGGTAAAGTATCGGACCACTCCAGCCGTGCTTAATAGCTTCAAGAGCCCACATGCTTGATTGTCCCATATCCAAGGAGAGCACTGAGCAACCGCTTTCAATTAATAACCTCGTAATTATCTTGAAGGCCTTAGACTCGTAGAATGGCTCAGTCTCATGCTGAACCCAGCTCTTTTCTCCTCCCCTGTATTGCTTTAAAAGTGCTTTAACGAAGCTCTCACAGCTAGCTCTAACCTTAATTGAAGCTCTCTTATGCATGGGATCGTCTATGAGCACTTGGATGATAGTTGCCTCACTGTTTAAACCGTGAGCTATAGTTGCCTCAGATAGCCTAGCTCCAAGAGCTAAGAGCAGATCGCACTCTTGAAGAGCCTTGTTTGCGGTCCTAAACCCTCTAATTCCACAGAAGCCCACACTAACTGAGGGCTTGGGCCAAGCCATGCACCAGCCCATTAACGTGTAAGCCACTGGAATTTTGTGCTTCTCAGCAAGTTTAGCTACGAGTTCGTGAGCCTTAAGGCAGCCATTGCCCACCAATATTAAGGGTTTCTTGGAGTCCCTTAGCAGCTTAACTACTTCTCTTACTTCCTCCCCAATATTCTCTTCCTCCCTCTCCTCGACCTCCTCACGCTCATAGCTTAAGCGAGATTCTTCCTCTTGCACATCGAGAGGAAAATCTATGAGCACAGGTCTTCTAGGGGCTCTCGATGAGCTCTTAGCAAGCCTTAACGCTCCAGCTATCTTCTCCTCTCCATTAATGTAGATAGCTTCCTTGCATATGGGCTTAAACACCTCCATCAACTCAACCTCCTCTACAGCCAAAGAGCCCTTCGAGTAAGTTGGCACGTCCCCAACGATCAATATCAGGGGGATGTTATCCCTGAAAGCCGTAGCGACCGGAAGTGTTGCATTAAGTGCTCCTGGTCCAGCTGAGACCACTAAGCCAGCTGGTTTGCCAGATACCCTAGCATAACCATCAGCTGCATGACCAGCGCACCTCTCATCGGGTATCATGACCTTACCAGCACCGCTTCTCTCTAACGATATGTTTAGAGGAATGGTGAATCGACCTGGAACTGTGAAGTATACATCCAGCTTCAATGCTCTGATAAAAGCTTCAGCGACAATCATCATCTCCCACTTCTTACTTTAAGAGCTATTTCCTTAACGTCATCTAGATCCAAGCAGCCTCTAACCCTTTCGAGTCTCTTGACCTCCTCCAAGACCTTTCTCGCTTCCTCTACTGATAATTCTATGCCAAAGTTCTTCAGTGCACGGATTATAGCCTTAGTGCCACTGTGCTTTCCAAACTTTATGCTCCTATCAATCCCCAAGAGCCTTGGGCTGTAGGGCTCATAGGTGAACGGGTTCTCAAAGACTGCTGCCACGTGTATTCCTGATTCGTGCGTGAAGGCGTGCGATCCAACTACAGGCTTCAATGGCCAAGGCTTTAATCCAGTAATCTCAGCAACTTTGTCAGAGAGCTTAATCAGCTTCTTGAAGTCCAAGTCCAGCTCTACTCCATAGAGGCAGTAGAGTGCTAGAGCCACCTCTTCTAGAGCTGCGTTACCACACCTCTCGCCAAGGCCGTTAACTGAAACTGATAGAGCTGTTGCTCCAGCTTCGTAGGCGGCTAGCGTGTTGGCTGTTGCGAGCCCGAAGTCGTTATGGCAGTGAACAGCTATGGGCTTATTCAAGTACTTCGAGAG
>QNVF01000077.1 GCA_004347965.1 Candidatus Nezhaarchaeota archaeon WYZ-LMO8
CTTACAGCTAGTTTATCGAAGTACTTAACGTATATAGCGTAAAGTATTACTCCTCTCAAGTACACGTCAACAAACATGGAGATCCATGCGCCAACTACTCCAATGAACTTAGTTAGAATTGATGTAGGCACCACTCTGAATAAGTATAGTCCAATAGCGCTAATTAATAATGGTACAATAGTGTTCCCAGCTCCTCTTAAAGCTCCGCTAAAGCTCATTGCTAGCGCTAAGCCTGCTTCACTTAAGCCAGCTAAAACTAAGTAGAGTGATGCAAGTTCCAGTACCTCTTGATCTACAGAGAACGGTTTAACGAGAATCTTAGATAATGTTGCTGCAGCAATCCCTAGAAGGAACATAGTTACTACAGCTAGCTTAGCTATCTCTAGACCAACTACCTTCCCCTCCTTAAATTCCCCTGCGCCAATTCTTTCACCAACATATGATGAAGCAACTACAGAGAAGGCGAAGCCAGGCATGTATATGAAGCTCTCTATCCTTAACCCTATTTGATGAGCTGCCAGTGCTTTAGCGCCGCACCTAGCGATAAAAGCTGCATAGGCATTATTGCCGATTGACATTAAGAGCCTTTCAATGAATGCAGGCAAGCCTACTTTGAATACATTCACTGCTTTAAGAGAGTGGAGCTCAAGGATTGGCGAAAGCTTGAGTTTACGTATGAAGATTATTTCCAGAGGAATCATGAGTGTCTCTGAAAGCACTGTAGCCAATGCAGCTCCTCTTACACCGAGAGGTGGGAGATTAAATGAACCGTATATTAATAGAGGATCTAGCACTATGTTAGTTAAGGCACTTGATGAAACTACGATCATTGAGTACTTAGTTGCTTTAACAGCTCTAACGGCTGAGTCCATTATTAAGGCTACTGCTATCAATGGCAATCCAATGACTCTCACCCTAAAGTACTCTATTGCTTCACTAAGTAACTCTAAGTTTTCACTACTGACTAAGAGTAAAACCACGTGAGGGGCGGCCGTGAATGCAGCTATTGCTATGAAGCATATAGCTATTGAGCCGTAGAGAAGGGTTTCACCAATAGTTCTTCTAGCACTATCTAAGTCTCCCGCCCCATTGTATTGAGCTACCATCACTAAAACGCCAACCATAAATAATGAAGGGAACGACATCATGAGCCAACAGAGGTAGGATCCTGCTCCAACTGCTGCAATAGCATTAGTTCCAAGCCTTGAAACAAAGTAGGTATCTGCTATAGAGTACATGCTGTCAACTAGTTCACTAAATATGATAGGCCAAGCAGTCTTCAATACTTTCAGCTTTAATTCAGCTTTACTCAATACCTTATACACCGTAGCTAATGGATCTCTATTTCATAGAGCTACAGGGGTTCAGCTCTGATATAGGTTTATATTGGTTGATTTCATTGCCTCATCTCTGTTCCCCCGCATTCCGCTCGGGTTTTCATCGGGCTTGGGGGCGTTCAGGGTGACCCCGGGCACCCCACATCTTGTGTACCTGTAGAACAGGTTTATGCATGCAACCACATCTCTATCGCCTATGAATCCACATTTAGTGCATTGTAGTGCTCTACCGCCATTATCTTTTAACCTGCTTCTACATCTCAGACATGTTGATGATGTTTTCATTGGGTTAACGTAGCTAACCATTAATCCTCTCTCGAGAGCTTCATATAATATGGTGAACTGTATCTTCCTGTAGAACCACAGCGATAGCTTCTTGTTGAAACTGCTACCTCTATTCACGTTACTCCTGAGTTTGTTTAGGTTTTCGAGAACTATGGTTAAGCTGTGTTCATCGGCTATCTCCGCTACTCTATCACCCAGCTTGTGAGCATAGTCCCAGGCTATGCTCCTGATCCTCTCACCATGTCTTTTAATCGCTCTCCTAACACCTCTGATGAATTTCCAGGATTTAGAGTATCTTCGTTGAATCCTCTCAATCCATATCCTGTGGGTTAGGATTTTCCTAAGAGGTGTTTTGTACCGCTTCAGCTTTAGTAGCTTTCCGCTGGATGCGAACACAGCTAGTGTAACGTTGTCGAAGTTAACATCGATAGTTGTGATGGTTTTGGTTCTTCTTGATTTAACTGTTTTCCTGAAGTATATTGATACATAGACCTTGTCTTCAACAACCTTCACAGCTAGCTCGTAGTTACCCCAACCCCTGAACTTCTCTATCCTATCAATAGATGTTAGTAGTCTTAGCTTAACTTCTCTACCTCCATGTATTTTTAGAACAAGTGTTTTGTTCTCTAGATCCAGCTTGTAGTCGTATCTATCTATCCTAGCTGTCAATCTCCTGAGAACCGGCTTCCTACCACCGTTCTGTTTACTAGCTCTAACAACTGTTTTAGCGTAGATATATATCTGCTTAACGTGGTGTGCTCTAAAACCATACCTCTTAAGCTCTGAGTAGAACATCTTGTGTAGAGTTGTTATCGAGGGTATTTCGCTTAAACTCCACAACCTGTTTACAGCTAGCTGAACAGCATCGCGGTACAGCCTCAGGAACTCAACTAGTGCGTCATGGTCGTCGCTACCCTTGGGGAGAGCCCTCATCTTAAGAGTCTCGACGAGCTCTTCACCCTTCATCGAGTAGCTCACCACATCTAGAACTATAGAGTTTAGTTTATAATCTTTTCTCTCCAGTATCTATATAGGTGGATATATATGGCTAGAGTTGAGCTGGTTAGGTGTAGCGTCATTAAGTATAGGAGAGGGGACTACGTCCTCTACCCACTCGGCAAAGACAAAGAGAAGATCAAGCATCTCCACGGAAAAGAAGTATGCGTGCTAATCGTAGCAGAAGAATAACATCACCTGATACAAATCTATATGAAACCCGAAACAGTTGCGTTAGGCTAAAGAGTATTTAAGCAAAGCGCACTCGCTCTTGAATCCACTGTAGCCGTTGCATAGGACTTCTAGATTATATGGTAATATTGCTTCTTTCGCAAATCTTCAACTATGAATAAGTCAAGTCTCTCCGGCCTAGAGCGCCTGGCTTCATTCACCAGCCTTTTTAATGCTTCCTTAGCGTCTCCCAGCAATTCATTAGCTACAGCTACTACTTTACTTAACTCACTTACTGGTGTAATGAAGTCCTCTCCTTTCTTAACCATGTGGATTGCCTTTATTCC
>QNVF01000078.1 GCA_004347965.1 Candidatus Nezhaarchaeota archaeon WYZ-LMO8
CCTAGTGTTGTTGATATTGGCGCATTAAAGCTTGACGTTGAGTATTCCAGTAAAACATCCTTCAATAAAACATGCTTATTTCGAGCATAATCCCAGTCAGGTTCTTCAAGAACGTCGAACTT
Organism: Candidatus Nezhaarchaeota archaeon WYZ-LMO8; assembly: GCA_004347965.1. Classification (GTDB taxonomy): domain Archaea; phylum Thermoproteota; class Methanomethylicia; order Nezhaarchaeales; family WYZ-LMO8; genus WYZ-LMO8. Next base: position 123 of record QNVF01000078.1, read on the forward strand.
GCAGATGACGTCAAAGCTCTTCGTGAACTCTACTTCAATCATACACGCCGAGGTTTTAGCGTGTCGCCATGGTATTTAAAGGTTGCTTGAAAATTTTAGAGCGAGGACTTAGCGTCCTCCAGCATCTTAATAGTAGCTTTCAAGCAAGTAACTTTATCTTCTTCAACAGCTCTATCTATTGATTCTGCAAGTTCTTCCCATAGGAACACGTATCTAATCCACCTTTGAAGGTAGCCTCTGACTATGCTCTCTTCGGCAACCTCCTTGCCCACTGTTTTAAGGGCTTGCAAGACGTCTGACAGGCATCTTGCTCTATAGATCTCCTTTCCACTCCAGGTGAAAGCAAAAGCGTGTTTCTGTGTCGTCTTAACTTTCCATGCGTACTTCTCTACTTTCTCTAGGTATCTCTCTAAGACCTCTTCGTACAACGATGTTAGCAACGACAAGTAACTGGTGTAGGCATTGAGAGGTTCCTTAAATGGGCTGAAGTATGTATGCACTTCTCCTGAAGGGCCCCTCTTAGAGGACATGTAGTAGAAGTTATCGCTTATGCCCATGCTTCTCCAATGCCTTAAGTACTCGCCCCCAACAGCCTTTGCGTACATCCCCAATTCTTCGTATAATTCAAGAGCCTTACGCTGAAGATCTGATCCCGCCCACGCGCTCAAGTCTTTTTCTACATCTGCCCAGCTAATTGTATCCCAAGGAGGGACATCGTAGACGCCCATTGATCTATATTTATCTGTAGCTTCACCTACTGTTAGGGTCTTTACACCTTTAGCTGCAAGTTCCCAAGGTAACCACCTAAGAAACTCAAGGATTCCCGTTTCGGGATGATGATGTTCTCCAAAGGTCTCAAAGTCCATTGCTATGAAGACTAAGTCTCCTGGACATGCTGCTATCCAATTAGCGTACTTATCTGCCGTTAGGGGGTATTGGTCCCATGCAGCATTAGAGAACCTGAAGGCTACGTCATCACTTAATCTGTAGTTTCTAAGCAACAACTTTAAGTCGCATCCATAGGCTGAGTAGACGTAATTTGGGCTACGCCATGCTAATATCCTCTCAACGCCCTCAGTTACGCAAGACTTAAACCCCATGCTCCAGAAGAGCCGCCCTATGTCATTGTTATAAATTAGCTCAGTAGCCTCAGCGGTCTTTGCCTGAAAGCCAAAAATATCCCATAAAATTTTCCTGCTTTCCTCTACCTGTTCTCTAAGCTCCTCTAAGTCTGAGAGTAGAGGAGAAACGCTGTGATAGTATGTCTGAGCTACTAGTTCGACTTTCCCAGAATCAACAATTCTGCTTACAAGATCTATTAGTTTTGGAGAGAACTTTAAAGCTTGATCAATCCATACGCCGCTCATGCTCAACGAGAGCTTGAAGTCGTATTCCTTGAGAGCTTTTGAGATTATGTTGAGTGCAGGCCAATAACACTTTGAAGAAACTCTTTTAAAGACCTCTTCGTTTAGCTGCCAGTCGTAAATAGCATCAATGCCCTTAAGAAGACGATCACGTACGCATTGAGCACTGCACGGTCTGAGCCTTATTGGCTGATGAAGCTCAAACAAGAAGACCACGCTATTAACCATATTCGTTAGCCCTACATTCAAAATAGAAAACGTTATATAAGTTCTAGGTTCAAGATAGAACTAGCTCCTTTCATCGTAAGGAGCTGCCACTTCATGTCTTCTAGCAACCAGCGTAGACGCATAGTAATCAGTATAACCCCCGACTTAGCCTTAGATGTTGGTAACACGTACGCTGGAGGCTTAGGAGTACTTGAAGGAGATAAGTTCTATGCTGCTTCTAAGCTTGGACTAAACTATCTCGTTCTCTCCTTGTTTTATAAGAATGGCTACGTAGACTACAAGTTCGATGAACAAGATAATCCAATAGCCCTACCTCAGCCCCAACCTAAGGAGTTCACTGATGTGTTAAAGGTCTCTGATGAAATGGTGATTAAGCTTCGAGGAGATAACGTGAAGGTCAAGGCTTTAGAGTACTCTAATGGGGTAGCTAAAGCTATCTTCTTTAGTGCTGAAGAGCCTGAGTGGGCTCAAAAGCTTGTAGAGAGATTGTACATAGAGAACACTCATGAAGAACGTTTTTACAAGTACGTGCTGCTCGCCAAAGCCTCTGAGGCCTACATACGCCGTAACATACCCCTCGATAACATAGAGTACATAGACCTCCAAGAAGCTTATGCTGCATTATTGCCGCTATTTTTACGAATACCTGGTAAGTATAGGTTGGTGATACACACAGCTGGTCCTTGGGGTCACCCAACCTTTCCTCGAGACTTCTTTAAGCGAGAATACGGGTTCACATTCGTTGACCACGACATCGTCTTGACTGAGATAGGTCTAGCTTCCTCGAAGCAGGCCTTTGCTGTCTCGGCCAAGCACTTTGACGTATTATTAAAAGTGTTTCCCCACCATAGTGAGAAGCTTACATACATTACTAATGGCGTGCATATAGAAAAGTGGATGGACGAGGAATTGTTGAGAAGTTACGAGAATCACGTGCTCACACTCGATAGATTCATAGACACTAGACTTAGGCTCAAGAATAGGCTTATCGAGTTTCTAAGGAGATACAAGGACATAAATTATGAGAATAAGTTCATAGTAACATGGCCTAGGAGGATAGTAGCATACAAGAGACCAGACTTCCCGATAAGGTTGATAACGGAGTTGAAAGACTTGCCCATAGTGCTCGTATTGAGTGGTAAAGCCCATCCACAAGACGTTAAGGGGTTGGAGTACATGAAGTTATTTAGGAGGTTGCATAGAGAAATGGAGAACGTTGTCTATATACCTAACTACTCGAGAGCCATAGCAAAGATACTATTGAGTGGAGCTGACTTACTACTCTTCACACCCTTCTCTGGGTGGGAGGCCTGCGGAACA
>QNVF01000008.1 GCA_004347965.1 Candidatus Nezhaarchaeota archaeon WYZ-LMO8
AGCTGAAGTCCTATTAGCGCCCAGCGCGGTGTTAATAGCGTACGAGGTAAGCCGATAGGTGTCACCACCTAGAATAGCATCTGTTGGAGGCACGTTGTACACGAAACATGGAAGGCCATCAGGGTACTTAACCACTATCCTCCCATCAACGCCAGTACCAACAACTATGTCCCTTGTCACACCGAGAGTGAAGGACGCTGCAGGAGCAATCGTCGAGTTGACGAGATTGCCCAAGTTATCCCAGACCTCAACACCCATCCCGCTATAGAAGCCCGTGAATGTGATAGTCCTAGGATCTAGCGTGGACACTATGAAGTCCTCGAACCTAAACCACGTACCAGTATCTATCGTCACGCCAGCGTACGCCGGGGTGAACCTCGTTCCTCCTGTGTCGCTAGCTGATAACGTGGCTACTAGAGACCCCGTATCATCATATATCCACAGCGAGAAGTTGACGGCAGTAGTGGTTACAATATAGTTGAGGACCAAGGTGTACCATCTAGTGGCACTGTAACCTGGAACCGACGTCGACCCAATAGGTCTCCATGCCCCGTCATACTTGTATATAGTGGCTGTGCTTCGCACTGATATCTCGTAAAGCCGCGTTCTATCTGCGCTGAGCAAACCTATCCCCTTGTAGCCATCTACCCTTTCTGCTCTAACTCTCACTGATACCCAGAGGGATGTGTACCCGTCTATCCTCGTGTTCCAGTAGTACTGGGAGGCCCTCCCTACCCCACCGTCGTTGTCTCTTCCTCTTAGGGCATTCCCCCTAAAGCCTCCACCGGTTGAGAGCTCCCACACTCCTCCGTAGCTGGTCCATCCTGATACTGGGTATTCTTCGAAGTCTGTGTACGTGATTGCTGTCCTACTGGTTCTATTGAGGATGCAAGTGTAGTTGTGGGGGGAACTATCGAGGACCACTGGTGGTGGAGTTGGGATTACTGAGAGCGAGCTTGGATTGTAGGCGAAGACTGATGCGCCTGTGTAGAGGAGTGCTGCTATCAAGACTATTGAAGTGAGCGTTTGAGCTCTTAGAAGTGTTTTCACTAGCAAGCTTGGATTCTTAACTTGCACCACGTTGCTGCCATACTTCCAAGTGGCTAGGATTACGGTGGTTGCTGAGATTATCACTGATGCGTGGAGTGTAAGCCCGATGAGCCACGAGTACGTGTATGCCAGCGCGTTGGCCACGGTCTTCTCTGCTGTTATGCCAGGGTACTCTATTAGGCCTGCAAGCGTCCTAAACGTGAAGGAGCCCTTGTTAGCGTAGTTCATTATCCTCCCAGCATCCACCTCGAAGGCCTGTAGAAGGTACCTTAAAACTCCTGAAGCAACTATAAGTGATAGCGTGGAGCCGAAGACCATGGAGGCTGATGTTAGGGGCCTGCTCCTCATCATTGATAGCCCCAAGATCGTTGCCGCTAGCATAAAGATGGAGTGTATGACCATCGTGAGCGAAGCTATGTGGACTACGTCCATGTTTGGGAGGGTGATGAGCTTGCCGTTAGTGTTGTAGCGTAGCTCGTAGCTTGTGAGCGATATGTATCCATTTATGTAGCCCGTGAAGAATACTTGTGGGTGTAGGAGGATTATCAGGTAGATTATTGAGATCGTAACTGATAGGATGCCGCTAGCTAAGATGAGCGCGTTGAGCGTCTTGGATGCTCGCTGAGTCTTCACTAAGTCTCTTAGTACCTCACAGTTACTTGAGCCCATCTCTCACCGCCAGCCAGCACGTACTTGACTTCAGCGTATGCATATCGACAACCCTCAGGTGGATCTACTAGAACGCTCTCCCCACCCTCCACCACGATTTGAGTTGAGGTTTGCCTCCATCGCTCTCCAACGCCGTACGCGTACTTGAAGGTTATGTTGACAGCTACTGGGAAGCCGTTCGGGTTCTTTATTATCAGCGAGCCATTAGAGGCAGCTACGCTTAGAGGCTTGGGGTAGACCTTAATGGTGTAGTTGCCCGTTAGCTTGCCAACGTGGTTTAGCTGAGCTACTACTTGAACGCTCGTCCATCCTCTCTCCCCTATCCTCCAAGCCAGCTCTCTCGGTATGGTTGCCTTAATCTGCGTTGCGTTTATGGATGCTTCTACGCGGACACCATCCACGTACAGCTCAGCATCAGTTATCTGGAGGGCCCCCACATAGCTTACAGTTAGGATGCACGTCTCAGCATTCAGCTCCACTCTAGATAGGTGGACTACTGGAAGCTCGACCTGCATGGTTTGTGGTATTGGCTGCGTGAGGCCGTAGACCATTAAGACGAAGACTATGATCGTGGAGTAGGTCATAGCTGATGACGCCCCCACAATCCTAGCTCTAGAAACCTCAATAAGAGCTACCGCAACAGCATAAGCGAGGAGGGGTAGCCAAACCTCCCTCTGTACTACGTGCGTTACAACCCCCCTCAACATCTTCCTGGAGACTACGAATGGATCGGGAGCTGGGTTCGCATCGCCCTTCGTGATTATGCCGCTACCGTACGGGTGATCGCCAACATACCTGTGAACAACGTAGAAGCTTGGCGTAAGCGAGTAGACCACCACATCCCCCACAGAAGGCTCAACGCCCACGAACAATGCTAGATCCCACCTACGTATGGAAGGCTCCATGCTCTCGGAGTAGACTACAACACCACCAAGTGGAGCTGGAAAACCAAGACGAGAAAGCAGCGTGAGCAGAAAGAGGACAGTAAAAGCAACTAGAACAGCTCTTGGCAAAACCTTGACTAGAACTTGAGATACGAGCTTAAACACGAAGCCACGGGAGAAAAAAGTTTGTAGATAAGCCAGCTCATCACCGCTCACCGCTACGGCGGAGCCTCAGCAGACGGCGTGTAGACTATGTGCATTTTGAAGATCGCTGACGCACCCTCTATACTACTGCCCTCTGGTATCCGCACCAAGAAGTCAAACTCCCAAATTGCGCGTTCATGAAGGGATCCTATAAGTGTAGGCGTATCAGTGTCGGTATTTACTAATTCAATCTTATTGACGTACGTATTACTTGCAGGCTCAGGATTTGGATATCCAATTAAGTTTCTGGTGGCACCACTGCTGTATACTATGAGGTAGACCTTAGATTCAGATGGGAGGCTTACTTGCTTTTCACTAATGATCAAATAGACTTTGTACTCCTTAGAGTCACTATTATTTAGGAGCGTTACGTTCTTGTAGTATGTTGTGTTGTAGGTTGGGTGGATTGAAACTTGTACGCTGGTTTTATTATTGCCCAATGATACACTAATAGTGCCCGTGCCTAGATCAGGCTGACCTGAATTGTTGCCATATTCGAATGTGACCGGAGGGCTGACGGGCGATACCGTTAGCTGGAATGGGTAGTAGGCGAAGACGCTTGCTGCAGCAAATGCTGCTACGATTAGGATTAGCACCGATGCTAGTACCCCTCTCTCTCCACGGTTTACTACCACCTGAGTGGAGACCTAGGTAGTTTTTATGTATGACGTTTAAAAAGTTATCTTCGTATACTTTATTCATTATTCATTAATATTACCTTTTTGCTCCCACTTCATAGGTTCTTGAAGGAGGGCTTTAGCTTAGTGGCTACGTGTCTCTCTTTAATCTTGAGGTTCGAGGTTGGGTGGTCATGGCTTGAGAAGGAGGTTGGGGAATGGGGTTGAGGGTGTGGTTCCACTATTCCTGTTTGAGCTCGTTCTCAGCTTCATACCCTTAACCTTCGTGGCTTCTAGTGGAATCTCTATTCTCGATGTTCAACAGCTCTTTGCTTGCGTGCTCGCTTAGATTAGAGCCTCCTTTTCCTCTCAATCATTATGCAAGCTCCGTGAACCACCGCTATATTGTTCTTCTCGCAGTACTCTACTGCTCTCTCTGATTCGGATCCTGGCTGCATCCATATCTTCCTTACCCCAAGCTCCTTGCACTCTTCAACTACTAGCTCCGTCACTTGTGGTGGAACCACTGTTACGACAACGTCGGGCTTCGCGGGCAGCTCCTTAAGGCTTGGATAGCATTTATCGCCTAAAACCTCTTGAGCGTTGGGGTTTACAGGATAGACTTTGTAGCCAGCGCTCTTAAGATCCCTATACACTTGGTAGCCGTACTTTTGAGGGTCGCGGCTAGCTCCAACTACTGCAAATACATTCCGTCTATCCAAGAACTCTCTGATCAATTCTTCGTTCATGAAAACGACCTCTTCGATAGGATGAGTCACGGAAAACCCTTATATGCCTACTTCACCTAAAGGTTCTCGTAGATTGGTAATGGTGGCCGTTAAGGTCTCCAACTTAGTTAAGCGTTTTGGAAGAACTGTTGTTCTTAAGGGTTTAAGCTTTGACGTCAAGGAGGGAGAGATCTTCGGTCTAGTTGGGCCCAATGGCCTGGGAAAACTACTACGCTCAGAATTTTAGCCACCCTCCTCGCTCCTTCTGACGGCATTGTCGAGATCTTTGGCTTAAATATAGTGAAGAAGGCCAGTGACGTCAGGAAGATCATTAGCTATTTGCCTGAGGAAGCAGGGATATATCCTAGGCTTACTGGGCTTGAATACCTTAAGTTCATGGCGAACCTTTACGCCAAGGATCGTGGAGAGGTCGAAGAGATGGTTAACGAAGGTTTGAAGATAGCCAGCTTAGGTGATAAGATTAGAGAGAAAACCGCGACCTATAGTAAAGGTATGAAGAGAAGGCTCTTGATAGCTAGAGCATTAATGGTTAGACCTAAGCTAGCGATTCTTGATGAGCCAACAAGCGGACTCGACGTCCTCCACGCCTATCACGTAAGGAGGATCATAAAGGAATACGTAAAGCAGCAAGGTTTAACGGTTATTTTGTCAAGCCACAACATGCTTGAAGTAGACTTTCTCTGCGATAGAGTTGCTCTAATACATGATGGTCAAATAGTCGTTGAAGGTTCTCCGCATGCTCTTAAAGAGACATATGAGGCTAAGAATCTTGAAGAGGTCTTCGCTAAGGTGACTGGACATGGTTAGGCATTTGAAGGTCGTTGTTCTAAAGGAAATTAAAGAGCTCATTAGAGATCCCAGAATACTAGTAGGCGTTATCATAATCCCACTAGTGATATTTCCTCTCATGGGCCAATTGTTCTCCATAGCTACCGAAGCAACATTAAGAGAGATGAGAGTTATTCCAGTTGCTCTGATAGATGAGGATCGTTCCGAGTTCTCTTACATGCTGCTTGAAATGCTTAGGAGAGTGCCGAACATAGTGCTTGTAAGTCTAAGTAGCCAAAATTGGATTGAAGAAGCCTTAAATAATAGCGTTAAAGCCGTTATTAAGGTCTCTCAAGGCTTTGCCAGCAATCTAAGCAATGGACTTCGAGGAAACATCGAGGTTTATCTTGTTATAAAGTCCCTTGGGATGGGAGAAGTTGGAGTAGGAAGTACTGTAGACGAGATTTTGGGCAGTTTCTCGAAAATGGTTTCCACAGCCATGATTAGCAAGCATGCACCTAATGCCAATGCACCTACGATCTTAGAACCCATTATCGTAAGCGACAAGACCATAGTTAAAGGAGAAGTAGTCGATGTCTCCCCTAAAGGTTTTATTAGTGCTCTCTTGAGTCAAACAATGGTAATTCCGATCGTAACGATGTTGTTGATGATAATGGCGGCTCAAATCGCTGTCACATCAATTGCTGTGGAGAAAGAGGAGAAGACACTTGAAACACTACTGACACTTCCAGTTAAGAGGGTCACAATTCTTTGGGGTAAGCTTATTGGCTCGACTATTGTTGCAGCCATAAGCGTCATAGCTTACATGGTCGGTTTCAACTATTACATGAGCATCGTGCTTTCTCAGCAACAAATGCCTGCCATTAGCACTTCATATATTGGGATTCCTTTTGAAGGATACGCTGTTCTAGCAATCTCACTCTTCCTCTCCTTAATGTCGATGCTGGCTTTAGCTATACTCCTTGGAGCTTACGCTCAAGACGTGAGGAGTGCACAGTCTCTTATTGGAATACTATTCATTCCGATCCTAGTACCAACTTTTATCTTAATGTACGCTGACCCCTTATCGCTACCATTGAGCTTACAGATAATACTCTACTTAATTCCGTTCTCTCATCCAATAATAGCTGTAAAGTCCATAATCTTTGGGAACTATCTTATCTCGATGTTTGGGCTTCTATACAACATGGCGTTCATGGTTGTCGTGCTATACGTAGCAGCAAGGTTCTTTAGCTCTGAGAAAGTGGTTACCGCTAGAATAACTCTAGGGCAAAGAGGTACTAAAACATCATAAAGAGTTAGAGGTAGAGAGAGTGAAAGAGTCTTGGAGGTCTTCCTGATTCTCTTCTGTAGAATAGGACGAACCTGTTTACAACCATCTCTATCATCGTTATAAGCTCCTCAATTCGTACATTAATTTCCTTGACCTCCTCTCCTACAAGTACTGCTGCACCTGAAGGCATTCCCTCTTCTCCTTGCCAGAAAGCTATCCTTACCCTTACTCCATCTACTGGTGTGACCTCAAAGCCCCACGTGGCGCTCAAGTGCTCAACCAGCACGCCCCCCACATCTTTGACGACCTTCTCAACTTCTTCACGTAGTGATCCATCCATTTCGATCGTTAAGAAGTCTATGATCTTCTTTTCGTAGAGCCTCGCAGCATGTCCTCCAGCTAATTGCACTAAGCTTATTAATCCCTTCTTTGATGAAACTAGCTTTCCTTGAAGAGCTCTCTCTAAGGCCTTAACCACGTACGTTAAAAGTCTTGAGACATCCTCTCCTCTACCCAGTGGATCGTAAATGTCTACCTTTAAGTCGCCGTTAGCGAGCTTAACTTCATACTTCACTCCTAGCACGTTGATTTTCAGGAATCTAGTACCGTCAATGATAAGCTCTCCACCAATAGCTCTTGCTATTAAAGGAGCGTGCGATCGTGATACACTGCTCATAAGTGATTTAAGCCTATTCATAGTTTCAGCCTCGATCTGCATTACGAACCCCCACGTACTGGTAATAGTATCGGCTTATAATTCATCATGGATTTGTGGGGAAAAATTTAGGTTTATCTCCACGTTGTTTGTTAGAAGCTACTACATCATGGTTCCTCAAAAGCTTCAACTTAAGGGTAAAGGCTTAGCGAATTTAAAAATTAAGGAAGGAGGGTCGTGAGTGGTATGAGAGATTAAAAAGTTCATACTCTTTGAAGTACTATTGCTGCCCCCTGTCCACCGCCAACACAAGCTGTTGCAACTCCATAATCTCCGCCGTGAAGTTGAAGTATACGTGAAAGTGTTCCTACAAGGCGTGCACCCGTGGCAGCGAGGGGATGACCTATGGCTATCGCTCCTCCCTTGATGTTCACTCTCTCAGGCTCTATTCCAAGTTTATGTATTGCGTATAGCGTTACTATTGCGAAGGCCTCGTTTACCTCCCAATATGCTATGTCTTTGACCTTCAAGTTCGCTTTCTCCAAGGCTTTAAGGGTAGCTGGTACTGGGCCCTTACCCATTACGTATGGTGGTACGCCAGCTGTTCCATAACTCACGATCTTTGCTAGAGGCTCAATGCCGAACTCTTTGATCTTCTCTTTGCTCATAAGTAGCACGGCTGAGGCTCCAGCATTTAACGGTGAAGAATTACCTGCCGTTATTACTCCACCAGGTTTAAAGGCTGGTGGAAGCCTTGAGACCACTTCAAGTGATGTGTCTGGGCGTATTGATTGATCACGATCAACAATTATCTTCCTACCGTCGGCTTGCTCAGCTTCAACAGGTAGTATTTCTCCTTTAAAGTATCCTTCCTCAAGTGCCTTTGCTGCGTACTTATGGCTTCTCACCGCCCACTTGTCCATGTCCTCTTTGGTTATTCCGAGCTCTTTATTTGCTTCTACGAAGAGCTCTTCAGCTGTCAATCCCATCACGAAGCCTATCTCCATCTTGTAGTCTCGATACTCTTCGCTCAACAGCTTATCGTTCCTCTTGATGTATGGGTTCTCAGCGCCCATGGGGACACGAGTCATGTGCTCGTATCCACCTGCTATCACTACATCGCAGTAGCCGGCTGCTACTTCTAAGTAGCCATAAAACACCGTAGCTAAGGAGGAGGCACACTGCATGTCAACAAGTGACGTTGAAACTTCAGGTGGATATTTTGCAAGCATGACCGAAGACTTTCCACCATAAGCCCAGTTCTCATAGACTGGGAAAGCACAGCCTATGAGGATTCTATTAACATCTTTCTTACTGATGCCCGCACGCCTTGGAATTTCGTCGAGAACCATTGCCATCAGCTCGTCGCCCCTTATCTTGTAGAAGACGTCTCTCTCCGGCTCCCGTGGCCTACTTCGTGAAAAAGGAGTTCTCACAAACGCAGCAACATAAACTTCTCTCATACTGACACCAAGGTAAAGTTAAAGAAATTTAACTTAAAAAGACTTCTGGTTATGTGAAAGCTTAATTTTGATGTTAGAAAGAAATCACAACTATCATAACAATTATCGTAGGGCTGAGGATAGGTTCACGTCATCCTTGATGAGGGGGCGAGAGGTCTTAGGCTACTTGAGCATAAGGTCCGAGGGCATAAACGTCTTTAGTAAAATATATTTACCGCCATTTGATTCTCCTATTCCACAAAATTGCTGTGAAAGTGACAAGCATGTCTCAAGAGTTCAAGCATATAGTCAGGATTGCGGGTGTAGACATAAATGGAGGACTGAACATAGAGGAGGGGCTAGCTAGAATTAGAGGCTTAGGTCATACACTTGCTAGAGCAATAGTTAACATACTTGACCTGGACAGAGCTATGAGGATAGGATACTTGAGCGATGCCATGGTAAAGAGGATAGAGGACGTTATTGCGAACCCCTTAAAGTATGGTATTCCTCCTTGGGCTCTTAATAGGCAGAAGGATTACAGAACTGGAGAGTACAAGCTACTCCTAGGCTCTGATCTCGTGCTCACAGTCAGAGAGGATGTTGAGAAGCTTAAGAGAATTAAGTGCTGGCGTGGTATAAGACATGCCCTTGGACTTAAAGTCAGAGGACAGTGTACGAGAACTACAGGTAGAGTTGGCTTGACTGTTGGAGTTAAGAAGAAGCCTAAATAGCTGAAGGTGATAGCGTGGGAGATCCTAAGAAGCCAAGAAAGACGTGGAAGGGACCGCGCCACCCCTGGAAGAGGGATGCTCTTAGAAGAGAGATGGAGCTTCTCGGAGTTTATGGGCTTAGAAATAAGCGTGAACTTTGGAAGTCCATGACCATTCTTAGAAAGATAAGGCACCAGGCTAGGAGACTTCTAGCTCAGAAAGATGAAAAGCAAACTCAAGAGCTCTTAGCTAAACTATATAGGCTTGGCTTGCTACCAGCTAATGCAACGCTAGATGATGTCTTGTCTTTAAAGATTGAAGATATACTGGAGAGGAGACTTCAGACAATAGTTTTTAGGAAGGGTTTAGCTAAGAGCATGCACCACGCTCGCCAGTTAATAGTTCATGGGCATGTAGCCGTAGGAGGAATGAGAGTAAGAACACCTAACAGATTGCTTACGATAGATGAAGAAAAGCTTGTTCGCTTAGTAGAACAGCCAGTACCACTTGAGCATAGTGAGAGGTGATGTAAGGGCTTATGTCATCCTCTACACTAACCCCTACTCAAGTTACGTCGAAGACCCTTAACTGGGGGATAGCTTGGATATACGCCAGCTTCAATAACACGATAATCCTGATAACTGATGTAACAGGTTCTGAAACAATTGCTAGAGCCTCTGGCGGTATGGTTGTAAAAGCTGATAGGGAGAAGCCATCACCATACGCAGCTATGCTAGCAGCTACCAAGGCAGCTAAGATTGCCATGGAGAGGGGAATAAATGCCATCCACATTAGGGTTAGAGCTCCAGGTGGAAGTGGTCCAAAAATACCAGGTCCAGGAGCTCAAGCTGCTATAAGGGCCTTAGCTAGAGCTGGCTTGATCATTGGCAGCATAGAAGATGTCACGCCAATACCTCACGATCATATAAGGAAGCCGGGTGGCAGGCGCGGTAGAAGAGTGTAGGAGGCGTCAGCGTAATGGAGGTAGAGCTACTAGAGAGAAGGGATAATGAGCTGCGCTTCATAATCAGGAGGGTTAGCACAGCTTTTGTAAACTCTCTGAGGAGAGCAGCGATAGCCGAGGTCCCCACCATGGCTATAGAGGACGTGGTCATACTTACGAACTCAACGGTTCTATTCGATGAAATCATAGCTCATAGGCTGGGCTTAATACCCTTAACAACTCCTAAGGAGGGCTACGTAATGCCTAAGGATTGCGTGTGCCGAGGCTCTGGATGCTCTAAATGCCAAGTGAGGCTTTACCTAGATGTTAAAGCTGAGTACCCAATGGTGATTTACGCTGAAAGCTTGCTCTCCGATGACCCTAACGTGAGGCCTGTTTACGGCAAAATACCCATAGTCGAGCTCGAAGAGGGTCAATCACTAGTTCTTGAAGCTTACGCTCAACTGGGACTAGGTAAGGAACATGCTAAGTGGCAGCCTGTATCAGCATGCGCTTATAAGTACTATCCAAGAATAGATGTTAGAAGCGATCTATGTGATGGATGCGGGAAATGCGTTGAGGCGTGCGCTAAGTCTGTATTGAAGCTAAACGACAAAGTTAAGGTGGCTGACATATTAAAGTGCACTTTATGTGGTGACTGCGTGGAGACTTGTCCTAAGGGCGCTATAGAGGTCAATAAGGTTGATGATTCGTTCATATTCTACTTGGAAACCACAGGAACCATGACTCCCGAAGACGTGATTATTAAGGCCGCCGACGTCCTCATAGACAAGGCTAAGAGGTTTGTGAGGGCTTTGGAGGAAGCTGCATGAGGGAGGTAAGGGCTACTAACCCTTTAATTAAGAGGGTCATTGTAACGTTGAGGAGGGCTTATAGGCAACATCACGCCAGGATATGGAAAGACCTCATCGATAGGATCAATAAGCCGAGGAGAAGGAGAATAGTTGTGAATGTGAGTAGGATAAACAGGTACACGCAGGTCAACGACGTGATAGTCGTGCCCGGTAAGGTTCTAGGTGCTGGTGTGATAGATCACCCGGTGACTGTGGCTGCGTTATGGTTCTCGAAGACAGCTAAGGAGAAGATAGAGAAATCTGGTGGAAGAGCTTTAACTATTGATCAGTTGATAATGGAGAGACCTACTGGTAGCGGCGTCAAGATCGTAGGGTGATGAAGGTGAGTCAGCAAGTCGTCGTGGATGCTGAAGGTCAAATACTAGGAAGAATGGCTAGCCTAGTTGCTAAGATGCTTCTCACCGGTCAGAAAGTCGTTATCGTTAATGCAGAGAAAGCTGTGATCTCGGGCAATAAGCAGTCAATAATTGAGGAGTATAAAGAGAGTGTACTGTCAAAGAAGACTTGGAAGATGCCTGAGAAGGGCCCTAAGAAGTATAGGAGACCAGACATGATAGTTAAGAGGGTTATAAGAGGGATGCTTCCCTACAAGCAATGGAAGGGTAGGGTAGCTTATAAGAACTTGAGGGTTTACATGGGCGTACCTGAGGAATATACTAATCAGCCTAAGGTGAAGTTCCCTGAAGCCGATGTTTCACGACTTGCGGGAAGATACATAACTGTTGGCGAGTTGGCTAAGGAGGTCGGGTGGAAGTCATGAGCGTGGCTCAGAGAATTGTGCTAACAAGTGGTAAGAGGAAGACAGCTATAGCGAGAGCTGTGGTAAAGCCTGGGAAGGGTAGGGTTTTCATAAATGGAAAGCCTCTCGAAATCTTGGAGCCAGAAGCTGCTCGCTGGAAGATCATGGAGCCGCTATTGATCGTAGGGGGACTTAGGAACTTAGTTGACATAGATGTAAGCGTCGAAGGTGGAGGGTTCATGGGTCAAGCGGTTGCATCAAGAATAGCGATAGCTAGAGGGTTAGTTGAGTTCTTTAAAGAATACCCGGAGGTGAAGAAGATACTTCTAAGCTACGATAGGCACATGCTTGTTGGAGATCCTAGAGAAACTGAGCCTAAGAAGCCCAGGGGTAGATCAGCGAGAGCTAAGAGGCAGAAAAGCTATAGATAAGTGGAGTGGGGCTCATGGTTATAATACCTGTAAGATGCTTTACTTGTGGTAAGCCTATAGGTCACCTATACGAGGAGTTTAAGAGACGAATCGATATGGGAGAGGACCCCAAGGAGGTTCTTGATGACCTGAATGTTAGGAGGTATTGTTGTAGGCGAATGTTGATCAGCCACATAGACTTAATAGATGAACTACTCAAGTTCAAGAGGATATCAACTTGAGGTGGGAAAACCTATTGGCTGAAACCATCATTGAGGACGTTTATGCTAGAAAGATATTTGATAGTCGTGGGAATCCTACAATAGAAGTAGAGGTCGTAACGACTGACGGTTTTGGCAGAGCTTCAGCTCCAGCGGGTGCAAGTACAGGTATATACGAGGTGGTACCGTTTCCGAAGGGAGGAATTGATGAGGCTGTAAGACTTGTAAATGAGCTAATATGTGAGAAGCTCGTAGGCATGGATTCTGCTGATCAAAACGCTATAGACTGTCTACTTCATGAGATCGATGGAACTGACAACTTTTCGAGAATAGGGGGAGCTACAGCTCTTGCTATATCTGTAGCTGTAGCTAAGGCTGCAGCTTCATCACTTGGAGTACCTCTATTTCAACACATAGGAGGAGTATTTGCAGCTGAGATCCCATATCCGCTAGGAAACATCATAGGCGGAGGAAAGCATGCTGGAGAAAGAGCACCTAACATACAGGAGTTCCTCGTAATTCCAGTGGGTGCCAAGAGCTATTATGAGACATTGGAGGTGTGCTTTAGGGTTCATCGAGAAGCTGGGAAACTACTTAAAAAAGTTGATAAGTCATTTACTGGAGGTAGAGGGGATGAAGGTGCTTGGGTTGCTAACATCTCTGATGACGAGGCTCTTCAAGTCCTCAGTGAGACATGTCGTAGAGTGAGTGATGAAGTTGGATGTAAAATCGTGCTGGGCATAGACGTTGCTTCGTCAAGCTTGTGGGATCCTGAGAAGAAAGTCTACACTCTAAGGAGAGAGGGGAGAAGTAGGAGTCGGGAGGAGCAGGTAAACTACGTGATTGAAATAGTTGAGAGGTACGACTTGAGGTATGTGGAGGATCCTCTACATGAAGAGGACTTCGAGGGCTTCAGCTACTTAGTGGAGACTTTAGGTCGTAAGGCTCTCATATGTGGCGACGACTTGTTCGCAACTAACGCTACTAGAGTTGAGAAGGGGCTTAAGCTTAAAGCTGCTAACGCCATAATAATAAAGCCGAATCAAGTTGGGACGCTAACCGATGCCTACAAGACATTGAGGGTTGCAAGAACAGGTGGATTAGTGCCGGTGGTATCTCATAGGTCAGGAGAAACTGAGGATAGCTTCATAAGCCATCTCGCTGTAGGACTTAGATGCCCAGTAATCAAGACAGGAGTTCTCGGTGGAGAGAGGATAGTTAAGCACAATGAGCTCATTAGGATTGAAGAGATGTTAGAAAACGTTAAAAGCATGGCTGAGCTCCCCTCACAGTTGACGCGTTGAGGTGTGTAACGTGGCTGCTCAGCAAAAAGAGCTGTTGATAACGCGAGAAGATTACTTGAAAGCAGGGGTGCATTTAGGCACTCATATTAAGACGCTTGCTCTCAGGCCCTTCATATACAAGATTAGGCCTGATGGTCTATGCGTCATAGACCTAGCCAAGACCGATGAGAGGATTAGGATAGCAGCAAAAATGATAGCGAGGTACGATCCCCCCAAGGTCGTGGCGGTCTCGTCTAGGCAGTATGGATTTAAATGTATTGAGAAGTTCGCGAGCTTAACTGGTGCTGTTGCAATTACGGGACGCTTCGTTCCAGGGACGTTTACTAACCCTAAGCTCCCATTCTACATGGAGCCTGAAATACTCATAGCCACTGATACGAG
The DNA here is from genome assembly GCA_004347965.1 of Candidatus Nezhaarchaeota archaeon WYZ-LMO8. GTDB lineage: Archaea > Thermoproteota > Methanomethylicia > Nezhaarchaeales > WYZ-LMO8 > WYZ-LMO8. The sequence goes on from QNVF01000008.1 coordinate 13,919, forward strand.
GGCGGATGAGCAGGCAATAAACGAAGCAGCGAAGATAGGCATCCCAGTGATAGCGCTCTGCGATACTGATAATGATGCTGCTTTTGTGGACTTAATCATTCCGGTCAACAATAAGGGGAGAAAGTCGTTAGCACTCATCTACTGGCTCTTGACGCGGCAGGTATTGAGGGAGAGGGGAGCAATTCCACCTGATGGTGAGCTACCAGTACCAGTATCAGAGTTTGAACCTAAGCTACCAGCTGAAGAATACGTGTCTGAGGAAAGTTAAAGAGGATACCTTGGCTATCATCTTTAGGGGTTAGAGCTTGAGGAAGGTTAGGTACCCTGCTGTAGCTGGCTTGTTCTATGAGGGGGACAGCAAGACCCTTAAGGAGAGGATAGAGTGGTGCTTTAAGCATAAGCTTGGTCCAGGCTTACTTCCCTCAGTTAATGAGAAGGGTGAAAGGAGAATCATTGGCTTAGTGTGCCCTCATGCAGGCTACATGTACTCAGGACCTATAGCAGCACACTCCTACTACGAGCTTGCAAAGGATGGTGCCCCCGACGTCGTCGTAATACTGGGTCCAAATCATACTGGACTAGGGTCTGGAGTCTCCATCGTTGATAGTGGATATTGGAGAACGCCGCTGGGAAACGTTGAGGTTAACAGTGAGGTTGCTAAGGAGATATTGAAGAACAGTGGAGTAATATCAGTTGATGACCTAGCCCACGTGCAAGAACACTCAATAGAAGTTCAGCTGCCATTCCTACAATATGTATATGGAGATAGGTTCACATTCGTACCCGTATGCATGATGCTTCAAATGAAGGACGTATGCATTGAAGTTGGTAGTGCTATTGCAAAGGCTATTGAGAATGAGAACGCCGTCATCATAGCTTCAACAGACTTCACGCACTACGAACCTCACGACAAGGCTTCCAGCAAGGATAGTAAGGTCTTGAAAGCAATAGAGACCCTCGACCCAGACCTAATGCTTAAGCTTGTCGACTCAATACCAGTATCTATGTGCGGTCCAGGTCCTGTAGCCTCAATGCTATATGCTGTAAAGCAGTTAGGAGCTAAGAAAGCCACCATCCTGAAGTATGCTACCTCAGGTGACGTTACAGGCGATAAGTTCTCAGTCGTCGGCTACGGCTCTGTGAAGATCGAAAAGTGACTACAATGCTCAAGAGTATTTCAGTAGAAGTCCCGATATGCATTATTGGTCAGTCAATAGCTCAATACAACTACCCCGTGTTATGTTACCTCTCAGAAGATAACAAGCTTTCACTGTCATTCCATCAAGGTATTGGGAGGATAAAGATCTGGTGGTCTATTCCTATAACAGCTTACCTTGAAAATAAGCTCTCTAACATCTTGTCCCCTCACTTAAGAGGATTAGGCTTAGATTTGCACGTTGAAGGCAAGGTCCTACCTCCTATAGATTCATTAATAGCCATTCTTCACGTAGTGCTTAGAGAGGTTGGACGTGAGAGGGCTCTATCGCCCTCACATTTGAGGAAGTTAGCGATATCAGAAGAGAGGGCGAGAATAGTCCTTGAAGCCATGAGGGTCAAGGGGCTCATAGCTTATCGTAGAGGTGAAGGTTTAATGGAGTTGAGGAGGGATTTTCCTTGGAGGGCGTGTCTTTGTATAAAGACTTTCTATAGGTTTAGGTTAGCTGAGTTCAAGAGCTTTGAGGAGTCGTTTAACGTTGTCCTGCATGCTCTGGGTAGGCTAATAGTCGTAGCTGCACGCTCAATAATTGATGGAGATTTTGAGCTATTTCGTGAGACGCTTACAAGGTATAGTAGGCTAAGTTTAGCGGTATCGAATCTCCCACTTACAGTACTTCAGGTTTACGAGAAGCTTTCTCGTATTGAGGGTGTTGCGTGTAAGATTGATGAGGACTTTAGAGGGTTCATGCTGTTCAGCGAGAAAGAGGTTTCGCTGAATAAGTGCTTAAGTATGGCGAGTAGGATGGGTTTCCAAGTTCTGTCTTTGAGGGGCTGATTCCTCATGACCTTATCAATCGTGAAGTTTGGAGGAAGCGCCATAACTGTAAAGGATGAGCCCTTCACCGTGAGGAGGGGAGCCTTGAGGAGTATGTGCACTCAGGTTCTCAATCACGTTGAGGGGGGAGGTAAAGTCGTGGTGGTTCATGGTGGAGGGTCATTTGGACACCCTCTAGCTATGACGTACAAACTGGGTGAGGGGCTAATCGATAATGAAAGCTACGTGGGGGTATCGTTAACGAGGTTAGCTATGAGAATGTTGAACGAAATAGTAGTTAAGGAGTTCGTGAAGCTTGGAGGGAGACCTTTTACCATTGAGCCATCATCTTCCTTTATCTTGAAGGGGGGCGGTCTCAAGAGCTACTTCATTAGAAGTGTAGAGGTGGCATTAGAGAAGGGCTTTATACCCATTTTGCATGGAGATGTTGTCCTCGATGAAGATCAGCGTGGTATATCAATATTATCAGGTGACGCTATAGCCTCCACCTTGGCTATGACCCTTAAAGCTGATAAGCTCATCTACGTGTTGGATGTAGATGGAATATACCTTGAAGACCCGAAAAAGAGGCCTAGTGCTGAGCTAATAAGGTTCTTGAGCGAGACAATGCTGGAAAGGATAAAGAGTACATCTAACGTAGACGTTACGGGAGGGGTTGAGAAGAAGATAAGAGAGGCGTTCAAAGCTTTTCACGGAGGAGTAAAGGTTGTCTGCTTCATAAATTGGCGTAGAAACAATCTGTTTAAGGCTCTTGAGGGGTTAAGCTTTAAGGGCACGATGATAAGGGAGGATTGAGGATTGAGCGATATAAGTGATCGGAAGCTTGAACACGTAGAGATGTGCATAAAGGAAGACGTTGAGATGCACATCAACACAACAGGGTTTGAAGACGTGTGGCTAGTTCATCGATGTCTACCAGAAATCGATGTGAGCGACATAAGCCTCGACACCGAGTTTCTCGGCTTTAAGTTGAGAGCTCCATTAATGATTTCGGCTATGACTGGAGGGCACCCTAAAACTAAGGAGGTAAACAGCGCATTAGCGGAGGTCGTTGAGGAGCTAGGTATAGCGATGGCTGTAGGTAGCCAGAGAGCTGCATTAATTGATGAGAGCCTAGCAGATACGTTCGCTGTGGTGCGTAAGAAGGCTCCAACAGCTTACATAGTTGCCAACATAGGTGCAGCTCAGCTAATAGATCACTTCAACGTAAACAATGTGTACAAGATCATAGAAATGGTGGAGGCCAATGCCCTTAACATACACTTAAACCCAGCACACGAGCTCTCTCAGATGGGAGGAGACCTCAAGTTTAAGGGGGCTTTAGAAGCTATCAAGAGGATATCAGAAGCTATAGACATCCCCGTGATAGTTAAGGAGACTGGATGCGGGATTTCGCGTGAAGATGCTTTAAGGCTCGTCAAGGAGGCTCACGTGAAGGCAATAGATGTAGCTGGAGCTGGAGGCACTAGTTGGTGTAAAGTTGAGGCTCTTAGAGCAAAGAAACATGGAGATGACTTTAGAGCGAAAATAGCTGAAGCCTTTGCTGAGTGGGGTATACCGACGGCCATAAGCGTTATAGAGGTTAAAAGTGAAGTTGATGTACCGGTAATAGCATCTGGAGGCATTAGGAGTGGAATAGATTGCGCTAAAGCCATAGCTATAGGAGCTGACATGGTTGGAATAGCTCTACCAGCCTTGAGAGCAGTGAGTCAAGGCATAGATGCTCTGAGGAGCTACCTCAACGTTATCATAGAGCAATTAAGAGGAGCAATGTTCCTAACGGGTTCACGACACATACGCGACCTCAAAAGAGCAGAGGTAGTGATAATTGGTCGAGTTAGGGAGTGGCTTCAAATGAGAGGAGTGAACGTCAATGAGTACTTAGAGAGGAGGAGGAAGATGTGACTCTCCTAGATGACGTTATCCAGCTGATAAGGAAGCATGCACTGATAAATGCTTATGAGCATTGTGGAAGAGCAGTTCAGGGACCTGTCCTCGGCAAGGTCATCGCTGAAAGGCCTGACCTGAGAAGTCAAGTTAAGAGTCTAGTTAATCTTGTTGCGCAGATAGTTGATGAAGTCAACAGGATGAGCATTGAGGAGATTAAGAGAGAGGTTGAGGAGAAGTACCTTGAGACTCTCATAAGGAAGAGAGAGGTTGAGGAGAAGGTCCTACCCCCCCTACCAAACGTTGAGAGCTACGACATGGTAGTGACCAGGTTCGCTCCCAATCCTGATGCTCCTCTACACCTAGGTAGCCTAAGACCTTTAATATTGTCTTACGAGTACGCTAAGATGTACAAAGGAAAGTTCATTTTAAGGTTCGACGATACGGACCCGAAGACTAAGAGACCGATGCCCGAAGCGTATGAGTGGATAGTAGAGGACATGAAGTGGCTGGGGATAAGGCCTGATGAAATAGTTTATCAATCTGATAGACTGGAGCTCTACTACGATGTCTGCAAGGATCTTCTAAGGCTTGGAGGAGCATACGTATGTACATGCAGCCAAGAGGAGTTTAAGCTGCTTAGAGATGAAGGTAGGCCATGCCCTTGTAGGAATCTAAGCCCTGAAGAGCATCTTGAAAGGTTTGAGGGAATGCTATCCTCCAAGTATGGAGAGAAGGAGGCTGTAGTTAGAATAAAAACGGACCTTAGCCACCCAGATATGTCGATAAGGGAGTGGGTGGCCTTCAGGATCATAGACGTTGAGGTGCACCCTCATCCAAGAGTCGGAGACAAGTACTTCGTGTGGCCTACGTACAATTTCGCTTGTGCCGTTGACGATCATGTTCTTAAGGTGAGTCACATCTTGAGAGCCAAAGAGCACATAACCAATACCATCAAGCAGAGGTACGTCTTCGACCACATGAAGTGGAAGTTCCCTGAGACCATTCACTTTGGTCGCTTAAAGCTCGCAAACATCATACTAAGCAAGTCTCAGATAAGTAAAGGAATTGCAAGGAGAGAGTTCTTGTGGTGGGATGACCCCCGCCTAGGTACGGTCATGGCTATCAGGAGGAGAGGCATATTACCAGAGACGCTTAAGGAAATAATTCTTCACGTGGGGGTAAAGAGCTCTGAAGCATCTTTAAGTTGGGAGAACATATACTCGGTAAATCGTAAGTACTTGGACTCGAGGTCTAATAGGTACTTCTGCGTTTTGGATCCAATAGAGATGGTTATTAAGGGGATCGAGAGAGGTTATGTAGCAAAACCTCTCCTCCATCCAGACTTCCCTGAGAGAGGCTATAGAGAGATTAGGGTTGAGACAAAAGGGGGAGAGGTCAAGGTTTACCTCTCTAAGAGGGATCTTGAGCTCCTCAAGCGAAAGCCCCTCATTAGGTTAATGTCGCTCTTCAATGTTCAAATAGAAAGCATTGAGGAGGAGATGATAGTCGGACTATACAAAGGGGAGAGCATTGAAGATGCCTTGGTACATAAAGCTCCGATTATTCAGTGGGTTCCTATCGATGAGAAAGTTGATGTTGAGATAGTTATGCCAGATGCAAGCATAGCTAGTGGATTTGCGGAGAGGAGCCTTGAGTCGTTGGACGTTGGCTCTATAGTTCAGCTTGTACGAGTAGGATTTGCAAGGTTAGACTGTAAGAGAGAGGGAAAGCTGAAATTCTACTTTACACACGATTAGTATAAGCTGATTAAAGTTTATAATGCAGTCTCCAGCAATTAAGAGGTACTTAACCCATGAATCGATGACGTAGAAAGGAGGTGAGGGATTAATGCCTAAGCCAAGCTATGTTAGATTTGAAGTACCACCAGATCTGGCTGAGAAGGCTTATGAAGCCTTAAAGATCGCTAGAGAAACTGGTAAGATAAAGAAGGGAACGAATGAGGCCACTAAAGCTGTTGAGAGAGGACTTGCGAAGCTAGTGTTGATAGCTGAGGACGTTGATCCTCCAGAGGTTGTAATGCACTTACCGCTGCTATGCGAGGAGAGAAAGATACCCTACATCTACGTGCCAAGTAAAGAGAAGCTTGGACAAGCTGCTGGAATCGAGGTTAAGGCGGCGTCAGCTGCAATAATCGAGGTTGGTCAAGCGAAGGAGGTCGTTGATGAGATAATAGCTAAAGTCAACGAGATAAAGGCCAAGGCTGGTTTGCCCACTGCACCTGCACCTACTCCTACGGTGGCAGAAGAAAAACCAGCTAAGAAAGAGGTTAAGAGAGAAAAGAAGAAGTGAAGTGCGCTCACTTATCTTGGAGTAAGCTTCCTTGCTTCTCTTTCCGTTTCTCGAAGCATTAATATATCGCCGACTCTTACAGGGCCCTTAACGTTCCTCGTTAATATCCTCCCTTTGTCCGGCCCCTCAAGTATCCTACACCTAACTTGAATTACTTCTCCGGTGACCCCGGTCCTACCAATTATTTGAACTACCTCTGCTGGCGTGGCATCAGTTGTGGAGCTCACGAATTTACACCTAGTACTCTCTGCCTCTCAGAGCCAATTGATAAACTTCTCTACTCATCCTCACCTATCCGACCTCCATTTTATGGTAAGGGTTATAAGATAGACTTGAAGATTCAGTAAAGGCGGTGCTTGAAATGTTTAGAGCTGTTTCATGCACGTTCTGTGGAAAGAACATTGTTCCCGGAACTGGGCTAATGTACGTTAAGAACGATGGAACCATATTGTACTTTTGCTCAAGTAAGTGTAAGAAGAATATGATTAAACTGAGGAGGGATCCTGCTAAGCTTAAGTGGTGCAAGAAGACCAGAAAGGTGTACAAATGATGGGCATCGAGAGGACCTTGATAATAGTCAAGCCTGGAGCCGTCGTGAGGGGGCTCGTGGGGGAAGTTCTATCAAGGCTTGAGAGGAAGGGGTTAAAGATAGTAGGCTTGAAGATGATGAAGATGACTAGGGAGAAAGCGGAAGAGCTTTACTCGGTTCATAAGGGCAAGCACTTCTACGAAGAACTCATCAACTACATAACCTCCGCTCCGGTAGTCATTGGGGTGGTTGAGGGAGATGATGCTATTCATGTGGTTAGAAGGATGATAGGTCCAACGAACCCCAAGGAGGCGCCACCTGGAACCATTAGAGGAGATTATGGATTATCAATAACCCAGAACATAATTCATGCATCTGACAGCAAGGAAAGTGCTGATAGGGAGATCAAGATTTTCTTTGATGAGGAGGAGCTGTGCAGCTACTCGAGAGCTGATGAGCTTTGGCTTTAAAGGCATTAGAGGTCTTCTAATCGACAAGTTAAAGAGCGTACTCTTCGGTTTTCATCACGCTAAACTATTTGAGAGGAGGTGTCATGTTGTGAGTAGCGTAGAGAGTAAGAGGATTAGGTCGCCAATACTTTGCGTACTGGGGCATGTTGACGTTGGGAAGACGCTTCTCCTAGACAAGATTAGAGGTACTGCAACGATGTTTAGGGAAGTTGGGGCCATGATGCAGCGCTCTTCAGGGGGCGCTGCATGGTAGACCCAACACATTGGAGCTTCTTTCCTGCCTTGGTCTGCTCTTGAGAAGATATGTGGTCCATTACTTAAGAGTATAAGTGTTGAGATTAAGATACCTGGCTTCTTGGTCATTGATACTCCAGGTCATGAGGTCTTCGTTAACTTGAGGAGGAGAGGAGGCTCGATAGCTGACATGGCTATTCTGGTTATAGACATCCTTGAAGGGTTTGAGGAGATAACTTATGAGTGTTTGGAGATCCTGAAGGCTAGGAAGACCCCATTTGTGGTTGCTGCAAACAAGATAGATAAGATACCTGGATGGGTTGAGAACGAGTTTAAGCCTTTCATTGAGACAATAAAGCTGCAGCCTCCTCACGTTCAAAAGAGGCTTGATGAGCTCGTCTACAACATAGTTGCTAAGTTTGAAGAGTTGGGATTCCAAGCTGATAGATATGATAGGATAAGGGACTTCACGAGGACTGTAGCTATAATACCTACCAGCGCTAAGACTGGAGAGGGCATACCAGATCTTTTACTTGTCTTAGCTGGCTTATCTCAAAGATACATGTTAAAGAGGCTCTACGTTGAGGAATCAACGGCTAAGGGGGTAGTGCTTGAGTGCAGGGAGCTACCAGGCTTGGGTACGGTAGCTGACGTGATAATCTACGATGGCATATTAAGAAAGGATGACACGATAGTGCTTGGCGGGCTCAAGGATCCCATAGTTACTAAGATCAGAAGCTTACTAATGCCTAAGCCAATGGATGAGATGAGGGATCCTGAGGATAAGTTCAAGAGCATTGATGAAGTTACGGCAGCTGCTGGTGTGAGGATTGTAGCTCATGGGCTTGATGAAGCCGTAGCTGGAAGCCCCCTATTTTCAGCGAGAAGTCAAGCTGAGATAGAGATGGCCATAAAGCAGGTATTTGAGGAGATGGCGAAGATCAGGATAACAACAGACATCACTGGAGTTGTAGTCAAAGCTGACACACTAGGTTCTCTTGAAGCGCTGGTGCTAAAACTGCAGGAGCATGGCGTTCCGGTAAGGCTTGCTGATGTAGGTAAGATATCTAAGAGGGATGTGGTGGAAGCCTCCATAACGAGGGAGAAGAACCCGCACTATGGTGTGATTTTGGCGTTCAATGTAGGCATAAACCCTGATGCCGAACAGGAAGTAGAAAGTAGGGGTATACCGGTCTTCAGGAGCAACGTCATCTACAGGCTGATAGATGAGTACTTAGAATGGACCAAGAAGAGGATGGAGGAGGAACGTAGACAGACTCTATCCTCCCTAATACTGCCAGGTAAAGCGCAGATACTAAAGGGCTACGTCTTCAGGAGGAGCGACCCAGCAATAGTTGGAGTCGAAATATTGACTGGAAGGTTGAGACCAGGATATCCATTAATGAACTCTAAAGGTAGGAGACTCGGTGTGATAATGCAGATACAGGAGCAGAAGAAGAGTTTAAGTGAGGCTGTAGCTAGACAAGCTGTTGCAATATCGATTAAGGGTGACGTGATAATAGGTAGGCAAGTCGATGAAGGAGATTACATCTACGTTGACGTACCCCCGGAGCACGTAAGGATATTGAAGGAGAAGTTCTTGGATCAATTATCGAAGGAAGAGCTTGAGCTCCTCGATGAAATAGTTAAAATGAGAAAAGCTGCTGGTAGATACTAGTCGTGCTCGACGACCTCAAAGTTTTTAGCTAAGTCGTAGAGTGTGTTCATGCTAAGGGGTGAAAGTAACGCCCGAGTTTAAAGTGGTTGTATCTGATCCATCAACTGGAAAAGCTCAGCAAGTAACTGTTAGCGGACCACAAGCAAATGCATTGATAGGTCTCAGGATAGGAGACGAGGTGGACGGTGCATTGATTGGAGTGCCCGGAGTAAGGCTTGTAATTAAAGGAGGAAGTGATAGAAGCGGAGCTCCTATGAGAGCTGATCTTCCAGGTCCTGTAAAGCGAAGATTACTGCTAAGTCAGGGTCCAGGATTTAGGCCAACGAGAAAGGGTTTGAGGAAGAGGAAGCTTGTCAGAGGAAACACGGTATCTGAGGACATAGTTCAGATTAACATGGTTATAAAGCGTGAGGAGGTTAAGCATGGCTGAAGAGTGGATGAAGAGACAAGCTGAACTTAACATCGGTACAACGGGTCACGTAGATCACGGGAAGACGACCTTGACTTGGGCTCTATCTGGAGTATGGGCTTCGAGACACTCTGAGGAGCTAAGGAGAGGGATAACTATTAAGCTGGGTTATGCAGATACAATCGTGTTGAAGTGCCCTAAGTGCCCACCTCCACAATGCTACACAACTTATGCCCTATCAGGAAGTACATGTAAGCATTGTGGATCTAAACTAGAGTTTGTTAGGAAGTACTCATTCGTAGACTGCCCTGGACACGAGATTGCACGCCCATAGCGGGCGTGCAACGTGATATGCTAATGGCTACAATGCTTGCAGGAGCAACGATGTTCGATGGCGCCATACTGGTAATAGATGCTACGGTTCCATGCCCTCAACCTCAAACGCGAGAGCACTTAAAGGCTCTTGAGATAATGGACGTGAAGAACGTAGTAGTAGTGCAGAACAAGATTGAGGTTGTCCCGAAGGAGAAGGTTATAGAGAACTATCGTCAAATAAGGGAGTTTCTAAAGGACACGATGTTGCACGATGCACCGATAATCCCAATATCTGCGCTTCACAAAGCAAACCTCGACGTCCTAATAGAGACCATTGAGGAGAAGATTCCAACACCAAAGAGGGATCCATCGAAACCTCTTAGAGCACTGATAGCTAGGTCCTTCGATGTAAATAGGCCTGGAACCCCTCCACAAGAGCTTAAGGGTGGTGTTTTGGGTGGATCTATAATTCAAGGAGTGGCCAAAGTTGGTGAGGAGATCGAGATAAGGCCTGGAATTAGAGTGGAGAAGGGTGGAGGAAGAGTCGAGTACGAGCCTCTATTCACTGAAATAGTTAGTTTAAAGGCTGGCGATGTCGAGGTGGAGGAAGCTAGACCAGGAGGCTTAGTAGGTTTTGGCACTCTCCTAGATCCATCACTCACAAAGGCTGATTCTCTCGCAGGTAACATTATAGGCAAGCCGGGCACCCTACCACCAACGTTATCAGATCTTGAGTTGGAGACCTTCCTTTTCGAGAGAGCAGTAGGCACAGTAGATATGGTGAAGGTTGAAAACATAAGGCCTAATGAGGTCTTAATGATAAATGTTGGTACCACAACAACTCTTGGAGTCGTGGTTAAGGCGTCTAAGGACGTAGTTTCCATCAGGCTACGAAGACCAGTATGCGCTGAGCCGAAAACTAGAGTGGCTATAAGTCGGCAGATAGCTGGTAGGTTTAGGTTAATAGGTTATGGGATAATAAGGTAGTAATGCTGGAGGGACTACGTATTAGTTAAGGTGCTCTTCGACACAAACCTATTGATGGCTGCATTTGAAAGACCTGTAGATGTCATTAGAAGAGTCGAGGAGCTACTTGAAGCTAAGATTGAACCCATAATCTTGAAGGCGCAGCTTCAGGAGCTTGAGAAGATAGCCTTATCTGAGAAGAGGTGGAAGGCTTCTAGGATGGCTCGTGCAGTCTTGGATTACGTTAGGTTCAAGTTTAAGGTCATTGAGGGTTGTGGAGAGAGCGTTGACGACGCCATAGTTGAAGCTGCTAAGCGAGAAGGCTGCATCGTAGCTACTAATGACAGAGAGCTGCGAAGAAGGCTTCGAAGCATTGGTTTGGGCGTGATATACATGAAGGGTGATGGAAGGTTTGAACTGGAAGGTTACCAGCCTTAGCGTGAACGCAAAAAGTTTAATACAAAAGGATTGATGTCTCTAAACCACACAATGCTCTGTGAATGATTGCATGGTGAAGAGCTCATGTACTACTTAGCTACCATCTCTGATGAAGTTAGGATCCCGCCCAACCGATTTAATGAAAAGCTTGAGGATGTTGCTTTTGATAGCTTGAGGAGCATGTATGAGGGAGTGGTGATAAAGGGGCTTGGATTGATAGTTGCAATATTAGGGGTTAAGGTTTCCCCTGTAGGTAAGATTGTGCCGGGCGATGGAGCAACATATCATAAGGCTAAGTTCGAAGCTCTCGTCTACGCCCCCATCGAGGGGGAGGTAGTTGAAGGAGAGGTAGTTGAGGTAGTTGATTTTGGAGCTTTTGTTAGGATAGGACCGATTGATGGGCTGGTGCACATATCTCAGGTGGCCGACGACTACATATCCTTTGACAAGAAGAAGGGCGAGCTTCTGTGTAAACAGGCTAGGAGGAAGCTGTCGAGAGGCGATAGCGTAAGGGCAAGGATTGTAACTGTTAGCATGAGTGGTATGAGGTTGAATGAAATTAAGGTTGGGTTGACAATGAGGCAACCGTTCTTAGGAAAGATAGATTGGATCATCGAGGACTTAAAGAAGGAGAAGGCTCCAACCAAGGTGAAGGAGAAGTGAGTAAGAGGACTACTGCTAGATTTAAATGCTGCTTAAGGTGCAAAGCTCTCCTTACAAGCCAAGCCAACATATGTCCTAACTGCAAGTCAAGCGACTTCACCTTCGATTGGAACGGGCTCGTAGTAGTCTTCGATCCTGAGACCTCCGTAATAGCTAAGGTCCTAAACATAACGAAGCCCGGCAGGTACGCCATCAAGTGTAGGTGAAGAGCTTGAAGATAAGGGCGTTTAAGATAGATGAGGACCTAAGGAGGGAGTTAGGCAAGCCTTGGGGGCTCGTGGTAACCAATAATGAGGTGGAGTCTGGAAGGCTTGAGGAGATATTGAATCAAATGAGCCCCCACATGATAATAACCGTAGGGGATGTGACCACCCACACCTTTCTTGAGAGGGGTATAAGACCTAGAGTGGCGATAGTAGACATGAAGACCTTGAGAGGCCCCTATCAAGCTGATTTTGCTGAGAAGATGAAGATGGTTTGTGAAGTGGTTAATCCACCGGGTCACATAGTCTCCACCATGGTGGAGCACGTGAAGGAAGCTATCGATGAGGGAGGGTTCATACTAGTTAAGGGAGAGGAGGATCTCCTCGTCATCCCATCAATAATCGCATCGCCGGAGGGAGCCGTGATAGCTTATGGTCAGCCGGGTGTAGGGGTTGTGTTAATAAAGGTGGATAAAGATAAGAGGGAGAAGGCTAGGGAGTTGCTAAGATCCATGAGGGAGGTAGAGCTTGATGTTGATGCAGTACCAGGTTAAGGTCTTGAGGGACGTGGAGAACAAGGTTCTAAATAGGAGGGAGCTCATCCTCCGCATACATCACGCTAATACGAGAACCCCGACGAGAGCTGAAGTGAGGGAGCTTGCCTCCTCAATGTTCAGTGCTCCACAGAACTTAATAGTAGTGAGGAGCTTAAAGACCATCACCGGCACCAACGTTACTGAGGCCCACGTCCACATATACCGTGACGAGAAGACGTTAGAGGAAGTTGAGCCAAAGCACGTAAAGATTAGGAACTTCGGAAAGAGGGAGGAGGAAAAGGAGGAAGGGAAGAGGGCTGAGAAGAAAGGAAGAAAATGAGTGAGGGCTATTGGCGCGTAGGGTCGTAGTGTTAGGTATAGAGTCGACTGCCCACACATTTGGGTGTGGAATTGTAGACTCAAGCGGCAACATCTTGGCAAACGTCAACAACACGTACATTCCAGCTAAAGGTGGGATACATCCTAGAGAGAGCGCTCAGCACCACTCAGACGTAGCTCCAAGAGTAATAAGGACGGCCTTGAGCGAAGCGAAGCTTAGCATGGACCAGGTGGATGCCATAGCAGTCTCCCTAGGGCCTGGACTTGGACCTTGCCTTAGAGTTGGTGCTACAATATGTAGGGCCTTGGCCGTCGCCTACGATAAGCCTCTCATTCCAGTAAACCATGCTGTAGCTCACATAGAGATAGCTAAGTTGACAACTGGCTTCAAGGATCCACTCATAGTCTTCGTATCCGGCGGAAACACGATAATAGCAGCCTACTCTGATGGTAGGTATAGGGTGTTCGGGGAAACGCTCGACATAGCTTTAGGCAATCTCCTCGACGCCTTCGCTAGAGAAGCTCATCTCCCACACCCCGGTGGACCGAGAGTAGAGGAGCTAGCAAAGAAGGGTGAGAGGCTGCTTAAGCTCCCCTACATAGTTAAGGGGCAGGACGTCTCTTATTCGGGGCTTTTAACAGCTGCGGTTAAGCTTCTGAGTGAGGGCCATAGAATTGAGGACTTATGCTACAGCTTGCAGGAGTACGCGTTCTCAATGCTGGCTGAAGTAGCTGAGAGAGCACTTGCCTACACGGAGAAGAAGGAGCTGGTCTTAACTGGAGGTGTGGCTGCCAACAGCGAGCTTCAGAGGAAGTTGATGATGGTCGCAGAAGAGCACAACGCGAAGTTCGGAGTCGTACCTAAAGCTCTTTCTGGAGATAACGGTGCAATGATAGCTTGGACAGGAGTTCTCGCGTATGTTCATGGGGTTACGATCAACGTGGAGAAAAGCTACGTGAAGCCTCGGTGGAGGCTCGATGAGGTCGATATACCTTGGATTTGAGGGGAAGATTATAAAGAAGGGGGCTGAAGCAGAGCTCTACTTAATAGACTTCTTAGGAATACCAGCGATATTGAAGAAGAGGATTCCCAAGCCTTATAGAGCTAAGGAGCTTGATGCTCACATAAGGAGGATGAGGACTTCACACGAAGTCACAATGATGTTTCACGCTAGAGTTTGCGGTGTCCCAGTTCCAGCCATCTACGATGTTGACCCCGACGAGGGCGTCATAATAATGGAGTACATACCTGGACCGACGCTCAAGGAGATGACGTTGAAGGATTACGAGGTCTCATCGATCTTTAAGTTGGTTGGCTTCTACGTAGGTAAGATGCACCTCAACAACATAGTTCACGGAGACTTAACAACTGCAAACATAATTGTCCCAGAACCTGAGAAGCCATTCTTCGTGGACTTCGGCTTAGCAGAAAGGACTGGAGAGCTTGAAGCCATAGGGACTGACGTGCACTTGATGCTGAGAGCTCTTGAAAGCACTCACTACAGCAAGGTGAAGGAGCTCTTCAATGCCTTCTTAAGAGGCTATAGAGAGATCATGGGCGGTAAAGTAGAGAACGTCTTAAAGAAGGTACAAGAGATAAGGAGGAGAGGAAGGTACGTTGAGGAGAGGAGAGCTAAGATTCATTGACGTTCACTGCCACCTACACGATGATGCCTTCGATCACGATAGAGACGAGGTTGTTAAGAGAGCTCTGAAGAGCGGTGTTGAGGCCATCGTAACCTCATCTCTAAGCCTAATGGACCTTAAGAAGGCTCTAGAAGTAGCTAGGGAACATGGGAGCGTTAAGGTAGCTGCTGGCTTCGATCCTCTAAACCTATCAATCGAGGAAGCTGAAGAGCTAGCGCACGCAGTGAAGAGGATTAGCAGTGAGATAGTAGCTGTAGGAGAAGTTGGCTTAGACTACTTCTCCGTGAGGGGCAAGGATCGAGAAAAGCAGATCGAGGTTTTCAGGTTCTGGATAAACATCGCTTCAGAGCTGAAGTTACCATTGATTGTGCACTCAAGAAGCGCTGGAAAGTACGCAATCGAGATCCTAATTAGAGAGGGCTACGACAGGGTTTTAATGCACGCTTTTGATGGTAGCAGTGGTTGGGCTTTAAAGGGGGCTTCGAAGGGCTTCTTGTTCTCAATACCTCCATCGATCGTTAGATCTCAGCAGAAAATCAAGCTGGTGAGGGCAGTCCCAATAGATTACTTAGCTGTTGAAAGCGATGCTCCAGTACTCGGTCCAGAAGCTGCAGTGAGAAACGAGCCTTCAAATGTTGTAGTCGCTGCCGCCAAGATAGCTGAGATTAAGAAGATTGATTTAGCTGAAGCGTGTGAGATATTGTACTCGAACTCTAAGAGCTTCTTTAAGTTCTAGCTTAGAAGATTATCTTGTCCTCCTCCTTTATTGTGCGGAGGACGACCATGGTCTGAGTTGACGTAATACCCTCTATCTCTCCAATCTTGTCTATTATTTTAGCTAGACTATCTCTATCACTAGCCCTGATCTTTAAGACTGCGTAGTACTCGCCCGTCACGTCGTAGACCTCGTAGACGTCTTCCATTGAGGCCACCTTCTTTAAAGCCTCCTTGTATTTTACTGGGTCAGCTCTCACTAGAACTATGGCTGTGAGGCCCTTCCCAACCTTCACAGGATCAACGATAGCTCTAAAGCTCTTAATGACCCCTAGCTTCTTAAGCTTCTGAACTCGAAGGTGGACTGTTGCTTCACTCACACCAACACTAGAAGCTATCTTAGAGAATGGAGTCCTTGCATTCTCTTGAAGCATCCTGAGGATTTTCAAATCTATTTCATCGATCCTCTCCATAGATCCTCAGACCCCAAATCGACTTACTCTAAAGAACTTATTGAAGAATATCAGTTATAAGGTTTAAACAAGGCCTCCTTGAAACCTTAATAGCTTACACCCCTAAATAATTTTGATGGTGTACAGGAAAGCCTTTGACCTTCCACTGCACGAAGGTAGAGCTCCTAGATGGCTCTACGAGAGAATGGTTAAGCTAGCAGACTGCATTTTAGCCATAATAGTTGATGAGCATGGACCACTAGGTCTACTGGGTAGGATAGCTGATCCACTGTGGTTTCAAGCGTTAGCGTGCGTTTTAGGATACGATTGGGATAGTAGCGGTACTACCACGGTTACTTGCGCAGCAATCAAGGAAGCCCTGCAAAAGAGAGACTTGGGGGTGAGGGCTTGTGGAGGGAAGGGGAGGGCTTCGAGGTCAACACCTCAAGAGATAGTAAGCATCTGCAAGCTCTACGGTATGGAGGAGAGAGCTCAGGACTTGGTTAAGGTTAGTAGGCTTGTGGCTAAAGTAGATACATCAGCTATACAGGCTGGCTACCAGCTGTACCACCACACGTTCTTCATAGCTGAGGACGGCTCGTGGGCAGTAGTGCAGCAAGGCATGAGGCCTGAGGAGAAGCATGCTAGAAGGTTTCACTGGCTGTCAACGGAGCTAAGAAGCTTCTGCGAGGAGCCTCATAAGGGGATAGTTGGAGACATTGTTCACAGCCACGTCCTAAATTTAGTAGATAAGGAGAGTAGAGAGGCTAGAGCGATATGCGTTGAGTTAGCAGGAGAAGGACCTCAGAAAGTTAGCAGGTTAATCAAGGCGGCTACGGCAAGAGCTAGAGGGCCTCTGGATCAATGGTTGCAGAGGCACGACGTCGTGGACGTTGAGGTCTACAAGCTCCCTAGATTCGTTAACTGGTCCGCGCTTGAGAGGGCTCTTCAAGTGAAGCCAACGAGCTTCGAGGGGCTTCTGTTAATTGAGGGGATGGGTCCTCTAACCGTAAGGAGCCTAGCTCTCATAGCTGACCTCATATTCGGAGCGAAGCTAAGCTGGAGGGATCCAGTCAAGTACTCCTTCGCCTTTGGCGGTAAGGATGGAGTACCACACCCCGTAGACTTGAAGAGGATGGATGAAGCAATAAGCTTCCTAGAAGGAGCAGTCGATAAAGCAAACATCGATTGGAAAGAGAAGAGAGAAGCACTAAGAAGGCTAACAGGCTTAGTGATGAGAATCCATAACTCAAGCTAAGATGGCTCACCGTAATATTGATGGTGAGCATAGCGCTGAGGAAGCGAGAATTCAATTAGAACTTTTGTGATTAAAGTAGCTCAAGCCTATTTGACAAGCATTAAAAGCACGTCAACCTCTCTGACCTCTACAACCTCATATCCTGAGTAAGTAGGTATTTCAGTGTTTAAGTTTAGGTGCTTAAACTTAAATACCAGTTTCTGTACATCTTTAATCAGGATTCGGCATGAAGAAGGTTAAGACCAGCATCTTTGTTAGTGAGGATCTCTGGAGAGAGTTTAAGAAGCACGTTGCGTCCAGAGATCGAGAGCTTAGTGAAGCATTAGAGGAGCTCATAAGGGAGGAGCTCATGGTCGATTTGGAGAGTGCAGTACAAGAGCTTGCTGGCAGATTGGAGGTAGAAGTGGACTTCAAGCCGATTAAGGCTGTAGCTTCCATTAGCATGCTCGTTAGAGAGATGAGGGATGAGAGGGAAGGTAGTATACTTAGATAGCAGCGTAGTAGTCAAGAGGTACGTTGAAGAGAGCGGCAGCGACCAAGTACGGAGCCTGTACGTAAGCGCATACAATGGTTTAGTTAAGATAGCATTCAGCTTGTGGAACGTTGGTGAAGTGCTTGGGGTCCTAGATAGATCTAGAGCGAAGGGTCTGATCTCGATTGAGGACTACCAAATCACGAAGACTCGATTCTTAAGCGAAACGTGGAGACTAACCAAATTGGGATGCCTACTCATCGTGCCAATAAGGCTCTCCACGCTTAAAGCATCGTGGAGGATCGTGGAGAAGCACCACGTGTATCAAGCTGATGCGCTGCAGATAGCGTCGGCCAAGGCAGTAAACGCAAGCGAGTTCTTAGTCGCCGATAGGAAGCTGCATCAAATTGCGCTGGAAGAAGGTCTCAACTCCAAGTATATTGAGTAAACTCGCCTAAGGAGCTCTCATCCATATCCATTAGTACTTAGGGTCGCTAAAGCCCCTAATCCACTGATCTCAAGCTTACAAGTCAACACCGATAAGTAGCTAGGATGGCTCTTGCTTTCGTGGACAGTGAGCGTAGCATTATGAGACGAGAGTTCGATTATAGCTCTTCAGCTCTAGCACCAGCTTTAGCTACAAGCTCCTTAAGCAGCTCGCAGGCCTCCAAGACGTTCTTCTCGGCCTCCTCCTTCGTTGAAGCTTTAGAGGAGAGCTCGACCTCAATGTAGACCTCACCGTTCCTCTTAGGCCTAGACTTCACGTAGACGGACCTACAAGCCCTCATAACCTCGTCTATTATTGGGGCTAGAGAAGACTCCTCAATCATCTCCACCTTTACGAGCTTGAACGAGTAGGCAGCCCTCGACATCCTCGATATCATGGGCTCAACGTGCATCTCAAACATCCCCCTCATCTCTGAGGGGACTCCTGGTAAAGCGACAATTATGGTGCCATCAGCTTCAATTAAGCAGCCAGGAGCAGTCCCAACAGGATTGTAGAGGGGTCTTCCTCCTCTAGGAAGCTTAGCCATCTTAAGCCTAGGAGGAGTCACGTCACCCGAGTACTTCTCCCTAACCATCTGCAAAGCTTCTTCATTTAGCTCTAGAGGGACTCCAAGTGCCACGGATATGCTTTCAAGGGTCCTATCATCGAATGTGGGACCTAGACCACCAGTTGTAATTATGAGCTTAGGCCTCCTACTCAAAGTCTCCTTTATTGCTGCGCTACACTCATCAACGTCGTCGCTCACAGCCGTAATCCTCTTAACAACACCACCAAGCCTAGTAACCCTATCAGCGATCCAAGAAGCATTCGTGTTGACGACCTTACCAGTTAAAAGCTCGTTACCGATGGTGACGACCTCAACCGTAAGATCCCCCATACGACCACCAACTTGAAAAGTAGAGTTGAGAAACAATTTTCGGCGATGCTTAGCTCCATTATAAGTCTTCCGCACTACCCTAATTTTTGATTTACTACTCTCGTAGCTACTTCACGTGACGAGGAGCTTATCAACGTTTAAGTTGAGGACCATCTCAGCAATATCACCTGAGTACTCTCCAATCCTCCTCATGTCCTCCAAGATCATTTTTATAGTTGAAGAAAACGTTTCTCCACCCCCTCTCGGTTATAGCCTTTATGGTTTCCTCCTCAATCAAAGCCATTTTTCTTGCCTCCGATACCACTTCCTCTGCTAGATCGTAGTTTCTCTCGAAGAGAGAAAGCAAATAGCTTGATCATTCAATTCTTTGAGACTTCTCGTCGATTTGCACGATTAATGCATTTGATCTCCTACTTCTTGAAAGAGCTTTGGGGCTTTCAGCATGCAGCTGCTGCGAGGACTTGAATTCTCCCTCAAAGTGGGATCTTCTCTCCTGGTCTAGGTGGTGTTAACGTGTAGGCTTCATCAACCCTTACTACGCCCACCTTTCCGAAGAGCTTCCTCAACTCCCCTTCGTAGATCCCTTTAACTTGGTATGCTATGGCATCAGTCGTGAGGACAGCTGCTGCCACACTGTCCCCCACACTTAGCCTACTTGCTTCTGTTGAGCGAGTGCCAAAGATCAGCTTGGTGCCCTTACTAGAGACCCTCATGGATAGCGCTGGCAGTATTATTGGATAGCCGTTGTAGACCTTCGCTAGGACCTTTATCGCGTTGATCCTATTAAACTTCTCAGCAATTATTGGTGGCAGCCGCTTCCCATCCTCTTGCGTTGATGCGAATCTAGCTATTAACGTGTCAAGCAACACATTGAGCTTGGACCTCGATTCATCGACTTGCCACACGTCTTCAACCCTTATGATGCCTGCGGCTCTTGGCCCCATGTAGGCGTTGTACCTGAACATTGGTATTTGAGCTATGAAGTCGTAGTACTCTCCAGTCCTCTCAAATCCTTCAAAAACCCCTTTAACAACGTAATTCTCAAGCTTCTCAGTTATAACGCAAGCACACACCACGCACCCTTTGATTAGGCTCCTCCTAGTTTTAAGCATCATAAACTCGCCGAAGACAAGTGTCTCCTCGTCGTAAGCTCTCATGGATAGCACTGGCACAACGTTTGGCTTCCAGTCTTCGCTAACCGTTGCAAGGAACTTGCCGGCAACCTCTAGGTTGAAGGCTGCGATGGCTTCACGAGGTAGGGTCACTATCTCACATCCCTCTCAACCATTCCACTCCACATGACGTTACCAAAGCCCTCCTCCCTAGCTACTCTAACAAGGTTCTCCATTTCCTCCCTTTTCATGAGCCTCGCTTTCTCCAGCAGAAACTTCATTCCAAGCCTTTTGTACTTAGAAATACAGAGGTTGTTGAAGGCCAGTAACTCGAAGCGCTCCACGGTCGGCAGGTTGTCGATTATGAAGCGAGTTATGGCTCTCACGTTCTCTTCACTATCCGTTATTCCAGGTATTATCGGGGTCCTAATCCACATGCGAACTCCGCGCTTCGCTAGATTAACCGCGTTCTCCCATATCAGGGTGGGATCGACACCTGTGAACTCTATGTGCTTAGCCACATCCATGAGCTTCAAGTCGTAGAGCACTAAATCGATCCAGCCAAGTATCTTCTCGAATTCCCGCCAAGGCGCAAAGCCGCTTGTGTCTAAGGCCACGTGAACGCCATGATCCTTAAGCACTGGCAGAACCTCCGCGAGGAAGCTTGATTGCAGCATTGGCTCTCCTCCCGAGAACGTAACTCCTCCTCTTGACGTCTTGTAGAAGACCATGTCGCGTAGCACTTCGTCCACGAGGCTCTTAACGTCGTACTCCGTACCTATTATTTCAAGAGCCCCAGTAGGGCAAGCCTTTACGCATGCTCCACAAGCTGTACACCTACTTCTATCTATGTGGAGGCCATCCTCATCTAATCTGAGGGCGCCGACCTTACACGCTTTAATGCATGCTCTCACTCCTATGCACCTCACATCGTACCACACGAGCTCCGGCCTAGGGTTGAGGCCCTCAGGATTCTGACACCAGATGCAGCGGAGAGGGCAGCCCTTCATGAAGACGGTCGTCCTTATGCCAGGACCGTCCTCGGTCGAGAACCTCTGAATGCTGAAGACTATCCCCCTCTTCAATTCAAGTCCTCCTATAGACCATGGCACGTCCTAGCTATGATCTCTTCTTGCTGCTCTCTCCCCAGAGTTACGAAGTAAGCATTGTACCCAGTCACGCGGACGAGGAGGTTCCTATACTCTTCAGGCTTCCTCTGAGCCTCCCTCAGTACCTCGGGGCTCAGCATGTTTACCTGAAGGTTCGTCACACCTAGATCGCAACAGGCAAGTAGGAGGGCAGCCAACTTCTCCAAGTGCTCCTCATCTCTGACAGATGAAGGGTTTAACGTGATGACCAACGATGCCCCATTGGGGGCAGTTTCAAGCCCAAGCTTTCCGACAGATCGTATGACAGCTGTAGGCCCCTTCCTATCCATTCCCTGGACAGGTTGAACACCATTCGACAAGAACTTGCCCCTAGGCCTCCCATCAGGAGTTGCTGCTGTCTTAGGTGCGAAGTCTATGAAGTAGTTCCAGGACAAGTAGCCTCCCCTAAACCTCCTCCCAGTTGCGGGGGAAACATGCTTGAAGACCTCTTGAGTCCAGAACCTGGATACCTTCCTAGCTATTTCGTCGACGTAGTCGTCGTCATTCCCAAACTTTGGTGCCTTGAAGAGCAATCTCCTCTGAAGCTCATCGAAGCCCTCAAAGTTCCTCTTTATAGCCTCCACGAGTTCCTCCATGGAGACCTCCCTCTCCTCAAAGACTAGCTTCTTCACTGCAGCTAAGCTGTCAGCAACAGTTGCTAGGCCAACGCCCTCAACAGTGATGAAGTTGTATATTGCTCCACCCTGCCTCACATCGATTCCCTTCTCAGCACAGCCATCCACCAATGCTGATAGGTATGGGACCGGCTCCCATCGCGCTCTTATCGCATCAGCCTCCGATGCAAGGCTTAAGGTTACCTCTATGCACTTTTTGAGGTGCGCGAAGTATGCTTCCTCAAACTCTTCGTAGCTCTTAAACTTCCTCGGGTCCTTAGTCTTAACGCCTATCATCTTACCGGTTTTTAAGTCGCGCCCCCTGCCGAAGACTAGCTCCAAGGACTTAGCGAGGTTTATGTTCACATCCACGGTTCCAGACCTATCCTTCCCCTGAAGCGTATTTTCAAGGCAGCCGACGCACGCGTAATCCCAAACCTCATCCTCCGGTATCCCCTCCCACATCAAGCCCCTCATCGAAGGCTCATCGAAGTTTATTAAGAACGGTGAGCCCTGCGTCCGCGCAAGAACCTCGCACATCTTCAGAAGGAAGCTCCTCGATATGTTCTTGTGGACCCTAACGTTGAGCTTAGGCTCCAGCATGTTCATCTCGTAGGCAACTTCAAGAATCAACCAAGTAAGCTCGTTTACTGCGTCGCTTCCATCCTTATTCATTCCCCCTATGGTTATTAATTGACCGAAGCCAGAGTTTATCCCTTGATTCCCTATCTTCCCCATGTAGTCGTAAGCATAATCGTGCTTTATCCAGAAGCAGCAGAGAAGCTCCTTCGCGAACTCCCTTGTAAGCCTACCTTCATCTACATCCTTCTTGTAGTATGCGTACAAGTACTGGTCCAGTCTCCCATACGATAATCCAGGTCCTGGATAGCTTTCAGCAGCCATGACGAGCATGTGGGCAAACCATAACGATTGAAGGGCCTCCCAAAAGGTCTCAGCAGGCTCCCAAGGAACCTTTCTACAAATCCTAGCTATCTCAAGTAGCTCGGCCCTCCTCACCTCATCCTCCTCGCTTGCTGCCAGCCTCTCAGCCTCCTCAGCGTACCTCTCCGCGAACCTCTTAACGGCTTCAACAGCTATTACCATGGCCCTCACGTAGTCCCTCTTCGCCTCATCGGTATGCCTCTCCATCCATTGAAGGAGCTCATCTCTTATACCTCTAAAGCCCCTCTCAACGACCTTCCTGTAGTTGGGTATTATGTGCCCCGGAATAGCTCCACAGTTCATAACCCCCAAGTCTGATAGCTCAACCACCCTTCTAAACCATCGCTCCTCAGCCCTCCTCCACTCCTCAGCCTCCTCCTTCGTAAAGCACTTCGACAAGGCAGTATTAAAGTGGAAGCCCACTATCAGCTCTCCATCAAGTATCCTCACTGGAAGATGCTCCTCTATCACCCTCCTGAAGAAAATAGCTCTCCTAACAGGCAAACTCTCCTTCCAAAAGCCCTCAGGAAGATCGACCTTCATGGCTAGCACCTTAAGCGAGTCCCTGATGGCCGGCAGGAAAGGAAACATCTCAGGAACTACTCCCCAATCGTGGTACGAGAAGACCTCATCCCAAGGAGCACCAGTCGTGTAAGCTATCACCTCGTTGGTAGGACGATTCTCAAACGAGAAGTACTGATCCCTAAGCTTCTTGACCCTCTCAGTTAAACCTCCAGGAGACCATATCCTCGCCCTCAAGTTCCTACTCTCCTTCGCAAACTTACGAAGAAACGAGATTTAATACTTCCTATTTCCCACTTCCCCCTCAGAGACATGACGAGATGCTACGACTACCATAGTGACGCTCAGTCAACCGATTAAAGCAAGCTCCCAGCCATTAATTGCGAAGGCTCCAATCATCAAGGTCCAAGCTGCAAGAGCCTCAATATACGCTTAAACAAAGCTTCAACTCAGACGGCACGATAAGGCTAATAGCCTAACATTCCCACCCTATGCAGACTTCATGGTCGTAGCAATAGGAGCTTAAAACCACGCTCACCAACACCTATAGAGGCGCTAGTCGACCCATAAGGAAGGAGTACCGTCTAAGTAAAGGATGCTAGTGGCCTCTAGAGACAGCAGCTCTATAGAGGCATGAAGTCCTCAGGCTTCGGAATGGTCTTCGGAAGCCCCTTCCTCTCCCTAATCTTCAATATCAAGTCGGTGAGCATGGACTCCGGGACAGGCTGCCAACCCTTAAACTCAGTAGCCCAGAAAGCACGTCCAGCAGTAGCACTCCTAACCTCATTAGCTAAATCGAACGTCTCAGCTACGGGGATCTCTCCCTTCAACACCATTAAGAGCTCCTGGCTCTCCA
>QNVF01000009.1 GCA_004347965.1 Candidatus Nezhaarchaeota archaeon WYZ-LMO8
GAGTCTCTCAGGATCTTTCCTCTCTCAGCTAAACCAATACCAGCAGTGCTTATAACTATCCTGTCCACCTTACCTCTAGGCATAACTTTAAAGTCTCCATGTATCACTGCAGCTCCGACCTCCTCAACAGTTTCATTCATCGACTTTATGATTCTCTCTAAATCATCGAGGGAAAATCCCTCTTCAACTATTATGGAGTCCATTATTGCTAAAGGTCTCGCACCCATGACCGCCAAATCATTTATGGTACCAGCTGCTGCAAGCCTTCCAATATCTCCTCCAGGAAAGAATATGGGGTCAACGGTATGACCATCCATCGTCAAGACCACCTCATAATCTCCAAGAGGTATCGTAGCTCCATCATCCATAGCATCCAGGCCAATTCCATCAAATACCCTCCTTTGACTTATGTTATTTATGATGACGTTTTTGATGAGCTCGACCATTATGGTTCCGCCTGCACCATGTGCTAGCAGGACTTCTCTGCTCACAAAGCCCCCCTCATCTGCATAAAGCTTATAACCCCTTGTTTTTGAATTTTCCTCACTATACTTCAACAGTATGGAGTGGTCGAGTTAATGCCTCAATACCATGGCAGGGACCTAAGAAAACCAACAGGGGGTAAGATAAGACCTCATAGGAAGAAGAGGAAGTACGAGATGGGAGAGGATCCCATTGAGACCTTGCCTGCAGAGCAGGAAAGTAGAATCAAGAAGAGAGTGAGAGGGGGAAACATAAAGATAAGCCTTAAGTATGCTGCATACGCCAATGTTCTAGACCCTGAGACCAATAAGGTCTACAAGCTTAAGATACTAAGGGTTAAGGAGAACCCTGCAAGCGTCGACTATTCTCGTCGAGGTGTGATAACTAGGGGGGCAGTAATTGAAACAGAGAAGGGGCTTGCGAAAGTTACTTCTAGACCCGGCCAGGACGGCGTT
Source organism: Candidatus Nezhaarchaeota archaeon WYZ-LMO8 (assembly GCA_004347965.1). Taxonomy (GTDB): domain Archaea; phylum Thermoproteota; class Methanomethylicia; order Nezhaarchaeales; family WYZ-LMO8; genus WYZ-LMO8. The sequence continues at coordinate 939 of QNVF01000009.1, forward strand.
GTAAACGCTGTATTACTTAAGTAAATGAGAGAAGGTGAAGACCATAATAGGTGATAGAAGCCGGATATTGATTTACCCTTGCTACTTAGATATCAACAAAAGCGAGTCTCTTGGAAGAAAGGTCCCTAAGAAGTATGCAGTGCCATCACCAAAAATCGAGGAGATATTTAGAGCAGCTCAACAATTAAATCTAGACCCCATGATCGAAGAAAAGCCGCATTCTTCTTGGTGGTGGGAAGAAGCATCAAGAGTATCTGTTAGGAAAGTGGCATCAAAGAGAAGCATTCTTATAATGATAGCCCGGAAGATTATGGAAGAGAGAAGAATTAAGGTGGGGGAGAAATAGGACTTTTGCACCTCTTACGAGACCTTTTAAACCTAAATTAAGGAGCCCACATAGTTTCCTCAAGAAACCTTTATATTGAATTATTAAGAATATTCTCCCCGTCATGAAGGAGACAATAACTCTCCTAGGATCCGTACTTCACAAGTCAAAGAGCAATAAACTTGTGGTTAAAAGTTCTTCTAAGATCATCCCTAAGATAGGTGACCTAGTTTACGACGACAAGGGCAGGATTGTAGGCTCAATATACGATGTGATAGGACTCGAGTCATCACCCTACATACTAATCAAGCCACTAAGTGAAGTAAGCCCGGATGACTTAGAGCAAGTTAAAAAAGTTTATGTGATGTCTTCTTTCAAAGGTATTAGGAGATGAGGAGATGAAGGATCAACTGATCGATGAATCCGAGTTTAAATGTCCTGAGTGTGGAAGCACAGAGTTTTTCAGGGACTACAATCGTGCTGAAATGGCTTGTGCTAAGTGCGGGCTTGTAATAAGTGAACGTCTCATGGATTTAGGTCCTGAGTGGAGAGCTTTTGATTCTGAGCAGCAGGATAAGAGAGCTAGAGCAGGAGCTCCGTTAACACTCACGATTCACGATAAGGGGCTTTCAACAGTCATAAATTGGCATGGTAACGATAAGGCTTCAAGAAATATTAGTCCAGCTAAGAGAATGCAAATATATAAGTTAAAGAAGTGGCAGCAAAGATCAAGAGTTTCAAATACCTTCGAAAGGAACTTAACCTATGCTCTATCAGAGTTAGACAGGATAGCGTCTCAATTAGGCCTTCCAAGAAATGTGAGGGAGACTGCAGCAATCCTCTATAGAAGAATGATTGAGGCTAGGATGATAAGGGGGAGGTCCATCGAGAGCATGGTTGCTGCTGTTATCTATGCTGCGTGTAGACAGAGTAAGATCCCAAGAACACTTGACGAAATATCTCAGGCTTCTAACGTAAAGAAGCGGGAAGTGGGGAAAAGCTATAGACTCCTCTTGAGAACTCTCTTAGCAAAGATCACGCCTATGGTATCGATAAACTTCATACCCCGTCTCGTTAACAAACTGAACCTTTCACATGATGTTCAAAGACTTGCCATAACCATTTTGGAGAAAGCGAGAAACATGGGCCTAACTTCTGGTAGGGGCCCTATGAGCATCGCTGCAGCATCCATCTACATAGCTTGTGTACTTCAACAAGTTAAATGCACTCAAAGGGATATAGCCTCCTCGGCTAACGTGACTGAGGTCACAATACGTAATAGATACCAAGAACTTATGCGAAAGCTTGAATTTATAGTAACAATATAACTCCTACTGTGAAGCAAGGTAAGAAGACGAGCGAGGACCTTTATGAAAAGGCTCTTGAGATAATAAGGAATGCGGGTCCTCAAGGAATTCTGCAGCGAGATCTATGGAAGGCTCTAAAAGTTAGTAGCCGTGAAGGCTCACGCATAGCTTCGACGTTAGAAAAAAGAAGCTTAATCATAAGGGAGCGCGTCCTTCAAGGGCGTTTCAAGACCTTTAAGTTGATAGCTGTCTCCAACAATCTTAAAACAAGCTTAGAGGCGATAGGTGGCTGCCCCTGCTTTTCATGCACAAACTTGCTACGTTGTGGTAGTGGACAACAAATAAGCCCTGAGAACTGTGAGGACTTAACGGAGTGGTTATTGAAATCGTGAGTTATTGATGAACCATGTCGAGACGATGGCGAGCTGAGAGGTCAAAAGACCATTTTCACAAGATGGCAAAGAAATTGGGTTTCAGATCTCGTGCAGCCTTTAAACTCTTGGAAATCAATAAAAAGTTCGGTATTTTAAAGAGGGGTTACGTGGTTCTAGATGTGGGAGCCTATCCTGGAGGATGGCTGCAAGTAGCATCCAAAATAGTTGGTTCTACAGGCTTAGTTATAGGCATAGATTTAAGACCTATAAGCAAGATGAGTGCACCCAACGTTAAGACCGTAATTGGTGATGTATGTGATGAGAGCCTTCATGATAAACTTGCAAGCATGATATCTCGTAAGATTGATGTGATATTATCTGATGCAGCACCTAAACTAACAGGAGTATGGTCGACAGATATAGCTCGACACTCTCACATAATTTACTGTATCCTCAAACTTGCTAACAAACTACTCAGGAAGGGAGGTACAGCCGTAATAAAGGCTTTTCAAGGAGAAGAATTAAACGAACTACTAATGGATATACGAAGTCTCTTTGGTGATGTACGTCTCTTTAAACCTAAGGCTTCACGACAGAGGAGTAGGGAAGTTTACTTAATATGTACTAGCTTCCATGGAGGTAACGATATAAATAGAGATGCTGCATAGAATGGATTACTGACCATGTACATAAAGGTACCTCTTAAACTATTCTATGAAGGCAAGGTTAAGCTGCTATTACCCGATGACGAACTACTAGGAGAGGAAGAAGCTAGAAGAATAGTCTTCTACAACCCCGTCATGTCCTTCTCCCGTGACTTCTCCATATGCATATTAAAGGCCTATGCAAAGTTGAAGGGGAAGAGGTATCTACGAATAGCTGAGCCATTGACTGCTAGTGGTGTTAGAGGTATTAGATATGCTAAGGAAGTTGAAGAAGTAGGTGAAGTGATAATCTCAGATGTTAACCCAATAGCCGTAAGGTTAGCGAGAATTAACGTCGTGTTGAACCAAGTACATGAGAAGATCGTTGTGAAGTTGTTCGATGCAAATACATTGCTGTCTAGATATGGTGCTAGAGGTAAGAGGTTCGACTTCGTAGATATAGACCCCTTTGGCTCTCCATCTCCTTACGTAGATTCCGCTATAAGATCAACTTCGATAGGAGGTGTTATAGCCTTAACGGCCACGGACATGCCTCCTCTTTGCGGTGTTTATCCTCACGTTGCTCTAAGACGTTATGGAGGTTTATCGTTAAGAACTGAGTACTGCCATGAACTCGCAGTAAGACTGGTACTAGGTCTTCTAGCTAGAGAAGCTGGTAAATACGAGCTCTCCATAAAACCTTTGATTGCTCATAGCACGAGGCACTATATAAGGGTCTTCGTTGAGCTGTCCTCCTCGAAGAACGCCGCAACAAACATGGGCTACATATATCATTGTCACAAATGCTTGAATAGACTTGTTGTTAGGTTTAAGGATTTATCTTCCACGAGAACTGAATGTGAAAGGTGTCATACGCAAATGGATGTTGCAGGTCCTCTATGGATAAGCTCAATATTTGATAAGGCCTTCTGCGAAGAGACCCTCAAGATAGCTGAATCCTCAAATATGTCAAGCAAGAAGGAGCTTAGTAAGATTTTGAGATTGATAGTGAGTGAGGCTGATGGCCCTCCAACCTTCTATACGATCGATGCTATTTCTCATAAGTACAAGTTGAAGCAGCCCAAGATACAGCGCTTGATTGAGACTCTTCGCTCTCACGGCTTTTATGCTTCTCCAACACACTTTAACTTTAAAGGATTTAGATTCAATGGCGATATTGCTGAGCTAATCAAGATACTAGCTTGGCATGCTCGTCTTAACTAGCTCATCAGGGTTAGTTATGCCTTCAAGATCTTGAGCGCTTATGATCCCTTCTTCGTGAAGGACTTTTCGTGTCACAATAAGACCTCCCACCTTGGCAACCTCAGCCACATCCCTCAATACCTCTATCTCCTCTCTAAATCTATTACTAAGAGTCTCAATAGTCAAGATCAGTATGACTTTGCCCCTTTCACCATTCTTCTTAGCTATGAGATTGAAGGGAGCATCCTTAAATCTAAAAATGGAGAACCCAAGTCTCAATAGCTTTGAGGCCACCTCTTCTTGCAACCTCCACCTCCTACTTCTACTGATTATTGGCCTTCTCTCGCTTTCCTTAACTTCAGCTACCATGACGTCGCTTAAGATATCCACAGGTTTAAAAACCTTTAATGCCTCTTCTTCACCCACGTACATGCTAAGGACTTCATAGAGCTTTGAGGCAACATCGATCGTCGCGTCTATCTCATCTTTCTCGTATTCGTAAATAGCTTTTCTTGAAACCCCTACAAGGTTAGCTAGATCTCCCAACGATAAGCCTATCTTTTCACGTTTTTCCCTCAACTTCTTACCATCAATCCTTACATACAATCTTCCACCTTTGTAGTAAACATAGTGTTTTTTCCCTTCAAAGTGTTCTCTGAGAGCATCAGGATGAACTATGTAAACTCCTTGTTTCTCATAAACTACCTCTCTATCTATATCGTGAGCCCCCTCTTTTTCTCCAACAATAAGTGGGGTAGCCCTTAAGGCATAACCCGCCCTCTTAATCTCCAAAGTACAACAACCTTTTAATTCGTTGACGTCATTGAGGGCCTTAATCAAAACCAATGAGTCTCCACTCCTAGCAACAATGTTTATGGAGCTTCTCTCATTTGCATAAGGCTTTGAGGTTTCAAACCCACTTTCATGCAGTGCCTCAATAGTTTTAGCTAGGACTCTCTCTATGGGCACAGAGTTGCCCCTCATTCCATACTGGGGACAAAACCTATAACAGTTGTGGTTCTCAATCTACTACGCAAAATAGCTACGTAAGGTTTGTATAGAAAAGCTTTACCGTCATGGCGGTACACTGCCTCTTGGCCTAGAACTTTATCTATAACTTGAACCTCTAAGTCCCCTCCACATATCATGTAAACACCTTCTCCCATCTCTATCATGCGTAGTATAATGATAGGTAACCTCAACTTGCCGTGATGTTGAGCTGGTAATATGTTAGCTATCATTTCAAGCTCTCTCTTATCCATTATAAGTTCGTCACCGGATTTTGTTAAAACCTTTGGTTCATCCATCTCTAACAGTTCTTTCAAAGTTTTGCTATCTCTAGGTAAATGATCATTTATCTTCTCAATCTCTTTTGCTAATATTCTGCTTACTCTATCTATAAAGTCTCTCTTAAGGTCTCTCATATCAGTTAACAACGTGTTCACGTCCTACGTGCCAGTATCATTGCATGATCAACGTCGTAAGGCTCTAAGTGCACTACATGGACTATTTCAAACCCTCCATCCCTTAAAGTCTCCATCTCCCTCTTGTAAACCTCTGAGGGCTCTTTAGTGACATCAATGCTTCTAGCCTTTATCGCTAGGAAAGCCCAACCACCTTTTTTGAGGTAAAAATCAGCATTGTCCACAAGAATCTTGCCTTGATAAGGTTGTGCAACGTCTTGGTATATGACATCTACCTCCTCCACTAGATGAGCATACTCAGCTGGTAAGCGTGCATCTGCTAGTATAGGTATGACATTTCTTCGGTGCTTAGCTACTCTCTCAAGGAACTCTCTCATAACCCTAGGGGAGAACTCTACACCATACACGCGCCCCTCAATACCGATTATATCAGAAACGTGGGAACATGTAGTTCCTGATGCTACTCCTAAATATAGAACCTTAACGCCCTCGTTTAGAGGAGAAGTCTTTAGTCCCTTCATGAATGCTGCTGCAAGCTTAGATCTATAAGCATCCCATAGCCTAAGCTCCACAATTCCATGCTGGATAAGGGTCTCGCCATAAACTTTGATTCCAGGAGCTAGATTGCGAGTTGCTAATCTTATACTACCATCATCCATCTCGACAACGTACACTCCACTTATACTTTCGTGAGCTCTCACCTTCACTTGCTCTTCCCCTCCTTCTTAGCTTTCTTTGGAACTTTCTTCTCTATGGTCTTCTTAGGTGGAGTCTTGTAAGCCTCCTTTATCTCTTTTATCCTATTCTTCAAGTCTTCCTTTAATTCGTCAGCCACATACTCTCCAGTAAAGAAGTCAACTCGAGCAGCTATTGCTATCTTTCCAGCCAATGCTCTAGCTATTTTACCCCTCTGCCACTTAGGTGATTTGTGTATTTCGGGGTACTGGAATATCACGCCATGCTTGGGAGGTTTACTTCCACTTCTTAGCGCTCTGAAGAGGGCTTTCTCAGCACCTAGCAATTGAATGGTGCTTGCAGGTAGTTTTGCTAATCTTTCTAATCCACCAGCAAGAGCTATGAGCCTAGCTCCCAAGACTGGACCGACTAGCTCCTTTAAGTTGGGGGCAACTTCGCCCATGACTTCATCTACGTATCTTCGTAGCCTCTCATTTACTTCGTAAAGTTTGAGGACTATGGAGGCAACGTCTCTTACAGCATCTACGTCTTTTTGTAGGATGTTGGCTCCAAGAGAGGTACCAGCCTCTAGGATCTTGGACATCTTGTCTCTTAGAGGGCCAAGCTTCTCTAAAACTTCCTTCTTCTTTATGCCATCTCTATGTCCTATGAGGATTAATGCCTTCACGAAATCTTCATGGTCTTTAATGGTGTTGCCAAGCTCAGGAAAGTGTACTCCATACCACTCTCTCAGCCTTGAAGCTAGTATGTTGAGCACCTTCTCGATTTCATCTATACAAGAGACTGCTTGAGCTACAAGCAGATCTCTTTTCTCAACAGCTTCAACTATTCTTCTAGCACTTAGATTGAAGGCTACTCTATGGAGAATTTTCAAAACTTTATCTTCACTTTCATCGTAACCAATCTTCACCGCAAGCTTAAACAATCGAGATCTTATAGATTTAGCCACCTTATTCGGAGCCTCTATTTTCACATTTTGAAAACCTGAATTAACAAGAGCTTGTGCAACCTTAGGATCTTCGACTACAAGTTCATCAATGCCAAGCTTTTGAGCTTTCTCACATAACTCCTTGACTTCATCGATACCCTCCCCTTTACTTAGTAGGTAAAGTTTGTTCACCTGTTCTTCGTAGTCCTTCGGGAACAAGGCCTTTTCGAGCACCTCTCCTTCATCATTGCACAGTAGTAAGCCCATGAAGCTGCCTACAACGTAGCCCTTCATATCTTCTTCCTCTCTCTTTCCGACTTTAGTTAAATGGTTACCATGATAATATATAACTGTTTTCTATTAAATTAAGGTGGTAATTGTGAGCCTGGAAGTAACAATAGCTTCACTTACTCTTCGGCATCCAATAATGTTGGCATCAGGGATACTGGGGACATCACCATTCATGCTTATTAAAGCGTATAAAGCTGGAGCCTCGGCTGTAGTTACGAAGTCTCTCACTATAAATCCGAGAAATGGGTATCCGAACCCAGTAATAGTTGAGCTTCGCTTCGGCTTATTGAATGCAATAGGCCTTGCTAACCCTGGCGTGGAGAACTACCTTGCTGAGTGCCTTGAGATTAAAAACATGTTGACACGAATTCCCATAGTGTTTAGTATTGCGGGAACTAAAGTGGAGGAGTACGTGAGAGCAGCTCAACTAATATCTGAGACGAATTTGGGTAAAGCCTTAGAGCTAAACTTATCTTGTCCTCACGTTCAAGAAACAAGGTTCTTCACTGAAGACCCTAAACTAGCTGCTCAAGCAGTTAGATCTGTCTGTGACGTCACGTCACTGCCAGTATTTGTGAAGTTGGGTTTATCCACAAATTTAATGGACGTCGCTGAAGCTGTTGTGAAGCACGGGGCATCAGCCATCACGGCCATAAATTCTATAAAAGCAATGGTAATAGACATAAATGCCAAGAGACCTATACTTTCATCGATTTATGGAGGTCTCTCAGGACCAGCAATTAAGCCCATAGCTTTGAGAGTGATATATGAACTCTACGAGAACTTTAGCATACCCCTAATAGGGGTTGGCGGGATAACTAAGTGGCAGGACGTCGTAGAGTTCCTAGTGGCTGGAGCAACAGCAGTTCAAGTTGGCACTGCGATTTACAAGCGAGGCTTTAAAGTATTTAAAGAACTTGTAATAGGCTTGCAAAAATACATGGAGAATGAGGGCATTAAAGACGTTAGAGATTTGGTGGGGCTAGCTCACTGAGGTGGTGGCTAGGTACTACGTTAAAGGCATCATAACAAGCAAGAAAAGGGAATCAGAAAACGTATTTTCTCACACTATATATTTCGAAGATAGCAAGATGCTACGGAAACTAAAGCCTGGACGTTTCGTAATGGTGTGGCTTCCTGGATGTGATGAATTTCCTCTCTCCCCATCATTTTACGACCACGTATCTTCAACTATGAGGCTTACATTTAGAATTGTGGGGCTAGGAACTAAGACATTAGCATCACTAAATCCTGGTCAAGCAATCTTTGTCAGGGGTCCTTACGGCAATGGCTTCATAATGCCACCCATTACTAAATCATCAAGCGAAAAATCAATTCTTGTAGTTGGTGGAGGTGTAGGAATTGCACCACTAGTACCTTTAATCAGAGCTCTAACGAGTACCTCCCTGAATTTACATGTCATCTGCGGCTTTAAGAGCGCTATCGACACCTTCTTCGTTGATGAAATATCTAAGTTTATAGGAGAAAATTTAACGGTGACAACGGATGATGGAAGCATGGGCATTAGAGGAACAGCTATTGACGCTGTCGAGGAACTTCTCAAGCAGAAGAACTTCTTTTACGCATTTGCTTGTGGTCCTGAACCAATGCTCTTCAAGCTCCATAAAATGCTATTGAATAAGGAAGTACCTCACCAAATGCTTCTCGAAAGATACGTAAAGTGTGCTTTAGGTGTTTGTGGCTCATGCACCATAGATGGTTTACGGTTATGCAAGGAAGGACCAGTCTTCAACGACACCATACTAAGAAGGTTGAGCGAATTTGGTCGCTTTAAACGTCTAGCATCTGGCATTAGGGAACTCATAATTGATAGCTAAAACCAGCACATTTATATTGGAGGCTTTTCTAGTAATGATGAAGAAGAGCCGGTGGTAGACTATGCCCTCGCACGGCTCATTAACTAAAGCTGGAAAAGTAAGGTCTCAAACTCCTAAAATTCCTCCTAAGCCTAAGAGGAATCCTGTACCTCGAGTTAGAAATCACAAAGAGTACGTAAGGAGGTTCTTAGCAGTACCAAAGCAGAAAACACCTGCTTCTCCTTAAATCCTTAAGCTCTACTTTACCTGCTAAGCTTTGTCCTAGAGGATATTGTAAGCTTATCTTTTTGGAAATACACTTTTCTTACGATACTCCATGATCCTGACAAGCGGTGATTAAATTGTCTGAAGGACTTGAGGTACCTCAGCCTCTAAAGTCCTTGAACTTAGAGCCTTACGATAGGGTTCGAGTAACTAAGGGTTCTATGGTGTATGAAGGCCTATTAATGCCTAAGACAGAAGTGTTGGGAGACGAGTACGTGCTTATAAAGATGGATAATGGCTATAACGTAGGCTTTAAGCTCTCAGAGGTCAAGGTCGAACCTATATTGAAAAGCTATCTCACAGCTGTTGAAGGCAAGTCCCCCCTCGAATTGAGGGCAGGGCTACCTAAGGTCACGGTTATAGGGACTGGAGGTACTATTGCGAGTAAGGTGGAGTACAAGACTGGAGCTGTCTATCCATCACTTTCAGCAGAAGACCTTTATGAGTCCATACCAGAGTTAAGCGAGATTGCTATCGTGACTACACGTACACTGCTCAACATCTTTAGTGAAGACATGAGACCTGAGCACTGGTCTATGATAGCCAAAGCAGTAGCGGAGGAAGTAATGAAGAATGACGTTAGTGGTGTTGTTGTAGCGCATGGTACTGATACGATGGGGTACACCGCAGCAGCCCTCAGCTTTGCATTGCAGCAATTACCGGTACCTGTAGCTCTCGTGGGAGCTCAAAGATCATCGGACAGACCATCAAGCGATGCTGCTCTTAACATGTTGGGGGCCACGATAATAGCAGCTCGTGCACCCTTCGCCGAGGTAGTCGTGGTGATGCACGAGAATATAAGCGACGAGAACTTAATAGCAATACGTGGTACGAGGACCAGGAAGTGCCATACGAGTCGTAGAGATGCATTTAAGCCAATAAACGATAGACCAGTGGCTAAAGTGATTAATGGAAGGGATGTATTGGTCTTAGCCAAGGACTTAAGACCTCGTAGTGATGACAGAAAGAACTTCAAGGTTTACGCCAACTTTGATAAGAGGGCTGCTTTAATCAAGGTCTATCCTGGGATACCCTCTGAAGCAATAGAGTGGACCCTTAACGCTGGCTATAAAGGGCTCGTGATCGAGGGAACGGGGCTTGGACATGCTCCAAGTTACGTATTTTCGTCCATCAAAAAACTCATAGATCACGGAATGGTGGTCGCTATGACCTCTCAGTGCTTGTGGGGAAGGATCAACATGAATGTCTACAGGACTGGTGTTGAGCTCCTCAGGATGGGTGTAATACCCTGTGAGGACATGCTTCCAGAAACAGCCCTTGTAAAGTTAATGTGGTGCTTAGCTAACTCCAAGGATGAGCAGGAAGTTAAGAGACTTATGTTAACCAACATAGCTGGAGAGATGAAGTCGAGAACCGAGCATTGAGGTTGTTACTAATGGTTAGGTATGAAGAGCTAGGTCTAAAAGTTGGTCTTGAACTACATCAACAACTCAACACGAAATTTAAGCTCTTCTGCTCGTGTCCCACCGTGCTTAGAGATGATGAACCAGATGTAGTCTTCATTAGGAGACTTCGTCCAACACGTAGCGAGTTAGGGGCGGTGGATGAAGCAGCTTTGCTTGAATACGAGAAGGGGAAGACCTACGTATACCAAGCTTACAGCGATACAACATGTCTCGTCGAAATGGATGAAGAACCTCCTCACTCATTAAATGAAGAAGCTTTGGACACAGCTCTACAAGTAGCACTGATGCTTAAAGCTCACGTACCAGACGTGATCCAAGTAATGAGGAAGGTCGTAATAGATGGTTCAAACACCACGGGTTTCCAGCGAACAGCAATAATAGCTTTAGGTGGTCCAGAAAGTGTGATACAAGACCCAGATGGTCCCGTACACATCCAGGCTATATGCCTTGAAGAAGATGCTGCACGCAAGATAGCAGAAACCGAAGATAAAGTCGTTTTTAGACTTGATAGGCTCGGCATACCTCTCATAGAAATCTCGACTGCACCTGAAATAAAAACGCCTGAACAAGCTCAAAGAGTAGCTTTAAAGATTGGTCAGCTTCTTCGAATACTTGGAAAAGTAAAGCGTGGTCTCGGGACTATAAGGCAAGACGTGAACATTTCACTAAAGGAAGGAGGGAAAATAGAGATAAAAGGGGTCCAAGACTTAGAGCTCATATCGAAGGTCATTGAATTCGAGGTTCAAAGGCAGCTTAAGCTGCTGGAGATAAGGGATAAGCTTAAGGAGCGAGGTGTGACTAATGTTGAGAGCGATATAATCGATGCTACTGATGTATTCAAGAATACTAAGAGCAAGATAATCCTACAAGGAGTGCAAAGAGGTCATAAGGTAATGGCCATAAGGCTTAAAGGCTTCTCAGGCCTATTAGGACTAGAAGTTCAACCAGATAGAAGATTTGGAACAGAGCTTAAGGACTATGCTATCGTATGGGGAGGGGTTAAAGGCATCTTCCATACAGATGAGATGCCAGCTTACGGGGTAACAGAAGCCGAGGTCAATGAGCTTAAGAGGAAGCTTAATTGTGGTCCAACCGACGCCGCTGTCTTCGTCGTCGATGAAGAGGAGAAGGCAGTAAAAGCTTTGCAAGCAGTGTTAAGACGATGTAAAGAAGCTTTGAATGGTATTCCGGATGAAACTAGAGCAGCAAATCCTGATGGCACTACGCGGTACATGAGGCCAAGACCTGGAGCTTCTCGTATGTACCCTGAGACTGATGTGAGACCTATAATAATAACTAGGGAGAGGTTAGAAAGGCTTTCAAGTTCATTACCAGAAATGCCCGAACAGAAGTTAAGAAGGTTTATCGAAGAGTATGGATTGAGCAAGGATCTAGCTTTGTTAATGATTAACTCGTATCGCTTAGATTTATTTGAAAAGATAGTCTCAGCTGTCCCTCAAGTAAGCCCGACATTAGTTGCCACAACCTTGGAGTACACGTGGAAGAGCTTGAAGAGAGAAGGTGTTTCTTTAGATCAAATAGATGAATTCAAGTTACTCGAGCTCTTTAGGATTGTAGGGCAAGGCCTCATAGCTAAAGAGGCCATACCAGAAGTGCTTAGGGTTATAGCTGAAAATCCTAATTTCTCCGTAGTAGAAGCGATAGAAAAGTTAGGATTCAAGGCCGTCTCGTTAGATGAAGTTCGAAGCCTAGTAGATCGTATAATAGAGGAGAACGCTGTTCTCATTGAGGGGAAGGGGGAGAGAGCCTTCAAATTAGTAATGGGTAAAGTGATGTCGATCTTAAGAGGCAAGATTGATGGAAAGCTCGTAAGTGATATAGTCAAGGAGAGAGTTGAGAACTTTATGCGATCGAGAGCTGAGACAAAGTGAAGGTAGCTTGTCTATGGAGTGGAGGTAAGGACAGCGCGTATGCTTGTTACTTAGCTTTGAATATGGGCTTCGAGGTTAAGAGAATCGTCACCTTCCTCCCTCAAGATCCTGAATCTAAGCTTTTCCACGTACCTAACATTAAATGGACCACTCTACAGGCTGAATCAATTAAGCTTCCTCAAGATATTATAAGCGTCCCAAAGAATTCTGAACGCGAAACCCTACATCAAGCTCTTTTGTGGTTAAAGAGCATGTATGGACTTGAAGGCATAGTTACGGGTGTGATAGCAAGTAACTATCAGAGGAGAGTATTGCAAGAGGTTTGTGATGAAGTTGGCTTGCAATTGATAACCCCAATATGGGGGTGTGATCAATTTGAGCTGGTCCATAACATTATTCGTGAGGGGTTTAAGGCGATGATAGTTGGCGTCTATGCTGAAGGTTTAACACAACAATGGTTAGGTAGAGAGGTGGACGAGACTTTCCTTAGGTATTTAAGAGAACTTTCAAGTACTTGGAGTATAAATCCATGTGGTGAGGGAGGAGAATACGAGACCTTCGTGGTTGATGCCCCCTACTTCACGAGGAGAGTGAAGGTATTAGATTACAAGGTTATGTGGTACAGGAATTGGGGTGAATTAATAATCTTAAACGCTATGTTAACTGAGAAAGAGAGCTGATGGTGATTGTCGGTCGTAGCTTCATTAATGAAGGCGCTCAAGGATTACGATTTTAAAATCTTGTTAGCGATGGAAAGGCTTCATTTAAGGTACGAGTACATTCCAGTTGACGTTTTAGCAAAGCAATTGAGGAAATCAGCTGAAATTCTCTTAGAGCATCTGGACAAGCTTCATAAGCTTGGTTTTGTGGGCCGTAGAAAGCAAGACTATTTGGGGTATACCTTAAGACAGTATGGTCGTGATGCGCTAGCCCTCAAGCACTTTGTTAATCAAGGGGTTCTTGATGCCGTCGGCATAAAGTTAAGTGTGGGTAAGGAAGCTGACGTGTACGATGGTTTATCACCATCAGGATACAGAGTAGCCATAAAGTTTCATAGAGTTGGAAGGTCTAGCTTTAAGCAGACTAAAAGGTTGAGGACATATGGAGAAGTAACATCATGGTATAGACAGTCCTGCATTGCAGCTAAGAGGGAGTATGAAGCCCTTGAGACCTTATACCCCTTAGGAGTTAAGGTACCTAAACCAATAGCTTACAATAGACACGCAATCATAATGGACATAATAATCGGGGATCCTCTTTACGTAATTACAGATCTACCAGATCCTCAACATGTGTTCTACGAAATAATTGAAAATGTCAAAAAAGCTTACCAGGAAGCATCAATAATACACGCTGATCTCAGCGAGTTCAACGTCATAGTAAAACCAGACTTCGACATTCTTATAATAGATTGGCCACAGTGGATCCCCAAGAATCATCCTAGAAGCTTTGAGTACCTCAAGCGTGATGTAGTCAACCTCTCACGCTTCTTTACTAGAAGGTTCGGCTTAAATGTGGAAGTCGATAAGGTGCTAAAGGATATTAGGAGCGAATCCTAGTTTATCTCACCACACCTCAATACCGAGACTCAGGTTATTGCGTAATGAGGTAGGAGGTCTTCGTGAATTCTCAAGAGTTACTTAATAGACAACGCACAATAATGGGCCTAGATCTAGCGCCATCACTACAACGTACACGTGAGTATGCATTAGCAATTGTCGACGAGAAAGGTTTCGTGTTAGATCGTAGGGATAGAGTAGACTGGAGGACTATTCTTCACTTATTAAGGAAGTACCACGTAGATACGATAGCTGTAGACAACATCTATGAGATAGGTGAGTCCATAAATGAAGTCAAGAAGCAGTTAAGCAAAGTGATAGATAGAGTAAGGCTTGTCGAAGTTACTAGAATCGGTGAGCATAATGTAAAGCTAACGGAACTAGCCTTTAAAGAGGGTCTTTTCAGCGAAAGAGTTTCACACTTCTCACCACTTCAAGCAGCTGAAGTGTCAGCTTTACTTGCCTTGAGAGGCATAGGTACGATCATACTTGAACCCTCAACAATCAGGACAGCGATAATCATATCGAGAGGAAGGAGCCTTGGCCCAGGCGGTATGAGCCAAGGGAGATATAGCCGCTCTCAGCTTTCAGCTGTAAGACAGGTGACTAGCCTATTACTTGATGAATTTAAGAAGCACATAAAGGCTGACGAAGTAGAGTACTATGTACAACGATCTAGATTCGGTTTTGAGAGAAGCATCATTTTACTTAACTTACCACCTTCGCAGGTCAAGAGGTTGTTAAAGCCCCTCAGAGATTTGATAAAGAAAAGTGGTGTTAACTTAAGGATAGTGGCTAGGATCCCTACCTTCGATGAGAAGCGGATAGGCCATGAGAATCACGAAGAGCGGCCCATCATAGTTGGCTTAGACCCTGGAATAGTTACCGGTGTTGCAGTGATAGATCTGTGTGGTAACCTCTTATTTGTAGGTAGTGGGCTTGCTCTCGATAAAATGACAATAGTGGAGACGGTGACGAGATTTGGTAATCCAATTGTTATCGCCTCAGATGTGAGACGTGCACCCGTAATCGTAGAGAAGATAGCATCTCTTTTGGAATGTGCTATTTATTCTCCACCTAGAGACTTAAGTGTGGATGAGAAGAGACGCATGGTACAAGAGCACATAACTGACTTTAAGAATGTTATTAAGAACACACATCAAAGAGACGCCGTAGCAGCAGCACTTAAAGCCTACTTTAACTTTAAGAACAAGTTCATGCAGCTAGAAGCTAAGGCAAAGGAGCTAAACCTCACCCGTCCTCAAATAGAAAAAGCGAAAGCTCTCTTAATCAAGGGATTAAAAATAAGGGAGGCCTTAGAGAAGGTCATGTCTACTGAAGAGCTCAATAAGAGCTCTACCTCTCTTCAAGTAGATCCAGAAGTTCAGAGATTGAAGCAAGAGCTTTCTAAACTTAGAGATAAAATCGAGGAGCAAAGTAGATTAATAAGAGAGCTTGAAGAATCTCGTCTTCGACTATTTAATCAATTGAGAGAGAAGGAAGCAATGGTTGAGGAGCTTGAAGAGAAGCTTATGAAGTTATCTCTCAAAGTGCAGGAACCCTCGCAAGAGGATGAAACTATTAAGAGAAGGCTTGAAGTCTCCATAAAAACCGTAAGCGAGTTGAGGTCAAAGGTTGAAGATCTAGAGAGAGCACTTGAAGCATTAAAATGTTTGATTAAGAAGGTAGCTAAAGGCGACGTGGTGATAGTTAAAGAGGTGCGCACCATAACTAAGAGGTCCGTGGAAGAGGCTACAAAATATGAGGTCCTAAGTGGAGGAGAGATAGTCCTTATTCAAGATCCTTCATCCTCCAATGTCGAAGGATTTTATCAATTACTAAAAGTACAGCCTCAAGCTATCATAACTTCGACCAGTAAAGTGCCAGAAGAGGTACGAGGATTGCTTGAAGAGAATTGTATTCCTTTAATAGATGTGGAAGAGGTCAAGATAGAAAGGGTACTGGACTTCCTCTATACTTCCTCAG
Organism: Candidatus Nezhaarchaeota archaeon WYZ-LMO8; assembly: GCA_004347965.1. Lineage (GTDB taxonomy): Archaea > Thermoproteota > Methanomethylicia > Nezhaarchaeales > WYZ-LMO8 > WYZ-LMO8. The sequence continues at coordinate 17,097 of QNVF01000009.1, forward strand.
CAATTAAGGATTTAATAAGGACTAGGAGAGATGAGCTGCTTTCTAAGAGAGATAGAAGCCTAAGGAAGAAGTTTATGGAGATGCTACAGAGGTATCGTGAAGAAAGAGCTAGAGAGTTAGTGAAGGAACGGATGTAAGATATTCGTCAAGATCTAGTGATGTTTTTAATAGTTGTTCTTTGATTTTAATCACGTTTTCAAGCTCTGCTTGAACAATGCTTTCAACCTCATATCTCATGAGCTCCACGTGAACTCCTTGTTGAGGTACAATCTTAACGTCTACTATTAGCGGCTTATTAATAGGATGTCCTATGCGGCTTAGCATGTAGACGTAGACCTCCTTAACCTTACGCGTCTCTCTGTAAATCTTACTTGCTATGTTCGTTGACACTATGTTGTATATCTTGCCTACATGACTTACAGGGTTCTTTCCCGCAACAGCTTCTAACGACATGTACCTATTTGGTGTTATAAGCCCATTAGCCCTATTGCCTCTTCCGGTATTGCCATCATCACCTGCCTCTGCTGAAGTTCCAGTAACAGTCAAGTATATGAGCCCAAGTTCGGGCTTGTCAGCGACATTAACCTTCACGTCCACATCAACGTCATACTTGGATGCTATCTTTAGCGTGTCTTCCTTGACTTCCTCTTTAACCTTTAAGTAGTCATCAAGCGACTTTATGTAGAAGCTTATCATAGCACAAGCTATTGTAAGATCGACTTTTCTACCCCTTCTTAGCGCTAAAACCTTTATGTCTTCTCCAACAGCCGGATTCTTCTTTTTGTAATCTGGAGAGTTAAGCGTCTTCTCGACTTCTAGCACTAGCTTCTCAGTATCAGTTAGTGGAGCATATCCAACTCCAAATGAAGTGTCATTGGCAAGGGGCACGCTTCCTCCAAGCTCAAAGACCTTAACTAAATCAACGGATCCCTGTTTAATTTTGTAGTCCAAGATTATGTGAATATCAGGATCTAAATGCCTAAAGGTCTGCTTTATACGTTCTTTCATAGCTTTAAGCGCTATGGATCCTATGGGCACCATCTCTATACTATTCCCCTTCATTACGTGAGTTACAGCGCGCCCAGCAACTGCAATGTAAATAGGTTCGCATAGAACTCCACCACCATATCTTGGAATTGCTCTACCACCCACAACTAGTGCCTTATCAACGTTATGATGCAGGATGGTCCCGTAATTCTCTAAGTAATATTTGCATAGCTCTCTGCAAACAGCTTCAGATAGACTATCAGCCAGAGTGTCTGGATGACCTTTACCTTTTCTTTCAACTATCTCAACTTCCTGTTCGTAAACAGCTTTTTGAGCTAGCTCCTCTACAGTTATGAAGCTAGCTTCATGCCGCAAGACCATCACTCATCCTTGATCCGTTTAATAGCACTTCTTTCTATTCTTCTACTCTTTTAATTTTACAAATAAGATGTTGCTTCCTCTAATCAGTACTTTGCCGTACTTGGCTATTGGCCCCTCTTCCTCATTGATCTCCTCGGCATCATTTAAAAGAAGGTTCATACATTGATCGCATTTTTCAAGTATTCCACGACAACTCCTTCCGTCCTTAAGTCTTACTACAACCTCGCCATTAACGGCCTTCATCAACAACTTCAAGGGATCACTTTTAACCATGCCTTCTCACTTCTCCATCATACACTTTACCCCTTTACTACATATACTAAAAAACTTTATCGCTAGCAGCTAAGTGTGAGAAAGGTTTTAGACGTAAAATTCTCTTTATACTGCAGGTGCAACTTGATTGACAATAATCGAAGCAGCTAGACGAGGAGTTGCCTTAGAGGAGTTCAGGATAGTCGCTTTAAAGGAAGACGTTGACGTTTCTTTTATAATTAGGGGAGTGGCTAGTGGTAGGATAGTAATACCGAAGAATGTAGCTAGAGACCATGTCGATCCCATAGGAATAGGTGAAGGACTTAGAGCTAAGGTCAATGCGAACGTTGGCTCCTCCATGGATTTCTCGGATGTTAACGTGGAGGTTGAAAAAGCTAAGTTAGCAGTTAAGTACGGAGCAGACACGATAATGGACCTCTCAACCTCAGATCAAATGGATGAGGTGCGTAGAGCCATCATAAAGAACATCAATACTCCGATAGGAACAGTTCCTATATACGAAGCTGCACACATGGCTTTAAGGAGATACGGCTCCATAGTTCACATGACCATCGACGACGTTATGAAAGCCATAGAGCTGCATGCAAAGGATGGCGTAGACTTTATGACTATTCATGCAGGTGTTACCAAAGAAGCTGTAGACTTCCTAAAAAATCATCCAAGAGTAGCTGGTATAGTGAGTAGAGGTGGGGCCATCATAGCAGCATGGATGATACATAATGAACGCGAAAACCCTCTTCTCGAACACTACGACTTAATACTTGACTTAGCTAGAGAGTACGACTTCGCAATAAGCTTAGGTGATGGGCTTAGACCCGGTTGTCAAGCTGACGCTAACGATGTAGCTCAGATAACTGAGCTTCTCACAGTAAGCAAACTCGTTAAAAGAACGAGGGCAAAAAGTGTTCAGGTTATAGTTGAAGGTCCAGGACACATGCCTATAAATCAAATAGAACACCACATAAAGCAAGCGAAGATACTGACAGATCACGCACCACTATACACTCTAGGGCCAATAGTAACGGACATAGCTCCAGGCTACGACCACATAACCTTAGCGATAGGAGGAGCACTAGCAGTAGCTGCTGGCGTAGACTATTTATGTGCTGTATACCCCTCCGAGCATCTGGGAATCCCACTACCTGAGGATGTGAAGCATGGCATCATAGCGAGCAGGATAGCTGCACACGCTGGAGACATAGTTAGACTGGGCGAAAAGGCCCTTAAATGGGATTTAGAGCTTTCAAAAGCTAGGGCAGCGCTCAATTGGAAGACGCAGTTTAAACTGGCAATAGATCCTGAGACGGCCATGAAGATACATAGTAGAGTACCTTCTAAGAGTGGAGCATGCTCTGTGTGTGGTGAGTACTGTGTATACCTCATACTTTCCAGGTTCTTGGGTCAAAAAGTGAATCAAAGAAGCTTCACAGGGTCATGCTACTACATGTCGTGACATGAAATCATCTCTGCATAACCTCTACGTATAAGCTCCTTACCTGAAAGCCTCAAAGCTGATAGAGTCTCTAGCACCTTGCTGAGAACGTCTTTCATTCCGACTTCACTAGCGAGGACCTCTATTTCTAGGAACGAACCTAAACTCTCCACCTCATCTACATTTATTGTGCATTCACCAAGATGGAAGCTCCACCTCCTCTTTCTGACTACTAAGCTCTCCTTGAATCCAAGATGTCTAAGAAGCTGTAAGAGGTTGTCCACATCTTCCTCTCTTATCCTCACTTCGAACTCCAAGCTTTCTTTAAGCTCCTTACTAGGCCTTTTATGTTTGAAGATTAGCTTGGCTTCCCCATCACTCTTCCTAAGCTTGAGCGTCTTGTCTATGCCAAGTGAAGGATCGTGTGTGCTTATGAAGAATACGTCCTCTTCCTCGCATATCTTCTCAGTAGAGCAAGTCTCTCTAAGTTTCTTTAAAACTTCTTGCTTCTCCTCTTCACTTAGAACTACCTTAACCTCAACCTCTATCAACTTAATTTCTCCTCTAATTGATATAGCAAGGACAGTATGCTTTCAAGTTCTCCTCTCTTTTTCAATTTCTTTGAAAGTCTTCTAGCATCATCTCTCATGCCCGACTTATTGAGCATCCTCACTATTCTAGTTAAGGCTTTAACACCATCAGAGTTAAGCTCACCTCGACTACTCATACGATCAAGCTTACTCATGAAATCTCTTATCGCTCTCTTAGCTTCAACTACATGTAAATTGGTATCCTCGTTCTTCCTCACACTTCCCATGAGCCCTCTTCCCAGCCGTTAGTTAAATCTATCTACCTCCATATAAGCAATATAATCAGCTTAGAGAGTTGTGGTGACTCTCGTTGTGCGGAATTTTCGGCTGTACGTCGTTGAAGGAAGGGGTGTCAAAGCTCATTTACTCCTCGCTTAAGAGGTTAGAATACAGAGGATACGATTCTGTAGGTTTAGCTACAATATGTAATGGACATATCTTCTTGAAGAAGGATCAAGGGAAGGTAGAGGAAGTAGAGAGAAGATTAAGTCTTAGTGCATTACCTGGAAGGTGTGGGATAGGACATACTCGCTGGGCCACGCATGGAGCTCCCTCCAAGGAGAATGCACATCCTCTGACGGACTGTGAAGGCAAGGTGGCTGTGGCTCATAACGGCATCATCGAGAACTATTTAGAGTTGCGTAGCAAGCTAGGGGATTCAGGGCATAAGTTACGTTCTAGAACTGATAGCGAAATAATAGCGCACTTAATTGAGGAACTCCTCAATAAAGGTCTTACACTAGAAGAGGCTGTTAGGCAAGCAACATTAACGTTAAGGGGGTCATACGCCTTTGCAGTCATCTCGCCACTATGTGAAGATAAGATCGTTTGCGTCAGAATGGAAAGCCCATTAGTCATAGGTCTCTCACGAGACTATACCTGTCTCTCATCCGATATACCAGCCCTTCCTCCAGATGTGGAGAGCATTATAGTGATGAATGATGGGGAGCTTGCTGTACTTACTCCTCACTCCATCGTCATTAGGGACTTGGAGTCTAATCAACAGCTACCACTTAGGATAGTGGCTAAAGAGAGCGTGACGTGCCTAGCCGATCGAGGCGGCTTTACTCACTACATGATCAAAGAGATATTTGAGCAACCTCAAGCAGCTCTTAACGTTATCAATGCTCCTCGCTACTACATAGTTAAATTAGCTGAAGAGCTTGTTAAGTCTGATAGGGTTTACTTAATTGGTTGTGGAACATCATATCATGCATGTTTATTTGGCTCCTACGTCCTACGCTCAATAGCTGATATTGACGCTCAACCAGTCATCGCATCAGAATTTAGCGAAAGCCACGTCAAGTTGGGGAAGGATGTAGCCATCCTTGCTATATCACAATCAGGAGAGACGGCTGATGTACTACAAGTCCTGAGATCTTACGTGAACAAAGATGTTAAACTTCTAGCACTAACCAACGTTATGGGGTCCTCGATAACAAGGCTTGTATCTTCGTATGTTGGACTCTATGCTGGTCCAGAAATAGGTGTAGCAGCCACTAAAACGTTTATTGCAGAACTTTTAATGCTCACCAGAATAAGCATAGAAGTAGCTAGAATTAAGGGTGTAAATGTTGATCTCATCTCAGGTGTCGAGAGTATCCTAAGGTCTTCACCAAAGCTGATAGAGAGATCTCTCACGCTTAATGAGCCCTTAGCCAAGAGTTTATCCGTTTACTTATCCTTAAAGAATAGTGCCTTCTTCTTAGCAAGAGGAGTAAACATAGTTACAGCCCTTGAGGGAGCTTTAAAGCTAAAGGAGATAAGCTATATTCACGCTGAAGGCTATCCTGCAGGAGAATCAAAGCATGGGCCCATAGCTCTCGTTGAAGAAGGTTTTCCATGCATCTTCGTATGTCCTCATGATGAAACTTACTACAAAATACTAGGCAACGTAATGGAGATGAAGGCTAGAGGAGCCTTTGTAATTTCATGCGTCGAGGAAGGTGATAAAGAAGTTAGAGAGACATCAGATAGGATCTTCGTTCTTCCGAAGATCGAAACTAAGCTTTTAACACCTATACTGCACGTAGTACCGCTTCAGCTCCTCGCTTATTACACAGCTATTGCTCGAGGTTACGACCCCGATAAACCTCGAAACCTCGCCAAGTCCGTTACAGTCCCTTAGATCTTCTAAGATCTATGGTATCGAAGATGTCAGGCCCCGTGCTTATTATCGTTACGGGCACCTTCAATGTATTCTCTATCTCCTCTATGAACTTCTTAGCTTCACGAGGTAGCTTATCGTAATCCCTAATCTTTGAAGCTGTAGGGAACAATGTATCTACCCTTGTAAGAGCTATTTGAGTTGCACTATTAGCTAGAACTGCTCTTCTGGCTAAATCAAAGTTGAAGGGCGCTACCCTTCTCCTTCTTCCAGTTACGGTAGCAACCTCTATAAGCCCTCGCTTTTCGGCCTCCTCCTCTGAGAGCTCACCGAGAAGCGGTCCTCCACCAACTCTAGTTACATAGGACTTGAAGACGACGATCACTTCATCAACCATCTTTGGCCCTATACCCACCTCGCTGCAGATAGCTGATGCAGTCGTATCTCGACTGGTGACGTATGGATAAGTCCCATGATAAAGGGAGAGGTAGTATCCTTGAGTTCCTTCAAGTAATACGTTGTGACCTTGCTGATACGTGTTCCACAATATCATAAGGACGTCGTCTAAATATTCCTCTAACTCCTTCACATCACGAGCAAGCTTAGCCACTCTTCTCACTCTATCAGCCATAGCTGCTCCAACTCCTTGTCCTGTTGAGCCTATCTTAGAGATCAAGTAAGCATCTTCTCTCTCCTTCTTCACGTGCTCGTCTTCGATTATGGATGCTTGAGGATCTATCTTAAGCCTGTCCTTGGCTTTCGTTAGCTCTATCTCTTTCATTAAGACGTCTATCCTAATATTGGCTCCAGCCGCTATGCAGAGTATCGCATTGGGGTTTACGAACCCGCAAGGTATCATCCTCAACTTGTACTCTACACCATTATAAGTTACAGTATGACCTGCATTGACTGATCCAGTTCTTACGGCTACTCGAACATCGTCTCTTAATGATAGGTAGGCACAAATTTTTCCTTTTAGGGGGCTAACACCTTTCCCTCGTCTCCAAAGAAGCCTCCAACAACTACTGTTAGCAAGCCTCTAACCCCCAATAGGGTTTTAGAACTTCTTCGCAGACCTCACTTATCACTCTTAATCCTTCTGCTCTCACTTTATTGGTTGAAGAGGTTTCGGCTTCCCTTATTAGCGGCATGTTCGTGAAGTAAGCAACGATATTGTGTACCCCTTGTGCAAGCCCTGGACCATAGCCTCCTTCAAGTACGAAGATAGCTTTTCTTGTCACGTCCTCTTCTTTCAACCTCTTAACCAACTCAGCTATCTCTAGGAAGGAGTTCAGCGATAGGTTCATGGATGTTATTGGGTCATCTTTATGTGCATCAAAGCCTGCAGACAATAACAATATCTCTGGCTTATACTTTCTGAGAACCTTGCTTACTACTTTGTTTAACACCTCTTTATATAAGTCGTCAGCAGTGAATGGAGGCAATGGGATGTTTATGTTATATCCTACACCCTCTCCTTCACCTACCTCATTGATAAACCCTGTACCAGGGTAAGCAGTTCTTCCATCCTGGTGGGTGCTTATGTACAACACCGATTTGTCATCGTAGAATATTTCTTGAGTTCCATTTCCGTGATGACAATCAAAGTCGAATATTGCTATTCGCGTTAATCCAATCTCGTTCACTAGATATTTTGCTGCTATGGCAACGTTGTTAAATAAGCAAAAACCTAAGGTCGGTGCTCCTAGAGCTGCTCCCGACTTGCCTGCGTGATGCCCAGGAGGTCTTTCTAAGATGAAGCACACATCGTAATCTTCCTCTAAAACCTTCTTACACCCCAAGATTGCTGATCCTGCAGCATAAAGTGCTACTTCAAAACTTTCCTTTGATACTTGCGTGTCTGGATCTAAGTACCTCTTACCACTTGTAATGGCTCGTTCCACGTACTTAACGTATTCTTCATCGTGAACTGCAAGTACATCATCTATCGACGCCTTGACGGCCTTCTCAACTTTAACCTTAGACAGCACATTACCCTCCTTCAGCACCCTCATCACGTCTATTAGCCTTTGAGGTCTCTCAGGATGGTAAGGATCAGTATTGTGCTTCAAGAACACATCATCATAAACTATGCAAAGTGAGGAGTTACTCATTTCAAGCACCAATCATTTCTCCGGCTTTAAACTTTAAATAAGCTTCTTGTCTCCTTGAGAAGCTGGTGCGTAGGTAATTGAGCTCTAGGGTTGAATTAAAGCCTACGCGGATGGAGTTAATAAACTTACGTAGAAGAAAAAGGTTAGCAGAAAGAGGTCTTGCCCTTCTGAAAGAGAAGCGTGACGCGCTAGTCATGGAGCTACTTTCTCTAGCTAAAGAATACCAAACAGTTATGCTTGAAGTTAGGGAGAAGATGGAGAATGCGATGAGCTATCTAGCATTAGCAAAAGCTGATTTAGGTATGTATAAGCTTAATGAGATCGTAGCAAGCCTGAAACCTCAAGTAACCATAGATGTTAAGTTTCGAAGCATAATGGGTGTAGTAACGCCTATGTTCAAAGTCTTGCCATCGGTAGACGCGAACACACCACCATACAACTTAATTGGCACATCATCCTACCTTGATGAAGCCACTAAAGCGTTTAGAGATGCCTTCATGTCAGTTATAAGACTTGCTGAAATTCAAGCCGTTGCAAGAAGGATAGCTGAAGAAGTTGAGAAAGCTAAGAGGAGAGTTAATGCTCTCGAGAACGTTGTCATACCAACGATAGAAAGGAATATCAAATACATAGAGCTGTACTTGGATGAGCGAGCTCGCGAAGACATTTTTCGATTAAGGCTTTTAAAGAAGAAGCGTGTAAGGAAGTGATGCTTTTACATACCTCTTAAGTAAAGGATTGCTCGGGCAAGATCGCCCTTAGTCGCCTTCAATGCTTTCCTAGCCTCTTCGAGGCTTACACCTGCTTGAGAGGCAACGAGCTGAACATCTTCCTCAGATATGCTTACCTCTTCTACGACTAAAGATCTCTCCTCAACCTCACCAGTTACTTGAAATATTGTTTGATTTCCAACCTTCATGCTGGTTACTTGAGGATTCCTAATTACTATTTCTTTATCTCGAAGCCTAAATACGACACTTTCAACTCCCTCAACTTGTTCAATTGAAAGCCCAGCTTTCTTAACTACATGTAACATCTTCTGCAGTTCTCTTGGGCTTATCCCTTTCACTCTCTACTCCCCTCCTAACTTTCACGGCTACGCCCGAATTAAATGCTCGCATTTCGTAGCTTGATAGCAGGGCTCGACCAACAGCGAGCAAGTTGTCTTCTTCGTCCACTACAAGAACCTCATCTCCACAGCGAATTTCAGGGTCTACATCAACTACGTGCTTTGCAAAGACACTCCTTCCTCGCTTTATGAAATCTCTAATCTCATTCTTAACTACCACTCTAAGCTTTGGCCTCTTGAAGTGTTTTTGCAATATTCTAGCTCCTTCAATCGTTAAAGCTAGAAAGCCATCATTCCACCTGATTGTTGCTAAAAGCCTTCCTTCAGAGTCATACACGTACCGTGGCTTTCCAGTTCTCCTCGATGTCTCTACCTTCAGCCCCCTTGAGACTAGTGCTTCTCCAGCACCAGCTCCAAACTGATAGTCAGCTCGTACCTTCACCAGTCTTGCCAGAAACTCCTCATTCAAGCCAGCCACAATACATTTTAACTTCAATCTGTAAATTAATACCTAGTCCCTAGGGGGCTAAAGGGTTGATATGTGAGCTTTGCGGCAAGCCGATAATCGGAAAGCCGATAAAATCTTGGATTGAAGGTGCGCAATTAACTGTATGCCACCGATGCTCTCGCTATGGCTCTACCGTAAAACCCGCTACTCAACGAGCTACTCTTCAACAATTACCAAAGCGTAGGGAGGTGAGGACAGAACTGGAGAACATGGTCTTAGTGGGCAACTACAATGTCCTCATTCGTCAAGCTAGAGAAAGCATGGGTTTAACTCAAGAAGATTTAGCGAGGTTAATAGGCGAAAAGGAGTCTATAATCCGAAGATTAGAAAGTGGTCGCATGACACCAACGTTAGAGCTGGCTAAAAAGCTTGAGAGATTATTGAAGATAAAGCTTTATGAGGAGGTTCGTCAGGAGCAAGAAGTGCCTAGACCTCAAAACTTTGAGTTAACGTTGGGCGATGTTGCAGTAATAAGAGAACGCAAATAATCAAGGAATAATCCTCTATCGCTAACTTGACTGCATACTCAATTTTTCGACTATCTTCTTTAAAAGAAAGTCTACATTGACGTTCTTCTTAGCGCTTATAGGCACTAAGTCGCAACTAGGTGCTAAGCTCTTTGCGAGCCTTACTGAGTTCTCAAGCCTTGAATCACCTATCAAGTCCATCTTATTAATCGCTATAATCAAGGGTTTGTCACCACCTATCTCCGATATTATTGATAAGGAGCCTTTGAGCTTTCTATCTATGGTCGAGGGGGCATCAGATGCATCGATGAGTAGCACTATTAAATCAGCCAATCTTAACTCCACTAGCGTGGCATGAAACGCATCAAGTATTAATTGCGGCATTTCATCAATAAACCCAAGAGAATCGACAACTATGAAGCTTCTGCCATGAGCGTTAACCCTTCTAGCACATGTCTCAAGTGTAGTGAACGGTCCAAGCCCCGTTACTTTGCCCTCCTTCGTTAGAAGGTTGAATAGTGTGGTTTTACCGGATTGTGTGTAGCCAGCCAAAGCAACTATGGGGAGGTTTATCTTCTTACGTTGAAATACTGTCTTCTCTTGCTTCTTCTTCATGCTCTCTAACTTCTCCTCTATTATTTTAATCCTTCGTCGAGCAAAAGATAGGTAAGCTTTGTATGGATAGCCTCCAAGCGATCCAAAACCCATTTTTTCACTACCAAAACCTTTCAATCTTACAAGTTCTCGTGCCCACGGCAAGGTGTACCTTAGTCTCGCAAGCTCTATCTGAAGCTTTGCTTCAGATGTTGAAGCTCTTTTGTCAAAGACATTTAAGATTAAGAGGACTCTATCTAAGATGTCTACTTCAAGGCCTAGATCTCTCTGCAATCTAAAGTATTGCCCAGGCTTTAGCTCATTGGCAAAGATCACCGTTTTGATGCCATATTTTCTTAGACTATCTTTAAGCTCTTGAAGCTTTCCTGGTCCTATTAGGTAGCTTGTGTGGGGTGTCTTCCTTATTTGAATGACTTTATTGACTATCAGGTACCCACTATTTCTTGCCAACTCTTCAATCTCTTTAAGCCTGAAGTCGTCTTTCATTGAGAAAACTCCAACTATCACTGCCTTCTCCACAACGTCGTCACCTTAAGATCTTGACCCTCTTACCTCTGCAGCTAGGCTCAATCTCGATTTTACCTCCTTCAAACTTTAAACCAAATTCCTTACCTTCGTAAAGCCAATCTAAGAATACTGCTATGGCAGCTACTTCACTGTGAGGTTGATTGGTTATGGAGACGTTGTAGTCAGCTACTTCGTAGAAGTACTTGGGTACTTTTGGACCCCCTACAAGTATCAGTAGCTTATCCTTACCTCTAATTTCTCCTATAACTTGAGGAAGAGGAATGCCGTACATGGTCAGGTGAACTATGCAGAAACCCTTCATCTTTAGCTCCTTTATCGTACTTGGAACATTTACTCCTGTTTTCGCAGCAAAGCTTCCACCAAACGTCTTATTTACTTGATATATTTTCTTCTCTATGTTTTCATCCTTCTCGTCAAACCAGGCTTCATGGGCTCCAAAGGCTCGAGCTACTAGTGCTAAGTGAGTACTTATTCTCCTATCTCTTACAGGTCTATGACCGTATCTTAACACGATAATCTTTCTCACACTCGTTGTTAACTGAGTCAGCATTTTTAAACTTGTTAGATCAGTGTAACCTTAGGTGGTAGAACTTCATGGCCTTCATAGCATCAGCGCAGTACAGCGAAGAGTCTGTAGACGTATTATTGAGACTTATTGCTGTTCTTTCTGGTGAAGATGCTGTTAAGGTAGTTAAGGTGCTTTTAAACGAAAAAGAGGTGAGCGATGAAGTTTTAGCTGAAAAAACTGGGATGAGACTTAATCAGGTTAGGCGTATTCTGTACGACTTACTGGATAAGCACATAGTTACATATCGAAGAGAAGCTAGTGAGAGAGGAGGTTACCACCTCTACATATGGTCTTTGAATGGAGAGGGTCTAAGGAGGATGGTGAAGGAAAGGAAGGGGCACGTCCTCAACAGGTTGCGTGAAAGACTCCTATACGAACAGCAAAACATGTTTTTTGTGTGCCCTAATGGTTGTAACGGGAGAGTGACCTTTGATAAAGCTATGGATCATCAGTTTAAGTGCTCTAAGTGTGGTGCCATTCTACAAAGCTTTGATAACTCTAAAATCATTGAGAAGTTGAGGTTAAGAATAGAGTCTCTGGAGAAAGATCCTTGAAGTTAGCATTGAATATATGTACTTTAAGCTTAAGGTGGTAAGATGATCAGTTAAAATACGTAAGGTTTATCTCGCCTTAAAGATGTAACGCAATTGTGGATTTTTATGAAGTATATCTTCATTACGGGGGGTGTTTTATCAAGCGTAGGTAAGGGAGCAGTAACAGCTTCTATAGGCAAGATGCTCCAAGTCAGAGGTTTCTCAGTAACAGCAATAAAAATAGACCCATAGGCCTTATGGCCGGGTAAACATAAACGTTGATGCTGGAACAATGAACCCATAGGCTCTAGGCATACGCTTAGAGCCGGGCATATATGCATGGTGAGGTCTTTGTAACAGAAGATGGTGGTGAGGTAGATCTTGATCTCGGTCATTATGAGCGCTTTCTCGATATAGAACTATCGAGGGACAACAACATCACAACTGGTCAAGTGTACATGGCGGTGGTGGAGGCTGAGAGGAAGGGTAAGTACCTTGGCAAGTGTGTACAAATAATACCTCACGTAACTGATGAAGTGAAGAGGAGGATACGATCCGTTGCTCAAAGAAGCAATGTAGATGTAACACTTGTGGAGTGTGGAGGTACGACAGGAGACATCGAAGGGCTTCCCTTCCTTGAAGCTATAAGGCAGATGAGGCTTGAGGAAGGCTTTTCAAACACGCTTTTCGTGCATGTTGCGTTAGTACCAATACTTGAAGTGACTGGAGAGTTCAAGACAAAGCCCCTTCAACATAGCGTGCAAGAGCTAAGGCGCATCGGTATACAGCCAGACATTATAGTGGCAAGGTGTAAACAGCAGCTTGATGAAGATTCAAAAAAGAAGATAGCGCTTTATAGTAACGTCCCCGAGGAAGCGGTTTTCACATCTTACGACGTCGAATGCATATATGAACTGCCAATAGTACTAGACGAACAGGGAATGGGCGACTACATATGTAAACGGTTAATGCTAAATGCTTCTAAAGCGAATTGGTCCTCATGGAGAGAGATAGTTAGAAGGCACAAGTTCTTTAGGTATGAAGTTGATGTCTGCATGTGTGGGAAGTACACAAAGTTAAAGGACTCCTACATAAGCATAATAGAAGCTCTAAAGCATGCAGGAGCTTTCCTTGAAACAAAGGTCAACATGATTTGGCTCGAAGCTACACAGCTTGAATGCGATAAGGGAATGCCTGAGGAGTATCAGAAGACTCTGAGCTATTGTGATGGCATAGTGGTTCTACCAGGTTTCGGTGCACGAGGAGCTCAAGGAAAGATGACCGTCATCGAGTATGCTAGGAAGAACAAGATCCCGTTCTTGGGAATATGCTTTGGAATGCAATTAGCCGTTGTAGAGTTCGCAAGGAATGTGGTGGGTCTCAAAGATGCAAATACCACTGAGCTTGACCCTTCTACAAACCACCCAGTAGTAGACCTGCTGCCGGAGCAACACTATGTTAAGGAAATGGGAGGTACGATGAGACTGGGTGCTCAAGCTACTGTTCTTGAACCAGGGACGAAGGTCTATGAGCTCTATGGAAGACCTATAATATTTGAGAGACATAGACACAGGTATGAAGTAAACCCTGCTTACTGGTCATTGCTTCAGAGCTATGGTATGATTTTCTCAGGTTATAGCGTTGATAAGCGAAGAGTAGAATTCATAGAGCTCAAGGATCATCCATTTTTCATAGCTACTCAGGCACATCCAGAATTTAAGTCGAGACCTAATAGACCGTCGCCTCTATACTACGGCTTCTTAAAGGCTTGTCTAGAGTACAAGCTAAAGAAGTCGATGGCCTCTAATAGCTAATACGAACCCTTGAGAGAAGAGTAAGCTCTCTCTATCCTGGTTATAAATCTTCTAGCTGCTTCCTCAGGGTTTGACGATCTTGTTATCGCTGAGCCAACAATTACTATCTTGCAACCTCTCTTAACTAGTTCATCCACGTGTTCGAGCCTTACACCACCTGCTACGGCTACTGGAACCTTTACGCTGTTCACTATTTCCTCTAAGAGCTCCATTTTCTTTGTCACATCTCTCTCCCTCATCTGCACACTTATACCCATATGGACGCAAATTATGTCGCATCCAAGTCTCTCTACTTCCTTTGCTCTAGATACGGGGTCCGGCACATTTATGAGGTCGCACATGATCTTGACGTTGTACTTTCGAGCAGCACCAACAGCGTCCTTGATAGTATAGTCATCAGTGGCGCCTAGCACTGTAACTATGTCCGCTCCAGCTTCAGCAGCTAACTCAACTTCAAGCCAGCCAGTGTCAAACGTCTTTAAGTCGGCAACTATAGTAGCGTAGGGAAACCTTCTTCTAAACTCCCTTACTGCCTCTAAGCCAGCAGACTTTATGAGTGGTGTTCCAACTTCAAGAATCTCAGCTCCTCCTTTGTAGCATGCTTCAGCTATGCTTAGACCATCCTTCAAGTATCTTTCATCTATCGCTACTTGAAGCTTAGGTCCTTTGTAAAGTGGTTCTAAGCCTAATTGCTGAAGTTTCTTGTCCATAGGTATTCCATTATAGTTCCAGCCTCTAATCATGTAGTAAGCGTCGAGCAGCCTCGTTAAATCAACTATTTCTCCTTTTGCAGCTCCTTCCTTCAATCCCTCGCTTAAGAACCTAGGAGGTAGAGTGTCGTGTGATCTATTGAACCCCTCCCTAACGTTAAACAGCCTTTCTAAGTTGTATATTCTCTCTCCTATCTTATAGAACTCTTCTTCATCAACGTAGAAACCTGTCGCCGTTGTTAATAGCCTTGCGTAATGCGTTGCCTCATAGGCTAATGTCGAGAATAAGGCGAGCATGGTGTACTTGCACACCACTAAAGAGTCTATTACAGCTGAGACATCTTGCAATCTCTTAACGAGCTCGGCTTTACCTTCATAGGAGAGGGGGTCTATGTACCTTGGTATGCCCAGTATCTCACTCATCACTATGTAAGCTCTCAAGTGGCATCCCCCTCTATTGGATGTTGCGTAAGCCAAGGCCATGCCCTTTGCCCCTCGAGGATCGTAAGCCGGCAGCTCCAATCCTTTCACGTGAGCAGCTATACCCTCAGCACCTATCATCTTCGCTATTCGATCAACTCCCTCACTTGCAATTCTTCCTAGACCCCTCTTGCAGGCTGTGTCAACGATAAGCTTTAACAGTACGTCAGCATTACCAAAGCTTAGCTTTAAATTTACATCGCCAAGCCCTCTTAAAAGCCCCTTCTCATAGCACTCCATTAAGAATCCTATAGTGTTTCCAATTGATATGGTGTCGAGACCTAGCTTGTTGCATAAGTCATTTGCTCGTGCTATGACGTTTATATCTGATATACCACAGTTAGGTCCCAAGGCCCATACGCTTTCATACTCAGGCCCTGAAGATACTACTTCCTCCTCTCCAACCTTGTATTTTATTGAGCGAGCGCAAGCTATCGGACATCCATAGCATGCGGTTCTTCTTACCAGCATGGTTTCAGTAATTCTCTCCCCACAAACCTCCTCTGCTTTATCGAAGAAACCTCGTGTAAAGTTATAGGATGGAAGAACTCCTGCCTTATTCATCAAGTGAACCAGAAACGCTGTGCCATAGCGTCCAAGGCTATCTCCAGTAATTGGGTTCCCTCTTAAGACCTCAAGTGTCTTCTTAACCTCTTCATTGAATGCTCTCGGGTTTGCAACCTTCACTTCACCGGTGCCCTTGACTGCTATGGCCTTTAACTTTTTAGAGCCCATGACTGCGCCCAAGCCGCCTCTACCAGCTGCTCTATGCTTATTGCTTATTATGCAAGCCATTCTAACCTGGTTCTCTCCAGCAGGACCTATGCAACACACCTCGACCTTCTCAAGCCCCAACTCTCTTCTTATAGCATCCTCTGTAGCATCGGTTTCAAGTCCCCATATCTTGCTTGCATCTCGAATCTCAGCTTTACCGTCGTCGACCACCAAGTATACTGGGCTAGAGCTTCTACCTCTGATGATTATGCCGTCAAACCCAGCCTTCTTCAGTTCAGGTCCCCAGGATCCTCCACAGTTAGAGTCGAAGATCGTGTTAGTCAATGGAGACTTCGATGACACAACGAATCTACCTGATGCTGGAGCTCTAGTCCCTGTGAGCGGGCCGGTCATAAATATTAGCACGTTATCCTCGCTCAGTGGATCAATACCCGGCTTTAAAGCGTCAAAGAGAAGCTTTGCTGAATACCCTCTACCGCCTATAAACTTCATTGCTACGTTCCAGTCGAGATCTACGACCGCTACGTCGCCTTTACTCAAGTCTACCTCTAGTATCCTGCCACTGTAACCACTCAAACCAGGTCCCTAGCGACTTTTTATTTCTCCTTATTTTTAAAGTGTAATTGAGGGTTTCTATCGTGAGGGTGAAAGTAGAGGTTTACGGGTCTCTGAGGAATGTGGTAGGCTGGAAGAGTGTGGAGATGGAGCTGAGCGAGGACTTTACGCTGGGACAACTACTTGATCTTCTTGTGGAGCAGAAGCCTGAGCTTAAGGAATTGATCTTTGAGGGCGAAAATTTAAGGGATTACTTAAAGGTGTTTGTAGATGGAAGAGATTGTAGGCTTTTAGGTGGTTTAAAAGCGAAACTTAAGGATGGCTCAACGATATCGATATTTCCTCCAGCTGGTGGAGGCCTATTTGAAGCTTAGTTTAGTTATGGAATTCTCTCTTTTCTTCTTAAACTTAGGCATTGAGGATCAGGCTTCTCGCTATGTCTCTTCGCATCACTTAAACCAACGAATATGGCTTCACAGTACTTGCACTTAAAAACTCTCCCAATGTTTCCCATGCGTATAAGGACTATATCTCTAGGTATGTCCTCACCGCCCAACCATTAGAACCCTCCTTAACTTCATCTCTTCGAGTTCGTAAACCCCCTTCTTCTCAAGACCGTACCTTCTAAAAGGCTTTGCTAGGTGTCTCATCGATCTTGGAGGAGGTAGGTATATTCCTTCGACTTCCTTCCTTGATATTCTTGAAGCAAGCTTAGTTGCTTCAGCAGTTTTAAATCCACATCTGCTGCATTTATAGCCTCCTCCCCTTCCTAAGCTCTTCAATCTTTTTCGGCATCTAGGACACAACGGGTTCATCTCCATCACCTTCTCCCTTGCTCTCAGAATCATGAGCTTCTCAAGGTTTATGGAGAGGGCATCTAAGCCTAAGAGTCTTCTAGCTCCTCCATAGACCTCAACTTCATCGCCAACTTCAAGCTTCTCTGATGCTCGTCTCACATCACCTGATGGCTTGTATGCGACGCAGTACAGCTCCTCTACGCCATCAGATACTTTGAAGACCACGTGCCCCCCGCTTATGACTTTAGGCTTCGATGCAACTTCACCCCTTAAGAGTATTGAGGAGTAGGGCTCTACCTCCCTTACTTTCTTAACTCTTAAGTAGTGGTAATCAGTGCCCTGATTGCTCCTAATAATCAAGTAGCCAATAGGCTTGCTGTACACCTTTAGGAGACTTGAAGCTTTGAGTAGAACTTGAGGGCTCTCTCCTCTTACGCCGTAGAGTACTGGATCAGGACCTCGAGGTGTTAGAAGTATTCTCCCAGTCTCTGGGTCGATGTTATTGAATGTGTAGGGCCAAGTCTCAAACTCCATGACCCACACGCTATTGTAGTCCAAGAGTCTCGTCTCCTCCTCACATCTGTAAGCTAAGATCTCGAAGGTGTAATCTCCCTCAGTGAGAGAACCTATAGCTGCTAGTGCACCTATGAGGCCCAGACCACTCCTGGTCTTAACTACTTTGACGTCGTGGCTTTGTGCTAGTTCTAAAGCTTCACGTAGGGCCACAACACGTCTCAAAGTTTTCTCATAGAAGTCTAAGAAGTCCTTGTGCAATTCTCCATGTAGTATGGCTATTGCTGGATCGCAGTCATGGTAACTTTGAGTATAGCTCTTAAGCATTAACGCTAGAAGTTCCTCGATCGATGAGATCACATTGCTTTGAGCCATTAACCTTAAGCACACAGCACCATTACCACGAGTCTTCCAAGGAATGTTGGGGTTCAACCTTGCTAGTATTGGATAGTCGAGTAACTTGACTTTATCATTAAAGCGCCTCATTATCTCCCTTAGAGCCTCAAACAAAAAGTGGGTTGTACATCCACCACTTAAAGAGTCTACACTGTCAACACCTATGTGAAGTACATCGTAGGGCAATTCTCAACCCCGAGCTCCTGGGGAACAAGTATATTCTAAGCTTAAATACCTGAAGTAGGTCCTCTTTATACGAGGTGCCGGGAGAGGTCGGGTAACTCTCGGGTGCCTTAGCACCTGAGGAAAGTCCCCCTCCATCGGGGAGCGCGGCGCCGTAAGGTGTCAACCGAGAGGTTGGGGGTAAAGCCTAAGAAACGACACGTCCACTAGCACATGGCTATGATGGGCTTAAAACCTTGAGGACGCTAGTGGAATCGTTGAAACGTGGCGACCTCCGCGCGGAATAAGGCGTACCGTGATGAGGTCCCCGACGAGCGGTAAGCCGCATAGTCGAATGTTACCTAAACAGAAGGGGGATTACGAACCTCACCCGGCACCTCATTAGTTGTACATTGAACCTCTACGTTCTTCCTATTGAAGATACAGTCAACCTCATGTGACGTAAACAATATATAGGGTCTAATCACTATTCCTTATGCGCCACGGTGGCGGTGTCGAACGGACTATGAGGGGCTTCTCTCGCCCCTAGAATGAGAGTTCGACCTCCAGCCGTGGGATACTAGTGGGGATCCAAACAAACCGGGTTCCCTGTGGAGCTCGGATGTTTGGGTCCGACGTGGGGTGGCGAAGCCCGTCAGTAAAGATGAACCCGCCATAAATCTTGCGGCCGTATCCTCGACTCCGGTTGATCCTGCCGGACCCGACCGCTATCGGGGTGGGGCTAAGCCATGCGAGTCGTACGCTCCAGGCCATGGTGGGGCGTGGCGCACGGCTCAGTAACACGTAGCCAACCTACCCTCGGGACGGGGATAACCCCGGGAAACTGGGGCTAATACCCGATAGGCGATGGCTCCTGGAATGGGCCATCGCTTAAAGGGGCCTGAGGCCATGCTCCTCAGGTTCGCCCGAGGATGGGGCTGCGGCCCATCAGGTAGTTGGCGGGGTAACGGCCCGCCAAGCCGATAACGGGTACGGGCCGTGAGAGCGGGAGCCCGGAGATGGGCCCTGAGACAAGGGCCCAGGCCCTACGGGGCGCAGCAGGCGCGAAACCTCCGCTATGCGGGAAACCGCGACGGGGTCACCCCGAGTGCCACCCGAAGAGGGTGGCTTTTCCCCAGTGTAACAAGCTGGGGGCAATAAGCGGGGGGCAAGTCTGGTGTCAGCCGCCGCGGTAATACCAGCCCCGCGAGTGGTCGGGACGCTTATTGGGCTTAAAGCGTCCGTAGCCGGTCCAGCAAGTCTCCCCTTAAATCCCACAGCCCAACTGTGGGGCTGGGGGAGATACTGCTGGGCTAGGGGGCGGGAGAGGCCGAGGGTACTCCTGGGGTAGGGGCGAAATCCTATAATCCCGGGAGGACCACCAGTGGCGAAGGCGCTCGGCCAGAACGCGCCCGACGGTGAGGGACGAAAGCTGGGGGAGCAAAGGGGATTAGATACCCCCGTAGTCCCAGCTGTAAACGATGCGGGCTAGGTGTTGGGCGGACTTCGAGTCCGCCCAGTGCCGCAGGGAAACCATTAAGCCCGCCGCCTGGGGAGTACGGCCGCAAGGCTGAAACTTAAAGGAATTGGCGGGGGAGCACCACAAGGGGTGAATGCTGCGGTTTAATTGGAGTCAACGCCGGGAACCTTACCGGGGGC